>NZ_VBUM01000011.1 GCF_005774735.1 Microbacterium sp. 5K110 | reverse complement strand
GAACGGGCATGGGGGGCTTCCGTCTCAGGGCTACCGGTGGGATCAGTGGCCCCGACCGTAGGGGAGCCCGTGGGTGTCGGCGAGCGTCACCGACCCCGCCGACCGGCGTGATCCACGGGTGAAAGAGGACCGCTGATCAGTCGGGATGGCGCACGTCGCCGTGGCCCCACAGCTCGGGGAAGCTCGCGGTCTGCGACTGCAGCCAGAGCGCCGTTCTGCGGGCGTTCTCGGCTTGATCGTCGAGGTAGCCCTCCACGCTGTCGAGCTCGACGCGGCAGGTCTCGGGGTCGCCGATCCACACCCCGCGGATCCGGCCCTCCGTCACGAGCGACAGCACCGTCGCGACGTCGATCCCCAGCACCCGGGCCACGGACTCGGGGGTCGCGAACCGGTCGGGAGGTGAGGGGGCCTCGGACACGCGATCATTATGTCCCCCGAGTGCCCGATCCGACTCCTTCACCCGCAGATGTTCACCCGACGCCGCGCCCGTCGCCACGCCACTCCCGCGCCCGGAGACACCGTCGTGAAGCGCCGCGTTCGTGAACCGCTAACCTCGCGATCCCCCGCCGGTGATCATCGATCCCTACGGTCGCACGTGGTTCCCCACGCCTATCTAGGAGATCGCCATGTCTGCGCGCCCGTTGTCCATGTCGGCGCTGTCCAGCGCCCTCGCCGCCGCGATCGTCGGGGCGCTCATCCCCCTCGCGGCGATCGCACCCGCTCAGGCCGACACCGGCGGCTCGGGCGTCGTCATCAACGAGGCCTACCTCAAGGGCGGCAGCGCGAACGCGCCGTACGCGAAGAAGTTCGTCGAGCTGTACAACCCGGGTGGGGTCGACGTCGACCTGTCCAGCTGGTCATTGCAGTACCGTTCGGCCACCGGCACCGGCGCATCCAACGGGGTGGGCGCGCTCAGCGGCACCATCAAGGCGCACGCGTACTTCCTCGTCCAGCTCAACGGCAACGGGTCCACCGGAGCGGCGCTGCCCACCCCCGACCTCGACCTCGCGGGCAAGATCACGCCGTCGGGTACGACCGGCACGCTCATCCTCGCCAAGACCACGAGCGCGGTCACCGCTCCCACCGGCAGCGTCACGAACCAGACCGCGATCGCCGACCTCCTCGGTTACGGCGCCTCGAACACGTTCGAGGGCAGCGTGGCCACCGTGACCGGCGCGAACAGCGTGCCGAACTCGCTCGCTCGCACCGGGTTCGCCGACACCGACGACAACGGCGCCGACTTCACCCAGCCCAGCGCGATCACGCCGCAGAACTCCGCATCGACGACGCCCTCGCCGTCGCCGTCCGCTTCTCCGTCCGCATCCCCCTCTGCGTCGCCCAGCGCATCGCCGAGCCCGTCACCGTCGACGCCCGCGGCATCCGTCACCCCGATCGCGACCATCCAGGGCACGGGTGATTCCTCGCCCCTGACCGGGCAGAGCGTCACCACGCGCGGTGTCGTCACGGCGGCGTACCCCACCGGCGGTTTCGCCGGGTACTACGTCCAGACCGAGGGGACGGGCGGTGCGGTCGACCTCGCCACCCACACCGCCTCCGACGGCCTGTTCATCTATTCGCCGTCGACCGTGTCCCAGGTAGCCGTCGGCGACCTCGTGCAGGTCACCGGAACCGTCGCGGAGTACTTCGGCCTCACCCAGCTGTCGGTCGCCGCGGGCGGTCTGAGCAAGGTCGGCACCGGCAGCGTCACCCCCGCCACCGTCGCCGTCCCCCGTGAAGCGTCGCAGCGCGAGGCGCTCGAGGGCATGCTCGTCGCTCCGCAGGGCGACTACACCGTCAGCAACACCTACTCGACCAATCAGTACGGCGAGATCGGCCTGGCCACCGGCACGAAGCCGCTCATCACGCCCACCGAGATCGCTCGCCCCGGAACGGCGGACTACACCGCCGCGGTGGCCGACAACGCCGCGCGCGCGGTCACGCTCGATGACGGCGCGACGATCAACTTCCTGGGCAGCACCGCCAACAAGGCGATCCCGCTGCCGTACCTGAGCAAGACCACCGTCTCGGTCGGCGCTGCGGCGACGTTCACGCGACCGGTGGTGCTCGACTACCGCAACAACGCCTGGAAGTTCCAGCCGACCACGCAGCTGACCGCCGACAACGACGCCTCGGTGTCTCCGGCGGCTTTCTCCCGCGTGCGTGCCGAGGCTCCCGCCGCGGTGGGCGGAGATATCAAGGTCGCGACCTTCAACGTCCTGAACTACTTCACCACCACGGGTGACACCCTCTCCGGCTGCTCCTTCTACAACGACCGCGCCGGCAACCCGATCACCGTCAACACGGGCTGCGACGCCCGCGGCGCCGCGAACGCCACGAACCTGCAGCGCCAGCAGGACAAGATCGTCACGGCGATCACCGCCCTCGGCGCCGACGTCGTGAGCCTCGAGGAGATCGAGAACTCCGCCGCCTTCGGCAAGAACCGCGACACCGCGCTCAGCACCCTCACCGCGGCGCTGAACACCGCGGCCGGCAGCGACGTGTGGGCCTTCGTGGCATCCCCGTCTGCCCTGCCGGCGACGGAGGACGTCATCCGGACCGCCTTCATCTACAAGAAGGCGGCGGTGCGGACCGAGGGCGACTCGCGCATCCTCACCACGGGTTCGGCCTTCGACAACGCTCGCCGCCCGCTCGCGCAGAAGTTCGGCCTCGTCGGAAAGGGCGACGACTCGGAGTTCATCGCGATCGTCAACCACTTCAAGTCGAAGGGGTCGGGGAGTGGCGAGAACGCCGACAAGGGCGACGGTCAGGGCGCCTCGAACGCCTCGCGCGTCGCGCAGGCCGGTGACCTGGTGTCCTTCGCGGACGGTCTGAAGAGCGAGTGGGGCACCGACAAGGTGTTCCTGATGGGCGACTTCAACGCCTACTCGAAGGAAGACCCGATCGCTGTCCTCACCACCGCCGGCTACATCGACCAGGGGTCGAAGTCGGGCAAGTACTCCTACTCGTTCAGCGGACAGAGCGGATCGCTCGACCACGTCTTCGCGTCGGCGTCGGCCGACTCGCGCGTCCGCGGCGCCGACATCTGGAACATCAACTCGGGTGAGTCGATCGCTCTGGAGTACAGCCGCTACAACTACAACGCGACGAACTTCTACGACACCTCCGCGTTCCGCTCCAGCGACCACGACCCCGTCATCGTCGGCGTCGACCTCACCCCCACCGCGACGGTGAACCTGGTCGACATCAACGACTTCCACGGGCGCATCGACGCCAACACCCCGCAGTTCGCCGGCACCGTCGAGCAGCTGCGCGCCCAGTACGGAGAGGACAACACCCTCTTCCTCTCCAGCGGCGACAACATCGGCGCCTCGCCGTTCGCGTCGGCCTCTCAGGACGACCAGCCGACGATCGACGTGCTCAACGCGCTCGACCTGAAGGCCTCCGCCATCGGCAACCACGAGTTGGACCGCGGCTTCGCCGACCTCGTCGACCGCGTGGTCGGCACGGGCCCCAACGCGAAGTTCGCCTACCTCGGTGCCAACGTGTACCGCAAGGGGACGACCACCCCGGCGCTGCCCGAGTACGCGATCAGCACGGTGTCGGGTCTGCGGGTCGGCGTCATCGGCACGGTCACGCAGGAGACCCCGGCGCTCGTCTCGCCCGGCGGCATCAGTGAACTCGACTTCGGCGACCCCGTCGAGGCCACCAACCGCGTCGCGGCCCAGCTGACCGACGGCGACCCCGCCAACGGGGAAGCGGACGTCATCGTCGCCGCCTACCACGAGGGCGCCGGCGCCGGCACCCCCGACGGGGCGACCCTGCAGCAGGAGATCGCCGCGGGCGGTCCGTTCGCCGAGATCGTCACCGAGACCTCGGCGAAGGTCGACGCGATCTTCACCGGGCACACGCACAAGACGTACGCGTGGGACGCTCCGGTCCCCGGAGTCGAAGGTCGCATGCGCCCGGTCATCCAGACCGGGAACTACGGCGAGAACATCGGCAACGTTGTCCTGACGGTGTCCGACACGACCGGCGACGTGCTCTCCTACACGGGTGCCAACGTCGCCCGCACCAAGGTGGCCACGAACACGCTCGTGTCGACCTACCCGCGGGTCGCCCAGGTCAAGAGCATCACGGATGCCGCCCTGGCCGCGGCCGCGCAGATCGGCAACCAGCCCGTCGGGTCGGTGTCGAAGGACATCACGACCGCGTTCGCCGGTGGCGCCTACACCAACGGTGTGTACGGTGGCGGCTCCCGCGACGACCGTTCGAAGGAGTCGACGCTCGGCAACCTCGTGGCCGACTCGCTCGTGGCCAGCCTCGGTACGGCCGAGCGGGGCGGCGCGCAGATCGGTGTGGTGAACCCGGGCGGCCTGCGCGCCGACCTGGCGTACGCTCCCGACGGCGTGGTCACCTACGCCGAAGCCAACGCGGTGCTCCCGTTCGTGAACAACCTGTGGACGACCTCGCTGACCGGCGCGCAGTTCAAGACCCTGCTCGAGCAGCAGTGGCAGACCAACCCGGATGGGACGGTGCCCTCTCGGCCCTTCCTGAAGCTCGGTCTGTCGAAGAACGTCGCATACACCTTCGACGCCTCCCGCGCGGCCGGCGACCGGGTCACTTCGATCTCGGTCGACGGCGCGCCGATCGACCCCACCGCCTCGTACCGCATCGGGTCGTTCAGCTTCCTCGTGCAGGGCGGCGACAACTTCCGGATCTTCACGCAGGGAACCGGAACGAAGGACTCCGGCCTCATCGACCGCGACGCGTGGATCGACTACGTGAAGGCGAACCCCGGGCTCGCTCCCGACTTCGCTCGGCGCTCGGCCCAGGTGACCGGCATCCCGTCGGCCCCCGTCACGGCCACGTCCTCGCTCTCGCTCGCGGTGTCGGGTCTGGACCTCACCTCCACCGGTAGCCCCGTCAACACCACGGCGACGGTCGAGTGGGTCGGGAGCTCCGCCACGTTCGCACCCGTCACGGTGTCGGGCGGCGCGGCGAACCTCGCCCTGACGGTGCCCGCCGACGCGGTCGCCGCCAGCCAGATCATCGTGCGGGCACAGCCCAGCGGCAGCGTCGTGCGCATCCCCGTCTCCGTGGCGGTCGACCGGGACGCGCCTCAGGTCGCACTTTCCGTGAGCGGTCGCACCGTGACGGTCTCGGCGACGGATGCCGGTTCGGGTGTCGCCTCGACCGAGTACCGGGTGGACGGCGGCGTCTGGACGGCGTACTCCGCCGCCCTGACCCTCGATTCCCGGGGACACACCGTTCAGGCGCGTGCCACCGACAAGGCCGGCAACGTCTCCGCCGTCGCCTCGGCGTCGCTGGCGTCGGTGGGCTCGACCGATGCGCCGGTGCTGACCGCGCGCGGGACGGCGCGGACCGTCGTCGTGGGCGACACCGCAGCGCCGGGTGGCGTCTCGGTCGCCGATGAGTCCGGGCACGCGATGTCGGGCGTCTCGGTGACCTTCACCGTCTCGGGGCCGGCCACGTTCGCCGGTGGCAAGACGAGCGTGCGGGTCACCTCGGACGCTCTCGGTCTGGCCGCCGCTCCGTCGGTGACGGCCTCGGGCATCGGCACCGTGACGATCACCGCCGCGGCTTCCCGGGCGACGACGGTCACCCTCCCCGCGCTCACGGTCGTGGCGAAGGCGACCGCCCTCACCATCGACGGCACCGCGACGGCCGCCGTCGTCGGGGGCAAGGCGCGCCTCACGGTCACCGTGAAGAACACCTCGCCCGAGACGGTCACCGTGCGGGTGAAGAGCGCGTACGGCACGAAGACGCTCTCGTCCCTCGCCCCGGGGGCCTCGGCCGAGGCGATCTTCAAGACGGCGCTGACCTCGCTCCCGGCGGGCGCGGCGACCGTCGAGATCGCCGGCGCGTCGGGTGCCAACACCGTCGCGCTCTCCTACACGGCGACGCGGTGAGCGTCGTCACCGGTATCGCCTTCACCCAGGAACGGAACACCTGATCATGAACAAGTCCACTCCCGCCGACGGCGTCTCACGGCGGTCATTCACCACCGCCCTCGCCTGGAGCGTCCCGGTCGTGGCGGTCGCGGTCGCCGCTCCCGCGGCCTCCGCTTCCGGTCAGATCACGGCGAGCGCGTACGACATCTCCGACGTCGAGGTGGGTGACTCGTTCCCGCTGTCGATCGACGTGGCACGGGACGGTATGCCGCTGGCCGACGGCTCCGTCGTGACGGTGAGCCTCACCGACACCGACGTGCTCGAGTTCGACCCCGACGCGGACGGATACGTCTCTCCGACGTTCGCCACCGTGCCGACCGTCGGAGGGACGGCCAACGCCATCGTTCTGGTGCGCTCCTTCGGGGTCACCACCGGCGCGGTCGCGTACGGCTCGTCGCAGGCCACCTACACGGTGGGCGTGACGCAGGCCTGACCCCCTCCGCCGCTGCCCCGGGTGCGTGCACCCGGGGCAGCGGCATTCCCGTGGGATGCGGGCCTCTAGTGTGGAGGGGTGTCGACACTCAGCGAACTCGTCTACGCCCAGGGCCGCTCCAGCGAGGCCGATGTCGAGTGGCTGCACCGGCTCGCCGGTGACGGGCAGCTGCTGGCCGACCTCGCTTTCGCCGACATCGTGATCTGGGTTCCCACCCCCGACGACTCGTTCGTCGCCGTCGCGCACACCCGGCCCGGGGGAGCGGCGACGCTGTTCTACCGCGACATCGTCGGCGACCGCGTGCGCCCCCAGTGGCGGACGCAGGTGCGCGAGGCGTTCCAGAGCGGACGCATCGTCGACTCGGCATCCCCCGACTGGTTCGAAGAGACCCCGACGCGCGTGCGCGCGGTGCCCATCGTGCGCGAGCTCTCCCGCGAAGGGCACGCCGTGGCGACCGTGGGCGTGCTGACCCGCCACACCAACCTCGGCGAGACCCGCACCCCCTCACGCCAGCAGATCACCTTCAACGACTGCGCCGACGACCTGTTCGGCATGATCTCGTCGGCGGAGTTCCCCGATCTGAAGGCCCCCACCTCGCCGCGGCGCGGGGCGCCCCGTGCCTCCGACGGCCTGATCCGCCTCGACGTCGACGGGATCACCACGTTCGCGAGCCCCAACGCGCTCTCGGCGTTCAATCGCATGGGCTTCGACGACGAGCTCGAGGGGGAGTCCCTCGCCGAGGTCACCGAGCGCATCCTCCCCGCCAAGCGCCAGGACGTCGACGAGTCGCTCCCCATCGTGGTCACCGGTCGGGCGCCGTGGCGCGCCGACATCGAGGCGCGGGGCGTCCAGGTGTCGCTGCGGACGATCCCGCTCCGCGACCGGGGGACGCGGATCGGCGCGATCGTGCTCAGCCGCGACGTCACCGAGATCCGCCACCAGGAGCAGGAGCTCATCACCAAGGACGCGACGATCCGCGAGATCCATCACCGCGTCAAGAACAACCTCCAGACCGTGGCATCCCTCTTGCGCATCCAGGCGCGGCGCACGCACTCCGACGAAGCCCGGGATGCCTTGACCCAGGCCATGCGGCGCGTCTCGGCGATCGCGGTGGTCCACGACACCCTGTCCGAGGGGCTGGCGCAGAACGTCGACTTCGACGACGTGTTCGCGCGCGTGCTGAAGCTCGTCGCCGAGGTGGCGGCGGCCCCGAACACCCGTGCCCGCACGCGCAGCACCGGCCGGTTCGGAACGCTGCCCAGCGAGTACGCCACCCCCCTCGCTCTGGCGCTGACCGAACTCGTCACGAACGCCGTCGAGCACGGACTGGCCGGCCAGGAGGGCGACGTCGAGATCTCGGCCGAGCGCGGCGACGAGATGCTCGAGGTGCGCGTACGCGACACCGGTGTCGGTCTCCCCGAGGGGCAGGTCGGCCGGGGCCTCGGCACGCAGATCGTGCGGACGCTGATCCAGGGCGAACTCGGCGGCACGATCGACTGGCACACCCTGATGGGCAACGGCACCGAGGTCACGATCGAGATCCCGCTGCGCTACATCGACCGCTCGGCGGGCTGACCGTCGCGGGGTCGCACGCTCAGCGATGCGCGCAACCTCCGAGCGCGGGGAGGAACCCGCTGAGGTTGTGCGCATCACTGATTCTGTGACCCGCCGAAAACGACGAAACCCACCCCGAGGGGTGGGTTTCGTCTCTGCCGAGACCGTCGTCAGGACGCGCGGCGGGCGCGCGCGGCGCGACGCTTGAGGGCTCGGCGCTCGTCCTCGGAGAGGCCGCCCCACACGCCCGAGTCCTGGCCGGACTCGAGGGCGTACTGCAGGCAGACCTCGGTGACGGTGCAGCGCGCGCAGACCGACTTGGCCTTCTCGATCTGGTCGACCGCGGGCCCGGTGTTGCCCACGGGGAAGAACAGCTCGGGGTCGACGGTCAGGCAGGCTGCTTTGTCGCGCCAATCCATAGGGGTGCTCCTTGTTGCGGAAGATTTTTCATCGGCGGGCACCGGGGTTCGGGTCCGGTACCCTGGTGGGAACGCGAGCGATCGCTCGCCCCACGTCGCTGTGGGAGCACACGGCTTTTCCCATGCTCCCACAGCGCTTCCGGCCGATCAAGAGGTAACCGGCAGGTTTCCAGGTTGCAACGCCGGGGAAACACTCGTCGGGAAGGATGCGGTGATGCCGGTTCGTCTTCTGGCAGCTCTCGTGCTCGGACTCGAGGCGGTCGGCATCCTGGCCCTCGCCGGGTGGCAGGTGGTCGCGCTCGTGGGCGGAGACACCGATTCGGTCGTCAGCTCGCTCGCGCTCATCGTGCTCACCGTCATCGGCGCGGCTGCGATCGGGGCGTTCGCCGTCGCGACAGCGCGCGACGTCTCGGCCGGGCGCTCCGGCGGCATCGTGACGCAGCTGCTGATCCTGTCGGTCGCGATCGGCGCCGTGACGGGGGAGTGGGCGTCCGCCACGGCCGCGCTGCTCATCGCCGCGCCGGCCGTCGTGGGCCTCGTCCTGCTCGTGCTCGCCGTACGAGCCGCGGCCCCGCGACGACGCGACGACACCTGACGCACGGCGTCGCCGCCCCCCCGGTCGACCCCGGATCCATTCGCCGTGCCGCGGTCCATCCACCGTCCCGCGCGTGCGCGTGGGCGCGGTGGCGCGGGCACAACGAAGGAGAACCGTGTCCCGCGTCGTTCGGCCGCCGCGTCATCACGGGCCGCAGCCGTCTTCCGGGTTCGGATCTCCTTCGTCGTGTCTGCGGGCGTGCTCCGGCGCGCGGCGTCGAGTCGTGTCCGCGGGCGGGCTCTGACGCGGAGCGTCGAAGGGAGAGGGGGAGACCGGTGGGTCAGGCGGTGGCCAGGCCCAGGGCCTTGCGCAGGCGCGCGACGTGGCCGGTGGCCTTGACGTTGTACTGCGCCTCGACGATGCGGCCCTCTTCGTCGACGACGAAGGTGGAACGGAGCACGCCGGTGATGGTCTTGCCGTAGTTCTGCTTCTCGCCCCACGCACCGTACGCCTCGTGCACCGCGTGGTCGGGGTCGCTCAGCAGCGGGAAGGTGAGTCCGTCGCTGTCGCGGAAGGAGCGCAGCTTCTCGGGGGTGTCGCGAGAGACGCCGAGCACGGTGTACCCCGCGCCCTGCAGCGACGCGAGGCTGTCGCGGAAGTCGCACGCCTGCGTCGTGCACCCGGGCGTCTGCGCCGCGGGGTAGAAGTACACGATCACGCGGCGACCGCGGAAGTCGCTCAGCGAGACGGGGTGCTCGTCCTGGTCGAGCAGGGTGAAATCGGGAGCGGCCTGGCCGGCTTCGAGAATCGTCACCCCTCCAGCCTAGAACGCTCGATGGACTGGAACGTCGTGAGCAGCCGTTGCAGCGAATCCAGTCGTGCCGCCGCTCCCGGACCCAGGCGACCGGATGCCACGGCCTCGATGATCGCGCAGTCGGGGGCGTCGGGCAGGTGCGTGCAGCCGCGCGGGCACTCCTCGGCCACTTCGGCGAGGTCGGTGAAGGCGGCGAGGACGTTCGCGGGGTTGACGTGCCCCAGGCCGAACGAGCGCACGCCCGGGGTGTCGATGACCCACCCCGACCCGGCCGGGCCGCGGTAGCGCAGCGAGACCGTCGACGACGAGGTGTGGCGCCCTCGCCCCGTCACCTCGTTGACGTGACCCGTCGCGCGCACCGAGCCCGTCAGCGCGTTCACGAGCGTGGACTTGCCGACGCCGGAGTGCCCGACGAACACCGTCGAGTGCCCGACGAGGGCCTCGCCGATGCGCTCGAGCGGCATGGCGTCCTGCCCGCTGGTGAACACGCGGAGGTCGACGCCGTCGAAGTGCGCGAGGAACTCGCTCGGGTCGGCCAGGTCGGTCTTGGTCACCACGAGCAACGGACGGATGCCGGCATCCAGGGCAGCGACGAGGTACCGGTCGACGAGGCGTTCGCGCGGCTCGGGGTCGGCGGCGGCGACGACGACGAGCATCTGGTCGGCGTTGGCCACGATGACGCGCTCGACCTGATCGGTGTCGTCGGCGCTGCGGCGGAGCAGCGACGTGCGCTCCTCGATCCCGATGATGCGGCCGAGCGTCCCCTCGGTGCCCGAGAGATCGCCGACCACGCGGGCGCGGTCGCCGTTGACGATGGCCTGCTTGCGGAGCTCGCGGGCCCGCGTGACGAGCACACGGCGCTCGTCGGGGCCGTCCTCGTCGATCAGCACCGTGTAGCGGCCGCGATCGACGGCCAGGACCCGGGCGATGCGGGCGTCGGCGTGCGCCGGTCGGCGCTTCGTGCGCGGCCGGTTCCCCTTGGGATTCGGGCGGACCCGGACCGACGACTCGTCGAATTCCGGTTCGTCGTCGTCGGCGTCGTCGTCGAGCCAGCTCACGCGTCAGCCCGAGACATCGGTGCCCAGCATCGCGTGCCAGAGGGCGGCGAACTGCGGCAGGGTCTTCGCCGTGGTGCCGATGTCATCGATCACGACGCCCGGGGTGCGCAAGCCGATGAGGGCGCCCGTCGTGGCCATCCGGTGGTCGTGGTGCGCCTTCCACCCGCCGCCGTGGAGAGGAGCGGGGACGATGCGGATGCCGTCCTCGAGCTCGTGCGCCTCGCCCCCGAGGCTGCGCAGGTTGCCCACGAGGGCGGCGATGCGGTCGGTCTCGTGGCCGCGGATGTGCCCGATCCCGTGCAGGGTCGTGGGGCCGTCGGCGAACGCGGCGAGCCCGAAGATCGTGGGCGCCAGCTCGCCCGCGGCGGCCAGGTCGAGCTCGGCGCCGACGATGCGGTCGCCGGCCGTGACGGTGAGGGTGCCGCCGCGCCGGCTGACGTGGGCGCCCATCTCGCCGAGGATCTCGGGGAGGAGCGCACCGGGCTGCGTGCTGTGCGCCGGCCATCCGGTGATCGCGACGGAGCCGCCGGCGACCATCGCCGCCGCGAGGAACGGGGCGGCGTTGGAGAGGTCGGGCTCGATCGCGATGTCCTTCGCGCGCACGGGGCCCGCGGGGACGATCCACTCGCCCGTGGACGGACGCTCGACGTGGACGCCGCGGTGGGCGAGCGCTTCGATGGTCATGTCGATGTGCGGCAGGCTCGGCAGGCGCGAGCCCACGTGCCGGAGGTGCAGGCCGACGTCGAAGCGCGGCGCGGCCAGAAGCAGCCCCGACACGAACTGGCTCGACTGGCTCGCGTCGATCTCGACCTCGCCGCCGCGCACCTGTCCGTGCCCGCGGACGGTGAAGGGCAGGGTCCAGTTGCCCCCGTCGTCGATGTCGACGCCGACCTCGCGCAGGGCCGAGATCATCGCGCCCATCGGGCGGTGCAGGGCGCTCTCGTGGGCCGTGAGATGCACGTCGCCGCGGGAGAGTCCGGCGACGGGCGTCACGAAGCGCATGACGGTGCCGGCCTGACCGCAATCCACGGTCGTGCCGCCGGTGAAGGCGGCGGGAGGCGTCACGCGCAGGTCGGGCCCGAAGGGCGAACCCTCGTCGACCTCTTCGATCCCCACGCCCAGGACACGCAGCGCGTCGATCATGCGGGCGGAGTCGTCGGAGTGCAGGGGCGCGTGCAGGACACCCGGGCCGTCGGCGAGCGCCGCCAACACGAGCTCGCGGTTGGTCAGCGACTTCGAGCCGGGGACGGTCACCGTGGCATCCACCGCCGTGTCGGCGACGGGCGCGGCCCATTCTCCGCGCGGCGCGGCGGTCGGGGAAAGGGGGGAATACCCGTGGTCGCTCATCGGTTCCTACCCTACTGAAAGGGGGACGACACATGACCGCACTTCTCCAGCGTCCGGCGCTGCAGTGGGCGTCGGGAACGCCCGACGTAGACTTGCGCCTGATGGACGACACGGCAGATGCGACGGAGCCTCGCGCGCAGTTCGAAGAGCAGGCGCTGCCCTTCATGGATCAGCTCTATGCGGCGGCGATGCGCATGACGCGCAACCCGGCCGACGCGGCCGACCTCGTGCAGGAGACCTTCGTCAAGGCCTTCGGTTCGTGGTCGACGTTCACCCAGGGCACCAATCTCAAGGCGTGGCTGTACCGCATCTTGACGAACACGTACATCAACACGTACCGCAAGAAGCAGCGCGAGCCCTATCAGAGCGCCATCGACGACCTCGAGGACTGGCAACTCGGCGGCGCCGAGTCCACCACGGCCACGAGCGCCCGCTCGGCCGAGGCCGAAGCGATCGACCACATGCCCGCGTCCGTCGTCAAGGACGCCCTGCAGTCGATCCCCGAGGATTTCCGGATGGCGGTGTACCTCGCCGACGTCGAGGGCTTCGCCTACCAGGAGATCGCCGACATCATGAAGACCCCGATCGGCACGGTCATGAGCCGTCTGCACCGCGGCAGGCGGCTGCTGCGCGACCTGCTGTCGGATTATGCGAAGGAGCGCGGCATCCAGGCCGCGACGGGAGTGAAGAAATGAGCGACTGCGGCTGCGACAAGGCCCGACGCGATCTGGAGGAGTACCTCCGGAACGAGGTCTGCAAGACCGAGCACAACGACATCCGCGAGCACCTCGAGAACTGCCCCGGATGCCAGGACGAAGCGCTCGTGGCCCGGACCCTCACCGAGGTCGTGGCGCGGGCGTGCAAGGAGACCGCGCCGGACGAGTTGCGCGACCAGGTGCTGTCGCGCCTGCGTTCCATCCAAGCGACCCACTGAGACCCTCGGGCGGAGTGTCCCCGGTCGTCTCTAGGCTGGGAGCATGGCTCCGACGCAGACCTCGACCCTTCCGCTGGACACCGCCTCCTCGAACGCATTGGCCGAATCCGGCCTCGAGTACGCCCTTGTCGACCCCGACGGAGACGCCTTCGCACCGTTCCTGAGGTCGGTGTCGCGGGGATTCCTCGGCGAGGAGCCGACCGCCGAAGAGGTCGAGAGCGCGCGGAAGTCGTTGCGCGATCGTCGACTCACGGGAGTGTTCGACCGCGCGGGCGCCGTTCCCGAGGCTCCCGTCGCCACCGTGGATTCGTGGGCGAGCGAGCTCACCGTCTCGCCGGGCCGCACGCTCCCGCTCTGGTCGATCAGCGCGGTCACGGTCGCGCCCACGCACCGCCGCCGCGGGATCGCACGGGCGATGCTCACCGGCGAACTGCGCACGGCCGCCGCCGCGGGATACGCCCTGGCGGGTCTCACCGTGACCGAGGCCACGATCTACGGGCGGTGGGGCTTCTCTCCCGCCGCCTGGGCATCGGACGTCGTCGTGGACACCAGCCGCGCCCGCTGGACGGGTCCGGTCGCACCGGGGCGTCTGGACTTCGTCGCACCCGAGAGCCTGCCCGAGCGGCTGGCCGCGGTGCACGAGCGCATCCGCGTGCGCCGACCGGGCGCGGTCCCCGGGTGGGAGGGCCGTTGGCGCGGTGTCGCCGGGCTGACGCCCGAGTCGAAGGATGCCAAGAAGATCCGCGCCGTGGCGTACCGCGACCTCGACGGCGTCGAGCGGGGCATCCTGGTGTACACGCTCGACGAGCGCGAGGACTACACCGCCCACGACCTGCAGGTGCGCGCGCTGTTCGCCGATGGCGACGAGTCGCTCGCTGCGCTGTGGCGATTCGCCCTCGAACACGACCTCGTCGCCCGCGTGAAGGCCGACCTGCAGCCGCCGGCCCCGCCGGTGCAGTGGATGATCTCCGACCGCCGGGCGGTCACGGCCACCCTCACCGACCACCACTGGCTCAGGGTGCTCGACGTGCCGCGGGCTCTGGCATCCCGTGACTACTCGGGCGCGCTCGACATGGTCTTCGGGATCGACGACCCCCTCGGCTTCGCACACGGCGCGTGGGCCGTGCGCATCGACGCCGGCGGGGCCGCGGTCGTGGAACCCACCGACGCCGAGCCCGACGTGCGGATGCCGGTCGGGGCGCTCGCCTCGCTGCTGCTCGGGGGCGTGCGCGCCACCGAACTGGCCTCGGCCGGACTGGTCGCGGGGGAGCCCGCCCGACTCGGCGAGATCGACGGCGCGTTCGCTCCTGCCGCCACGCCCCTCCTGGACATCTGGTACTGAGTGCTGCCCACAGAGTCGCCGAGTAGCATCCCGCCGATGTCCGACGCTCCGCCCGACCCCGCCGCCCCGGCGCGCGGTCGGCGTACCCGCGAACGCGGGGCCGCATTCGTTCGGGCCGTCCGACGGTACCTCGCGCTGCATCCGGTCTCGTCCGCGTTCGTCGTGGTGGTGCTGTCCACGGCCGCCCTGACGGGCACGCTATGGGGACAGGACGCGTCGGTCTGGGGGGCCGGGCCCCTCGCGACCTTCACCGTCGGTCGCTGGTGGACGGTGATCACCGCGCTCGTGATCCCGGACTCGCCGATCGACGCCGTCGTGTCGGTGGCGCTCGCGCTGACGGCGCTCGCGTACGCCGAACGCTTGCTCGGGTCGCGACGCACGGCCGTGCTCCTCGGGGTCCTCGGCGTGGGCGGGCTGCTGACGGGGATCGGCTTCCACGCCGCCGCGTGGGCGGTGACCGACCTGCGCCCCGTGGTGGCCGCCGAAGTGCCGGTCCTCGATCCCACCACCCCGATCGCCGGGGTGGTCATGGCCGCGTCCGCCTTCGCGCCCACGCTGTGGCGTCGCCGCCTCCGGCTCGTGGGGTTCGCGACCCTCGCGCTGTTCGCCCTCTACGCCGGCGACGCCGACTCGTGGTACCGCGTGACCGCTGCGGTGATCGGTCTGGGCGTGGGCGAGATCCTCGCGCGTGGGCGGGAGCGGCGCGCGTGGCACCGCAGCTCCACGCGCGAGACGCGCACCCTGCTCGCGCTCCTCGTTGCGGTCGTGGGGAGCGGCCCTCTCGTCGCCCTCGTGAGCGGCGGCGGTCGTGGGCCCCTGTCCCTCGTGGTCGACGCCTACACCCAGTACGACGACGAGCTCCTCGCGCGCTGCGGCCGGGTCTCGTCCGCGGTGTGCGACGAGCAGCTGGCGCTGCTGATGACGCGCGGGCTCGGTCCTGCCCTGTTGGCCGTGACGCCGCTCGTCCTGATGCTGGTGGCCGCGTGGGGGCTGCGGCTCGGCCGCCGTGCGGCGCTCGTCCTGGCGGTGCTCGCGCTCACGGCATCCGCGGTCATCCCCGTCGTGTCGCTCGTGGACGGCCGCTTGCGCATCGACCCGAGGGTGGACGGCAGCGGCGCCGAGTACGTCCTGTGGGCGCTGGCGACGGTGGCCATCCCGTTGACGCTCGCCGTCGTGCTGCTCGTCGCCCGCGGACGCTTCCCGGTGCGGGCCACCCGGCGCGCCGCCCGCACGGTCGCCGGGGTGATCGGCGTCGCGTTCCTCGCCTGCGCGACGGCGTTCTTCATCATCGAGTCGCTGGGGCGCCGCGCCTTCGACCGGGACCCGTCGATCCCCGACCTCGTCCTGCTCACCCTGCGGCGCTTCCTTCCGCCGGCGTACACGAACCCGGCGGGCTCCGGCACGTTCCCCCACCACGGTCCGGCGCTCTTCGCGTATCAGTGGGTGGGCGTGCTGTTCTGGGCCATCGCGATCGGCGCGATCCTCTGGCTCTATCGGCGGGGACAGCGTCCTGATCCCGGCGACACCCTCCGGTACCGCGAACTGCTGCGGCGGGGGGGCGACACCCTGGGTTTCCTCGGCACCTGGTCCGGCAACCGGCACTGGTATTCCGAGGACCGCGAGTGCGCGGTGGCCTATCGCCTCGTGGGCGACGTCGCGCTCGCCGTCGCCGATCCGGTCGCGCCGGCGGCTCGCCGGCCGGAAGTGCTGCGCACGTTCTCGGAATTCTGCGTCGAGCACGGGTGGATCCCGGCCTTCTACAGCGTTCACGCGGACACCGCCGCCGACCTCGAGGGCCTCGGTTGGCGCCATGTGCCGGTCGGCGTCGAGACCGTCATGGATCTGCCCGGTCTGACGTTCGCGGGCAAGGCGTGGCAGAAGGTGCGTCAGCCGCTCACCCGCGCCGAGCGCGAGGGCTACACCGCGGTCTGGACGCGCTGGCACGAGCTCACCGTCTCGCAGGCCTCCCAGATCATCGCGATCGACGAGGAATGGGTCGCCGATCGGGCGCTCCCCGAGATGGGCTTCACGTTGGGCTCCCTCGACGAGCTGCGCGACCGCGACGTGCGGCTGCTCCTGGCGGTCGGGCCCGACGGTCGCATCGAGGCCGTCACGAGCTGGATGCCGTCCTGGACCGATGGCGCGGTGACCGGATGGACGCTCGACTTCATGCGCCGACGCGCCGACGGCCCCAACGGGATGATGGAGTTCCTCATCGCCAAGGCCGCCCTGCAGCTGCAGGAGGAGGGCGCGGCGGTCCTGAGTCTGTCGGGGGCTCCGCTGGCCGAGGCGCCGGATGCGCCCATGGACGGCGACCCCGCGCCGTTGCGCGCGCTGCTGCGCTGGCTGGCCGAGGTTCTCGAACCCGCGTACGGGTTCGCTTCGCTGTTCCGTTTCAAGGGCAAGTTCCGCCCGCGCTACCGCGAGCTCACGCTGGCGTACCGCGATCCGCTGCACCTGCCCGCCATCGGCGCCGCCGTCGGTCGCGCCTATCTGCCGGATGCGTCCCGTCGTGAGATCGTCGCTCTGGCCCGGACCGCGTGGGGAGGCCGTCGGTGATCCGATTCGTGCTGTCATTCGAACTCATCGATTCGCCGCTGCTCATCGTGTGCGCCGTGATCGCCGCCCTCGGCGCGGTGGCGGTCATCGTGTGGCCTCCGCGCCGTCTCGTGCGCACCCTCATGATCGGCCTCGGGGCCGGAGTCGTCATGTACGTCGTGGCTCGGGTCCTCGAGCACTTCGGCGTCTTCCAGGGGCCGTTGCCGTCCGGCGCGAGCCTCTGGGCAGCCGGAGGCGTCGCCGCCGCGGCGGTGGGCGTCGTGGGGATCTGCCGCCGACCCTGGGGGCGGCGGATCGTCGGTTCCGTCACGGTCCTCGCCTCGCTGTTGGCCTCGGCACTGGGGGTCAACGCCTCCTACGGCGTGACGCACAATCTCGCCGCCATCCTCGGTGTGCAGGCCCTCGACCCGGCCTCCCTCCCACAGCAGAATGCCGCCGCGGGAGACCCCGCGGCCCTCTACCAGACCTGGGAACCCCCGGCCGATATGCCCGCGAAGGGAACGGTGAGCGCCCTGACCGGCAGCACCAAGATCCCCACGGGACAGTACGCCGCACGCGACGCGTCGCTGTATCTTCCCCCTGCCGCTCAGGTCGCGAACCCCCCGGCGTTGCCCCTCTTGGTGTTCATGATGGGACAGCCCGGCTCGCCGGACCCCACCGCGCTGGCGAAGGCCCTCGACGCCTTCGCGTCGACGAACAAGGGTCTCGCTCCGATCGCGATCGTGGTGGACCAGCTCACCGCGCCCGACCGCGACCCGGCCTGCGTCGACTCCGCGAAGTTCGGCGCCGTCGCCACGTACATCAACCAGCTCGTGCCGCAGTGGGCCGAACAGAACCTCAACATCGTCAAGGACCACCGGTACTGGACGATCGGCGGCTTCTCGAACGGCGGCTCCTGCGCGGTCATGTACGGCGCGAAGTACCCCGATGTCTGGGGGCAGATGCTCGACGTCATGGGAAACGAGTTCCCCGGTTCCGAGCACGTCGACCAGACGGTGGCGGACGTCTACAACGGCGACGCCGCTGCGTTCCAGGCGAACAAGCCGTCGGTGATCATGAGTTCCGCACCGGCGGGCACCTACGCCGGTCACACCGCGATCTTCACGTGGGGCAGTCTCGACACCACGTACGGTCCCGGTCAGCTCGCGAACTCCCAGGTGGCCCAGGCGGCGGGTTTCACCGTGCTGACCCACATCGTCGAGGGAGCGGGACACACCGGCGAGGCGCTCGACGGGAGCCTCGCGTTCGCGATCCCGGCGCTGGCCTCGACGCTCGGCCTCGCCGCCCCGGCATCCTGAACTCGACGACGACGAGGGGGCCCGGTCGATGACCGGGCCCCCTCGTCATCGGTGCGCTCAGCTCGTGAGCGCCGCCTTCATGATCTCGGCGTGCTCGTTGGCGTGCACCTTCGGCGAACCCGTCGCCGTCGATGCCGCCGAGGCGCGGGAGATGACCCGGATGCCACGGCCGCGCAGCTGGTCGGCGACCTCGAGAGCGACGAACGGCCACGCGCCCTGGTTCTCGGGCTCGTCCTGCACCCAGACCAGCTCGGCGTTCGGGTACTGCGCGAGCACGGTGTTCAGGTCGTCGATCGGTGCCGGGTAGTACTGCTCGAGACGCACGAGAGCGATCTCGGGGTTCGGGTTCTTGTCGAGCTCGGCGCGGAGATCCCAGTGGATCTTGCCGGCGTGCAGCAGCACGCGCGTCACCGCGCCACGGTCGATGCCGCGGTCGTCGTCGAGCACCGGCTCGAACCGGCCCTCGAGGAAGTCCTCGACGGGGCTGGTCGCACCGCGCAACCGCAGCATCGCCTTCGGGGTGAAGACGACCAGGGGCCGGCGCGGACGCTGGTAGGCCTGGCGGCGCAGCAGGTGGAAGTACGACGCGGGGGTCGAGGGGCGCGCCACGATCATGTTGTCCTGCGCGCACATCTGCAGGTAGCGCTCGATGCGCGCCGACGAGTGGTCGGGGCCCTGTCCCTCGTAGCCGTGGGGGAGCAGCAGGACGACGCTCGACTGCTGCGCCCACTTCTGGTCGGCCGACGAGATGAACTCGTCGATGACGGACTGCGCGCCGTTGGCGAAGTCGCCGAACTGCGCCTCCCAGAGCACGAGGGCGTCCGCGCGCTCGACCGAGTAGCCGTACTCGAACGCCATGGCGGCGTATTCGCTCAGCAGCGAGTCATAGACCCAGAAACGGCCCTGGTTCTCGCTGAGGTTGGCCAGCGGCAGCCACTCCTGGCCGTTGGAGCGGTCGTGCAGCACCGCGTGACGCTGAACGAACGTGCCGCGACGCGAGTCCTGACCGGCCAGGCGCACCGGAGTGCCCTCCATCAGCACCGAACCGAAGGCGAGCAGCTCGCCGAAGGCCCAGTCGATCCCGCCGTTGCGGCTCATGTCCAGGCGCTTCTCGAGCAGCTGCTGCAGCTTGTTGTGCACCGTGAAGCCGTCGGGCTTGTTCACGAACGCGTCGCCGATGTGGTTCACGACCTCGCGGGAGACACCCGTGGTCTCGGGGGCCCCGACGACGATCTCGTCGGACGCATCGGTCGGGACGACGGGGGTGGACCCGGTCTCGGCGGCGTGCGTGTCGGCGAAAGCGACTTCGAGGCGACTCTGGAAGTCGCGCTTGGCCTGCTCGTACTCGTCCTCGGTGATGTCACCGCGGCCGACGAGCGACTCGGTGTACAGGCGGCGCACGGAGCGCTTGGCCTCGATGAGGTTGGTCATCAGCGGCTGCGTCATCGAGGGGTCGTCGCCCTCGTTGTGCCCGCGGCGGCGGTAGCAGACGAGGTCGATCACGATGTCGCGGTGGAATTCCTCGCGGTAGAGGAATGCGAGATCCGCGGCGCGCACGACGGCCTCGGGGTCGTCGCCGTTGACGTGCAGGATCGGAGCCTGGATGGTCTTGGCGACGTCGGTGGCGTACACCGAGGTGCGGGCGTCGGTGGGCGTGGTCGTGAAGCCGACCTGATTGTTCACCACGACGTGGATCGTTCCGCCGGTGCGGTAGCCGCGCAGCTGCGACATCTGCAGCGTCTCGACGACGACGCCCTGGCCGGCGAAGGCCGCGTCGCCGTGCACGAGGATCGGCAGCCACGAGAACGTCCCGATGGGCTTGCGGTCCTGCTTGGCGCGGACGATGCCTTCGAGCACGCCGTCGACGGTCTCGAGGTGCGAGGGGTTGGCGGCGAGGTAGACCGGCAGTTCGTCGCCCGAGTCGCCGACGAACGTGCCTTCGGTGCCGAGGTGGTACTTCACGTCGCCCGAGCCGCGCTTGCTGCCCACGGCCACGGCGCCCTCGAACTCGCGGAACACCTGACCGTAGGTCTTTCCGGCGATGTTGGTCAGCACGTTGAGGCGACCGCGGTGGGCCATCCCGATCGCGGCACCGTCCATACCCGCCGAGGCGGCGCCCTGCAGGATCTGGTCGAGCAGCGGGATCAGCGACTCGCCGCCCTCGAGGCTGAAGCGCTTCTGGCCGACGTACTTCGTCTGCAGGAACGTCTCGAAAGCCTCGGCCTGGTTCAGCTTGGAGAGGATGCGCAGCTGCTCGTCGTGGCCGGGCTTGGTGTACTTGACCTCGATGTTGCTCTGGAACCACTGGCGCTGCGCGGGGTCCTGGATGTGCATGTACTCCACGCCCATGGTGCGGCAGTAGGAGTCGCGCAGGACGCCGAGGATGTCGCGGAGCTTGGCGACGCGCTTGGCGCCGAGACCGCCGGTGACGAACTCGCGGTCGAGGTCCCAGAACGTCAGACCGTGCGACTCGATCTCGAGGTCGGGGTGCGTGCGCTGGACGTACTCGAGCGGGTCGATGTCGGCCATGAGGTGGCCGCGGACGCGGTAGGAGTTGATGAGCTCCTGCACGCGGGCGCTCTTGTCGATGCGCTCGGACAGGTCGACGCTGATGTCGGCCGCCCAGTGGATCGGCGCGTACGGGATGCGCAGCGCCGCGAAGATGGCGTCGTAGAAGCCGCGCTGGCCGATGAGCAGCTCGTGCACCTTCTTGAGGAACTCGCCCGAGCCCGCACCCTGGATGACGCGGTGGTCGTACGTGCTGGTGAGCGTGATCGTCTTGCCGATCGCCAGTTCGTTGAGCGTCTTCTCGCTCGCGCCCTGGAACTCCGCGGGGTACTCGAGCGCGCCGGCGCCGATGATGGCGCCCTGGCCGCGCATGAGGCGGGGGACCGAGTGGACGGTGCCGATGCCGCCGGGGTTGGTGAGCGAGATCGTCGTGCCCTGGAAGTCGGCGGGCGTGAGCTTGTTCGATCGCGCGCGGCGGACGAGATCTTCGTACGACGCGAGGAACTCGCTGAACGACAGCGTGTCGGCGCGCTTGATGCTGGGGACCAGCAGCGCGCGCGTGCCGTCGGGCTTGGGCATGTCGATCGCGATGCCGAGGTTGACGTGCGCGGGGGCGACGACCGACGGCTTGCCGTCGATCTCGGCGTAGAAGACGTTCTGGCTCGGGAACTCCTTGAGCGCCTGGATGAGCGCCCACCCGATGAGGTGCGTGAAGCTGACCTTGCCGCCGCGGGTGCGCGACATGTGGTTGTTGATGACGATGCGGTTGTCGATCATCAGCTTGGCCGGGATCGTCCGCACGCTCGTCGCGGTGGGCACCGTGAGCGAGTCGTCCATGTTGCTCGCGAGCGCCTTCGGCATGCCCTTGAGAACAGTGACGCGGTCTTCTTCGGTGCTCTCGGAACCGGCCGAGGGCATCGGGCTGGGGGCCTGCGCCGGGATCGGCTGCGGCGCCGCGGGCTTCGCGGTCGTGCGTGCCACCGGCGCCTGACCGACCACCGGAATCGGCGCGGTCACCGGCTTCGGCTCCGACGGCGGGGCCGCGGCCTCGGCGGATCCGTCGACGACCGGGTGGTACGCCTCCAGGATCGGCCACCAGGCCTTGTCTACGGAGTGCTTGTCGACCGTGAACTGTTCGTAGAGCTCGTCTACGAGCCACTCGTTCGCGCCGAACTCGCCCTCGCTCGAAGTACCGACGCCCGTCACCTGGCTCGACACAGTCGATCGCCTGCTTTCCTCGATGAAGATTCCTGTGGATGCACGCAGTCGTCCTCGTTGCGCACTCGCTCCAGCCTAGCCGAGGTTCCTGGCCGCGCTCCGGGCTCTTGTGGGACTTCGGATGTGGTGAGGTGGATGCCATGGAGTTCTCCGGTGCACAGCCCGATGTCGATCTGACCTACTCGGATGTCTTCCTCGTCCCGCGTCATTCCGACGTCGGCAGCCGGCTCGGGGTCGATCTGGCTCCCGGCGACGGCAGCGGTGCGACGCTTCCGCTCGTCTCGGCCAACATGAACTCGGTCACCGGCCCGCGGCTGGCGGCGACGCTCGCCCGGCGGGGCGGACTCGGCGTGCTGCCGCAGGACATGTCCCTGCCCCGGTTGGTCGAGGCGGTGCAGTGGGTCAAGGCGCAACCGGCCGCGTGGGACGCGGCCCTGGTGTTCCCGCCGTCCGCGACCGTCGCCGACGCGCGGCTCGTCCTGCCGGCCGTGGCCGGACGGGGGATCGTCGTCGCCGAGCAGCGCGCGGACGGCACCGTCGGGCTCGACGGCTTCCGCGGGATCGTGCCCGCCCCGCGCCTGGCGACCGCGCTCCCGGATGCCACCCTGGGCGACATCGCCCGCACCGACGCCCCGCTGGTGGAGGTCTCCCGCATCGGGGATCCGCACGAGGTGTTCGAGCTCGTCGGGTCGGCGGACATCGTGGCGGTCGTCGACGGGGACCGCATCGTCGGGACGCTGTCGGCGCGGAGCGCGCTGCGCGACTCGGTGTACCGCCCCGGTGTGGACGCCGACGGTCGCCTGATCGTCGCCGCGGCCGTCGGGATCAACGGCGACGTCGCGGGCAAGGCGCGGGCGCTCGCCGCCGCCGGCGTCGACGTCCTCGTGGTCGACACCGCCCACGGTCATCAGGAGCAGATGCTGCGCGCGCTCCGCGAGGTCGCGGCGCTGGAGCTCGGCATCCCGATCGCGGCGGGCAACGTCGTCACCGCCGACGGCGTGCGCGATCTGACGCGAGCGGGCGCCTCGATCCTCAAGGTCGGCGTCGGCCCCGGAGCGATGTGCACCACGCGCATGATGACCGCGGTCGGCCGTCCGCAGTTCTCGGCGGTGCTCGAGACGGCCGAGGCCGCCCGGGCCGCCGGAGCGCACGTGTGGGCCGACGGCGGCGTGCGCTACCCGCGCGACGTGGCCCTGGCTCTGGCCGCGGGGGCGGCGTCGGTCATGATCGGCTCGTGGTTCGCGGGCACGATCGAGTCGCCCGGGCGTCTGCGCACGGACGACGACGGCCGGATCTACAAAGAGTCGTGGGGGATGGCCTCCACGAAAGCGGTGCAGGGGAGATTCCAGGGGCTGGACGCGTTCGAGCGCGCACGCAAGGAGCTCTTCGCCGAGGGGATCTCGTCGTCGCGGATCTACCTCGACCCCCAGCGTCCGGGCGTCGAAGACCTGCTCGACATGATCACGTCGGGCGTGCGGTCCTCGTTCACGTACGCCGGGGCCGCCACAGTGCCGCAGTTCCACGAGCGGGCTCGCGTCGGGCTGCAGTCGGCCGCGGGCTACGAGGAGGGCAAGGCGCTTCCGGTCAGCTGGTGACCGCGCCGGCCGCCGTCACGTCGGCCTCGAGCGTGATCCACGCGCCGAGCTGAACCGACAGGTCGAGGTCGTCGCCCTCGGCTCTCGCCGGTCGGCGGGGGTCGGCCGCGAAACGCCCGCCGCGACGCCCCTCCCAGAGGGTCTCGGCATTGCGACTCACCAGTCGCCGGGCGCGGGCGGCATCCTCTTCGTCCAGGCGCGTCGCCGCGACGGCGAGATAGCGAGCCAGGATGCCGGCGAACAGCCCTCCGTCGCCTCCCCCGGCCGCGGGGAACAGGCCGTCGTCCGCGGCGCACCAGCGCTCGACGGCCCGCACCACAGCGGCGGCCCGCGGTCGGTCGCCGAGGGCGACGGCGGCACCGATCGCCACGCCCTGGTTGTAGGTCCACAGCTCGGACCGCACCACGCCGTGCTCGATGCCGTCCCGCACCAGTCCGGTGCCCGGCTCGTCGAGGGTCGTGGCCATCCACTCGTTCAGCTGCAGCGCGCTCCGACGGTGGCGGCTGGGGGCGAGGACCATCGCCGCCGGCCCGTTGGCGGGGGCGTTGTAGAGCACGCTGCCGGTGCGCCAGGGGAGGGCGCCCACGGCCGGATCGATCGCGCGCTCGAGGACTCGTGCGATGCGGGCGCGCGCGTGGCCGTGCGGGCGCGCCTCGGCCAGGGCGAGCGCCATCCACGCGATGTCGTCGTAGTAGGGGGTGATCCAGGTGCCCGCGGTGCGGACCGTGATTCCGCGCAGCAGGTCACCGATGAGACGACGACGCGCGGCGGTGGGCCGGTGCCGCTCGGCTTCGCACAGCGCGTGCACGAGGTGGGCGTGCCACCAGTAGTGCCACGTCCTCGCGCCGTCTCCGGTGGTCGAGGCGTGCGCCCACGCGACCGGTCCGTAGCGGCGGAGGTACGCGGCGAGCACGGCGTCTTCCGCGGCGGCGGCCTTTCGCTGGAGGGAGGAGGTGGCGGCATCCATCCCCCCATCCTGGGGGTCCGACCGGGATGCCGCCCGCCCGGTGCCGCGGACGCCGGGAGGCCATAGAATCGGGGCACGATGGACGACCCTCCCAGTTGTAGACCCGAGCCCCGACGACCCTCTCCCGCCGTGAGCGGGGGTGACGCGTGATGGACTACGTCATGCTGGGCGTGGGGCTGCTTCTCACGGTCGGGACGGGACTCTTCGTCGCCAGCGAGTTCGCCCTGGTCAATCTCGACCGCGCCGACTTGGAATCGCGGCGCGCCGCGGGCGAATCCCGGCTGTCGCTGACGATCGATGCCCTGCGCATCACCTCGACCCACCTCTCGAGCGCGCAGCTGGGCATCACCCTGACGACGCTGCTGACCGGCTACACCATGGAACCGGCGATCTCCAACTTGCTCCGCCCCGTCTTCGTCGCGTGGTCGCTGCCCGAAGCAGTGCTCGTGCCGCTCGCGGCCGTCGTCGGCGTCGGCTTCGCGACGGTGCTGTCGATGATCCTCGGCGAGCTCGTCCCCAAGAACTTCGCCCTGGCGATCCCGCGACAGACGGCGAAGCTCGTGATGCCGTTCCAGGTCGCCTTCACCGCGGTGTTCCGCCCCGCGGTCGCCGTCCTCAACGGCAGCGCCAACGGCGTCCTGCGGGCGATGGGCATCGAGCCGAAGGAAGAGCTCTCCGGCGCGCGCACCGCCGAAGAGCTGTCGAGCCTGGTGAAGCGGTCCGCGAGCGCCGGCATGCTCGAGCAGGACACCGCCTCGCTCCTCGACCGCAGCCTCACGTTCGCGCGGCTGAGCGCCGCCGATGTCATGACCCCGCGGCCGAGCGTGCACGCGCTCGCCGCCGGTGAGCCCACCGACGCCGTCATCCAGCTCGCCCGGCGCACGGGCCACAGCCGTTTCCCCGTCTACGACGAGTCGATGGACGACATCATCGGGGTCGTGCACCTCAAGGCCGCCGTGGGCGTGCCGCGCGACCGCCGCGCCGACGTCCCCGTCGCCGCCCTCGCGACCGAGCCGCTGCGCGTTCCCGAGACGGTGCACCTGGACACCCTCGTGGCCGAGCTGCGGTCCCGCGGGTACCAGATGGCGATCGTCGTGGACGAGTACGGCGGGACGGCCGGGGTCGTGACTCTGGAGGACCTCGTCGAAGAGATCGTCGGCGAGGTCCTCGACGAGCACGACCGATCGCGGGCGGGCATCGTGCGCTCCGCGGCATCCGTCACCTTCCCCGGCGACCTGCGTCCGGACGAACTCCTCGACCGCGCCGGCGTGCGCGTGCCCGAGGGAGAGGTCTACGACACCGTCGGCGGCTTCCTCATGGCCGAGCTCGAGCGCATCCCCGCGGTGGGGGACACGGTCGCCATCGATGACGGCATCCTGACCGTCCACCGCATGGACGGCCGACGCGTCGACCGTGTGCAGTTCACCCCGACCCCCACCGAAGAAGGAGTCGACGACCTCGTGCGTGCGGCTCAAGGAGGTGACCAGCGATGAGCGACTGGGCCGGAATCGCGTGGCTCGTGGTGCTGCTGATCGCGAACGCCTTCTTCGTCGGATCCGAGTTCGCCGTCATCTCGGCGCGCCGCTCGCAGGTCGAACCGCTCGCCGAACGCGGCTCCCGGGCGGCCAAGACCGCGCTGTACGCCATGGAGCACGCGACGCTGATGCTCGCGACCTGCCAGCTCGGCATCACGATCTGCTCGCTGCTGATCCTGAACGTCTCGGAGCCGGCGATCCACCACCTCCTCGCGGAGCCGCTCGGTCTGACGGGGCTGTCCGAGACCGCCGTCGACATCGCCGGTTTCGTCGTGGCGCTGCTGCTGGTGTCGTACCTGCACGTCGTCTTCGGCGAGATGGTGCCGAAGAACCTCGCGTTCTCGCTGCCGGACCGGGCGGTGCTGATGCTCGCGCCGCCGCTGGTGGCGGTCTCGAAGGCGTTCTACCCGATCATCGTCGCGCTGAACTGGATCGCCAATCACGTGGTGCGGCTGTTCCGGGTCGAACCCAAGGACGAAGCGACCTCGACCTACACGCTCGACGAGGTGGCCACGATCGTGAACCAGTCGCGCCGTGAGGGCGTGTTGGACGACGCCGCGGGCACCGTGACCGCGGTGGTGGAGTTCACCGAGAAGAAGGCGGCCGACATCGCGGTGCCGATGGCGCAGCTGGTGACGCTGCCCGAGCACACGACTCCCGCCGAGATCGAGCGGGCGGTGGCCCGGCACGGCTACTCCCGCTATGTGATCGTCGACGAGCACGGACACCCGACCGGGTACGTCCACCTCAAGGACGTCCTCCGCGTCGCCGAGGGACCCGACGACGAAGCCGACATGGCGCGGCCCATCCCGGCCAAGCGCATTCACCACATGGTGTCGGTGCTCGAGTCCACCGATCTCGAGGACGCCCTCGCCCTCATGCGGCGATCGGGCCGTCACCTCGCGCAGGTGCGCGACGACGCCGGCGACGTGCGGGCGGTGCTGTTCCTCGAGGACGTCATCGAAGAGCTGGTCGGCGAGGTGCAGGATGCCACGGCCCGCCGCCGCTTCGCGTGAGGTGCGCGGCGGCCGGGCTGTGGCATCCGGGTCCGTGCCGTCTCGCGCATGACCTCAACGATGCGCACGACCTCCGTTGATCTCGGGGCGTCCCGGCTGAGGTCGTGCGCATCGCTGAGGATGCGACCTCAGTAGGCCCGGAGGTACTGGGGCGGGGCGGGCACGGCGACGCCGAGTTCGGCCGCGGCGCGGAGGGCGTAGTGCGGGTCGCGCAGCCACTCGCGTGCGGCGAGCACCGCGTCGGCGCGCCCGTCGGCGACGACGGCCTCGGCGAGCGCGGCGTCGTCGATCATGCCGACGGCGGCGACGAGGAGCCCGGTCTCGCGCCGGACGGTCTCGGCGAGCGGGACCTGGTAGCCGGGGCCGGTCTCGATGTGCTGGTGCGGCACGAGCCCGCCGCTGGAGATGTCGACGAGGTCGGCGCCGAGGGACGCCACACGCTCGGCCGCGCGGACCGTGTCGTCGATGTCCCACCCGCCGTCGGCGGCATCCGTCCCCGAGAACCGTACGAACACCGCGGCCGCCGGGGCGGCCTCGCGCACCGCCGCGGTGACACGTTCGAGCAGGCGTACGCGGCCGTCGAACGAGCCGCCGTACTCGTCGTCGCGGTGGTTGCTCAGCGGCGAGAGGAACTGGTGCAGCAGGTACCCGTGGGCCGCGTGGATCTCGAGCACCTCGAAGCCGGCCGCGATCGCGCGGCGCGCGGCATCGGCGAAGTCCTGCACGACCCGGTCGATCCCGGCGAGGTCGAGCGCGCGCGGCTCGGCGAAGCCGGGGTACGCGAGGGCGGAGGGGGCGACCGTCGTCCAGCCGCCGTCCTCGAGTGCGACCGAGCCGCGACCGCCGCCGAACGGCGGGGTGGTGGAGGCCTTGCGTCCCGCGTGTCCCAGCTGCACGCCCGCGACGGCGCCGCGCGCACGGATCGCGGCGACGATCGGGGCCCACGCCTCGACCTGCGCCTCGTTCCACAGCCCGACGTCGGCGGGGGAGATGCGGCCCTCCGGCGACACGGCGGTCGCCTCGGCGATGACGAGGCCCGCCCCTCCCGCGGCGAACTGCGCGAGGTGCACGTGGTGCCAGTCGTTCGGGATGCCGTCGACGGCGCTGTACTGGCACATCGGCGAGACCCACAGGCGATTGCGCATCTCGATACCGCGGACGGTCAAGGGAGTGAAGAGGGTGCTCACATCGGACCTTCGGGCTCTAGGGTGACGCCATGACGGCGAGGGACTGGACGGGGCTCGAGGCAGCCCGCACACTTCGGAAGCCAACCGGCGACGACGACAAGTATTCCCGCGGGGTCGTGGGCATGCGGACGGGATCCGCGCGGTATCCCGGTGCCGCGGTTCTGGGAGTCGAGGCCGCGTGGCGCACGGGAACCGGGATGGTGCGGTACCTCGGTCCGGCGCGCGCCCAGGACTTCGTGCTGCAGCGACGCCCCGAGACCGTGACCGCCGACGGTCGCGTGCAGGCGTGGGTCATCGGGTCGGGAACGGATGCCGCCGAGCGCGACGCTTCCGAGACGGCGGCGCTGCGCGGCATCCTCGCGGGCTCGGAACCCGTCGTCGCGGACGCGGGCGCGCTCGACCTGGTGGCGTCGGCCTCCGCGCCGGTGATCGTCACACCGCACGCCCGAGAGCTGGCGCGGTTGCGGGAGGCCCTCGGGCTCGAGGCCCGGACGGCGGCGGACGACGACGCCCGTCAGGCCCTCGCTCGCGAGACGGCGGACCGCCTCGGCGGGGTCGTGTTGTCCAAGGGTGCGGTGACGGTCGTCGCGGCGCCCGGCGGGTGGGTACAGCGTGTGCGCACCGGGACGCCCTGGCTCGCGACGGCCGGAACGGGCGACGTTCTGGCGGGCGTGCTCGGCGCCGTCGTGGCCGCCGCGGTCGCGGACGGTCGCACCGCGCCGGACGACCTCGCCGCGTGTGCGGCGACGGCGGCGTGGCTGCACGGAACGGCCGGTACCGCCGCCGCCGCGCGGCACGGGGGAGGCGGCGGCCCGATCACGGCGTTCGACGTGGCGGAGGCGCTGCCGCCGGTCGTCGCCGCGCTCCTCGGCACCGAGTGACGGACTCGATCGCATAACGGTTGCCCGGCGGAGGACGCCGCGGGCCGCGTCGTCGCGCGGTGGGCGGCATCCGTCCGTCGGGGGCGCCGGAGCCCGCCCGCTTAGGATGATCCGGTGGTGAGGCGTGTCGTCGTTCTGTTGCTGGCGTTCGTCGCCGTTCACGTCACGGTGGGGATCCTGGGCTATCAGCAGCCCAACGAACCCATGGGTGACGTGTATCTGGTGTACGAACCGTGGTCGCGCTGCGCGCTCTTCGGGGGGATCGACGTCACCTCCTGCACGCGCTCGGACATGTGGGAATGGCCCGGCATCACCGAGAAGTGGATCTACCCGCAGCTCGCGTTCCTGCCGATGACGTTCGCGTGGCTGTTCGCCTGGGCCGTGGGATACACGCCGGCGTGGGCGATCACGGTGTCGCTGTTCAACCTCGTCGCCTTCGTGATCCTCGTCGGCCGCGGCCGCTCGCGCGGTCGGGTGCTCGCCGCCTGGTTCTGGCTCGCCGCCATCCTGCTGGTCGGCCCGGTGGGGCTGTACCGGATCGACGGCATCACCGTCCCCCTGGCGATCCTCGGCAGCATCTGGCTCGTCCGGCGGCCGTTCCTGGCCTCCGTCCTGCTGTCGATCGCGGTGTGGATGAAGGTGTGGCCCGCGGCGATCCTGGCCGCAGGCTTCGTGGCGGTGCGTCGCCGCCTCGCCCTGATCTGGGGTGCCGTCGCGGTCTCGCTGGCGACGATCATCCCGGTCGTGGCTCTGGGCGGTGCGCCCTACGTGTTCGGGTTCGTGGGCGACCAGACCTCCCGCGGCATCCAGATGGAGGCCCCCGTCGGCGGGCTGTACATGTTCCTGGCGTCGTTCTACGTCCCCGGCTCCGAGGTCTACTACGACGGCGGGGTGCTCACCTTCCAGGTTTCGGGCCCGGGTTCCGACATCGTGATCGCGGTCATGACCCCGCTCATGCTGCTCGTGATGGCCGCCGTGGCGGTCATCGGGGCGCAGAAGATGTGGCGCGGTGCGACGTTCCTCAGCGTGTTCCCGCCGCTCTCGCTCGCGCTGGTGGCGGCGTTCATCGCCCTGAACAAGGTCGGTTCGCCGCAGTACTACGTCTGGCTGTTCGCACCGGTCGTGCTGGGCCTCATGCTCGACCGTCGCCGGTGGTACGGCTTCGCCGCGATGACGCTGGCGATCTGCGGTCTCACGCAGTGGGTGTACCCGCTCGTGTACGACGGGCTCATGGCCACGCACCCGGCGCCGTTCCCGGTGATCCTGCTGGAGCTGCGCAACCTCCTCGCGCTCGTGCTCATGGTGTGGGCGATCGTCCGGGTCGTGCGGGTGGCCACCGGTCGCGTCCCGCACCCGGCCTCCCTGCGCGACTGGGTGCTCGGGCGCCGCCCCGTTCCCGCCCGCGTCGCGGCGAAGTAGCCTCGAGTCATGCTCATCGCGTTCTCGGTCGCCCCGTCCGGTGTCGGTACCGCTGCGGCGGAGAATGCCGACGGGTCCGTGCACGACGCCGTGGCCGCCGCGGTCGCCGTGGTCCGCGCCTCGGGCCTGCCCCACCGGACGACCTCGATGTTCACCGAGGTCGAGGGCGAGTGGGACGAGGTGTTCGACGTCGTCAAGCGGGCGACGGATGCCGTGATGCCCTACGGCTCGCGCGTCTCGCTCGTGCTCAAGGCCGACATCCGCCCGGGGCGCACGGGCGAGATCGACGGCAAGATCGAGCGGCTCGAGCGCGCGATCGACGACGCGTCCTGACTCCGGCGGCCCGCGCGGGCACGCACCGCGCCGAAACGATTCGACACCGCGCGCCGCCGCGGACTACCATCGGCGAGTGACCTCTCAGACGACCTCGAGGGGTGCGGCGACGCGGGCGCTCCTCTCTCTCGCCATCGGCAGCTTCGGTATCGGCATGACCGAGTTCGTGGTGATGGGGCTGCTCCCCAACATCGCGCGCGATCTCGCCCCCTCCGCATGGGCGGCCTCTCCCGACGACGCGATCGCCCAGGCGGGCTGGCTCGTGTCGCTGTACGCGCTCGGCGTGGTCGTCGGAGCGCCGACGATCGCGGGGTCGGTGGCGCGATTCCCCCGGCATCGCGTGATGATCGCGCTCGCCGCGGCGCTGACCTTCTTCACCGTGCTGACCGTGATCGCGCCCACGTTCGAACTCGTCGCGGCCTCCCGCTTCCTCGCCGGCCTCCCGCACGGCGCGTACTTCGGCATCGGTGCGCTCGTGGCCGCCGACGCCCTCGGGCCCGGTAATCGCGCGAAGGGCGTCGCCTTCGTCCTCACCGGGCTCACGATCGCGAACGTGGTCGGCGTTCCCCTGGGGACCCTCCTCGGACAGCAGGTCGGCTGGCGTGCGGCGTTCGCGGTGGTCGCGGCGATCTTCCTGCTCGCGACGATCTGCATCGCGTTCTTCGTGCCGGCCCACCCGGGGATGCCGGGGCGGCGATTGCGCGACGAGTTGCGCGTGTTCCGTCTCGGGCAGGTGTGGTTCGCGCTCGGCATCGGCGCGGTCGGGTTCGGCGGCTTCTTCGCGATGTACAGCTACATCGCGCCCATGGTCACCGACGTGGCGGGTCAGCCGGAGTGGGCGGTCTCGGTCGTCCTCGTGCTCGTGGGCGTCGGGATGACGATCGGCAACATCGTCGGGGGCGCCCTGGCCGACAAGGATCTCCGGTTCTGGCTGTTCGCCGGACTCATCGCGCTGGGCCTGGCCTCGGTGGGACTCGCCCTCACGGCGGGGTGGATCGTGAGCCTCGTCCTCTTCGCGTTCCTCGTCGCGTTCTTCGGTTCGGCGCTCAGCCCCTCGATCCAGACACGGCTCATGGACGTGGCCGAGGACAACCAGTCCATCGCGGCGGCGTTGAACCACTCCGCGCTGAACATCGGCAACAGCCTCGGCGCGTTCCTCGGCGGGCTCGTCATCGCCGCGGGACTCGGCCTCGTCGCCCCCGCCTGGGTGGGGGGCGCGCTGGCGCTGGGCGGATTGATCGTGGCCGTGATCTCGTTCCGCGTCGAAGACCGCAGTGGGCGTCACCCCGCGCACCGGATGCCGGCCGCCGAGGCCGCGCAGACCGCGATCACCGGCTCCATCCCGACGCAGGGCTGACTCGCGGTGCCGCTGCCGGCGGCATCCGGGCTCAGGCCGCGAAGAGCCGCCGCAGGTGGTGGTCGACGGCGGCGGTCTCGATGAGGAAGCCGTCGTGGCCGAAGTCGCTCGAGAGCACGACCGCCTGATCCCCATCGAGGGTGTTCGGGATGCCGCGGGCGATGCGGTGCTGCCCGTCCACCGGGAAGAGGCGGTCGGTGTCGACGCCGAGCACGAGGGTCGTCGCGGTGACGCGCCGCAGGGCGTCCTCGACCCCCTCGCGGTCGCGGCCGACGTCGTGCGAGTTCATCGCCTCGACCAGGGTGAGGTAGCTGTTGGCGTCGAACCGTCGCGTGAACTTGTTGCCGTGGAAGTCGAGGTAGGACTCCACCGCGAAGCGTCCGCCGTGGCCCAGGGGGCTGACGCCCGACTGCCACGACCGCTGGAAGCGCTGGTTGAGCTCGGTGGGGCTGCGGTAGTTCAGCAGTGCCATGCGCCGGGCCAGGGCGAGTCCCCGGTGGGGCCCGTCGCCGTCGCCCGCGTCGTAGAACTCGCCGCTCGCGAATCGGGGGTCCATCCGGATCGTGTCGACCTGCACCGTGTTCAGGGCGATCTGGTCGGCGGTCGTGACCGGCGGGGCCGAGAGGATGGCGGCGCGCTCGACCCGGTCGGGGAGCCCCACCGCCCACTCCAGCGCGTGCATGCCCCCCATCGAACCGCCGATCACCGCCGACCAGCGATCGATGCCGAGCGCGTCGGCCAGGAGAGCCTGCGCCCCCACCTGGTCGCGGATCGTGAGGTACGGGAAGCGCGAGGCCCACTCGTACCCGTCGGGGGCGATGCTGGCCGGTCCCGTCGAGCCCTGGCATCCACCCAGCACGTTCGGAGCCACGACGAACCAGCGGTCGGTGTCGATGGCGGCGCCCGGGCCCACGAGATCGCCCCACCAGCCCGCGGTGGGGTGACCGGGACCGGCGGCCCCGCGCACGTGGCTGTCGCCGGTCAGCGCGTGGGGGATCAGGACGGCGTTGTCGCGGGCGGGGGAGAGTTCGCCCCAGGTCTCGTACGCGAGGCGGAAGCCCGGCAGGCTCTCACCGTTCTCGGTGCGGAACTCCCCGAACGCCGCGAAACGCCGATCGCCCGCGGGGTCGCCGTCGCGCCACGCGCCGGTGGCCGGCGGGCGCCCGAGCAGGGACCGCGCGTCGGCCTCCGTGATCGGCGCCGAGGGCACCGTGTCTTCGGAGATCTGCCAGTCCATGGCATCCATTCTCCCGGCTCGCGGGGGGTGCATGCCGACTGTTACGCGCTTGTCCAGCCCCCGTCCGGGCCCGCGTCCGCGCGGGGCGGAGGAGATCCGCGGAGCGGAGGATGCCTCGCCCGGGCGGGGTCCTCCCTCCGCCGAATCTCCTCCCGGTGTGCGGCCGGGACCGAGGCCGGGGAGCGCGCGGGCCACGGGGCGGCCCGGGGACCATCGTGCGGCGTCGGAGGGCGCGTGACGCGCGGGCGGGGCCCCACGCGACGACGCCCCGACCCGGTGGACCGGATCGGGGCGTCGAGGGGACGCGTCAGGCGCGCGCGGCCTCCGACAGGCGCCGCGCGGCGGCGAGGGCCTGGTCGAGGTCGGCCTTCAGGTCGTCGATGTTCTCGAGACCGACCGACAGGCGCACGAGACCCGGGGTGACCCCCGAGGTCAGCTGCTGCTCGGGGGTGAGCTGCGAGTGCGTCGTGGAGGCCGGGTGGATGACGAGCGAGCGCACGTCGCCGATGTTGGCGAGGTGGCTGAACAGCTCCAGCGAGTTGACGAACTCGCGGCCCGCCTCGACACCGCCCTTGAGCTCGAACGACAGCACCGCGCCGACGCCCTTGGGTGCGTAGTTGTTGGCGGCGGCGTACCAGGGCGACGTGGGCAGACCCGAGTAGTTCACGCTCGCGACGTCGTCGTGGCTCTCGAGCCACTCGGCGATCTCCTGCGCGTTCTGCACGTGGCGCTCGATGCGCAGCGACAAGGTTTCGAGGCCCTGGATGAGCAGCCACGCGCTGTGCGGAGCGATCGAGGCGCCGAGGTCGCGCAGCAGCTGCACGCGGGCCTTGATGATGTACGCGAGGCCGTCGCCGACCGCGGTGGTGTAGCTCGCACCGTGGTACGAGGGGTCGGGCTCGGTGAGACCGGGGAACTTCTCGACGTTCTGCGACCAGGCGAAGGTTCCGCCGTCGACGATGACGCCGCCGATCGTGGTGCCGTGACCGCCGATGAACTTCGTCGCGGAGTGCACGACGATGTCGGCGCCGTGCTCGAACGGACGAATGAGGTACGGCGTCGCGATCGTGTTGTCGACGATGAGCGGGACGCCGCTCTCGTGGGCGACGTCGGCGACCGTGCGGATGTCGAGCACGTTGATCTTCGGGTTGCCGATCGTCTCGGCGAAGAAGAGCTTCGTGTTCGGGCGGACCGCCGCGCGCCACTCCTCGGGGTCGTCCTGGTTCTCGACGAAGGTCGTCTCGATGCCGAGCTTGGCGAGGGTGTACTTGAAGAGGTTGTACGTGCCGCCGTAGATCGAGCTCGACGAGACGATGTGGTCGCCGGCTTGCGCGATGTTGAGCACGGCGAACGTCTCGGCCGCCTGGCCGCTCGCGACCAGGAGGGCGCCGGTGCCCCCCTCCAGCGCGGCGATGCGCTGCTCGACGACGTCCTGGGTGGGGTTCTGGATGCGGGTGTAGATGTTGCCGAACTCCGCCAGCGCGAAGAGGTTCGCGGCGTGGTCGGCGTTGTCGAACACGTACGACGTCGTCTGGTAGATCGGAGTGGCGCGGGCCTTGGTCACAGGGTCGGGCTGGGCACCCGTGTGGATCTGCTTGGTCTCGAAACGCCAGTTCTCGGGTGCGGACACGGCTTCTCCTTCGGAAATCTCGGGGGCCGACGACGGATGCCACGGCCTGCTGAGAGCGTAGAGAGAGCCGCCGACACCGACAACAGGGGCGGACACGCGCCGTAACGTTCGCGGCGACTCCGTGTCGCCGGCCGCGGGTAGCGTGGATGCCATGACGCGACGCGCAGTGGTGACCGGGGCCAGTTCGGGGATCGGCGAGGCGACCGCGCGGGAGCTGCGCGCCCGCGGGTGGGACGTCGTGGGGGTGGCACGTCGTGCCGAGCGCCTGACCGCGCTCGAGGCCGAGACGGGGATCGTCGCCCACGTGGCTGACCTCACCGACGGTGACGCGGTCGCCACGCTCGCCGCGTGGCTCGACGAGACCGGCGGTGTCGACGCCCTCGTGCACGTCGCCGGCGGGGCGCGCGGCGCGGACCGCGTCGAAGACGGCGACCCCGAGGATTGGCGGTGGATGTTCGAGACAAACGTGTTGTCGTCGCAGCGGCTCGTGGCATCCCTGCTCCCGCTCCTGCGGCGCGCGGCCGAGCGGGATGGACACGCCGACCTGCTGTTCGTCACCTCCACGGCCGCGCAGACCGCCTACCCCGGCGGAGCGGGCTACAACGCCGCGAAGGCGGGGGAGTCGATGCTCGTCGGCGCGCTCCGGCAGGAGCTGAACGGCGAACCGTTACGGGTCATCGAGATCGCGCCGGGCATGGTGCGCACCGAGGAGTTCACCGTCAACCGCCTGGGCGGCGACCAGGCGGGGGCCGACAAGCTGTACGAAGGCGTCGAAGCCCCGCTCGTGGCCGTGGACGTCGCCGACGTCATCGCTTACGCGCTCGAGGCGCCCGGACACGTCAACCTCGACCTCGTGACGATGCGCCCGGTCGCGCAGTCCGCGCAGCACCTGCTGGCGCGCGGTCCGCTGCGGGTGCGCTGACCCCGAGCGCTCAGGCGACCTCGCCGCGCGCCGCCCCCGCGGCGGCCTCGCCCTCCGCGCTGTCGGCGAACGCGACCTTCGGGACGAACAGCAGCAGGATCGCGGCGACGAATCCGCCGGCCGCGCAGATTCCCCACACGGTCAGGTATCCCGCCAGCGGCGCGGCCGTCGCCGCCACCGCGGCTCCCGCGCCCCCGGCGAGGACGACGCCGAACACCGCCGACGACATCGTCCCTCCGACGGTCTTCGTGGTGTTGGTGAGGGCGGATGCCACGCCCGTCTGCCCGCGCGGAGCCGCCGCCGCGGCTGCCGCCGGCATCGCCGCGACGAGCGCCCCCGAGCCGAGGCCCGCGATCGCCAGACACAGCAGCACCTGCCACAGCTCGACGTGGAGGGGCAGGAGCAGGGCGTATCCGAGGCCGACGAGCACCGCGGCGCCGATGAGGACGACGCGCGGGCTCGCCCGGCGGGAGGTGACCGCGAACAGCACCGCCCCGACGATGAGCGACACGAGGTACACGCCTATGACGTTCGAGCGGTCCGTGGCATCCAGTCCGAGTCCGTAGCCGAGGGCGCGATCCGTGCCGGCGTACGTGGCCAGCGGTCCCTGTGCGCCGAGCAGGCTGATGCCGACGAGGAACGACGTGGCCTGCACGGGCCACATCTCGGGGCGGCGGAGCACGCGGATGTCGACCGCGGGATCGGGGCGGCCGAGCTCGTACCGCGCGAACACGACGAGCAAGACCACCCCGAGTACGAGGAGCGGGACGATCACCGCCGGCCCCGGGCCCGCGGGCAGGCGCACGAACGACAGTGCGCCGGTGAGGCACAGCAGGGCGGCGGCGAGCATCACGAACCCGCCGATGTCGAGGCGGCGGCGCCCCGGCATCCGTTCCGATTCGGGGACGCCGAGCCAGATGACGACGCACACGAGGGTCACGGCGATCGCCGGGACCGTGAGGGCGAGGCGCAGATCGCCGCCGGTCGCGGCGAACAAGCGTCCGGCGGCGAGGGCGCCGATGATGGCTCCGGCCTGGAGCCCCACGACCAACAGGCCCGCCGCACGCCGCGTCTGCGAGACACCGCGGCTCTGCCGGCGTCCGCGATCGAAGATGAGCGCGATCTCCAGCGGCAGCCATACGACGTAGAAGCCCTGCAGGGCCCACGCGAGGAGGAACGCGGGGAACGTGTCGGCGAACACCAGCCACCAGCTCGCCGCCGCGGTCGCCAGGGCGGAGGCCAGCAGGATCTTCTTGTGGCCGAAGACGTCGCCGAGCTTCGCCAGCACGGGGAGGACGAGGGCGGAGAGCAGCAGCTGTGCCGCTTCGAACCAGTTGACGTCGGCGTCGCGGATGCCCAGGTGCACGACGATGTCGGGCAGCAGCGGCACGTAGTACCCCTGCAGGATGCCGCTGGCGAGCTCGACCAGCACGAACCACCCGATGAGTCCCGCGGTCACCCCGAGCGCGGACCCGCGCACCCGACCGACCGCGCCGGAGACGCGCGACATGGCGTGAGGCTAGCACCGCGCGAGGCGGCATCCGGGATTCACCCTAGGGTGAAAGACACACGAAGAGAGGGGATCCGCGTGGCGGAGACGACGGATGAGCGCGAACGGCTGACCTGGGAGGACTTCGGCGTCGCGACGCGAGAGATCTCCCGCGCCATCGTCGCCGACGGATTCCGGCCCGAGGTGGTCGTCGCGATCGCCCGCGGCGGGCTGCTCCCGGGCGGCGCGATCGCCTACGGCCTGGGCGTGAAGAACTGCGGCGCGCTGAACGTGGAGTTCTACACCGGCGTCGGGACCGTCCTCGACGCGCCCGAGGTACTGCCCCCCGCGCTGGACCTGTCGTACCTCGCGGGCCGCCGCGTGCTGCTCGTCGACGACGTCGCCGACAGCGGCCGCACCCTCGACCTGGCGGTGAAGCTCCTCGACCGGCACGGTGCCGATGCCCGCTCGGCGGTCATCTATTCGAAGCCGACGACGATCATCGCCCCCGACTACTCGTGGAAGGACACCTCGCTGTGGATCGACTTCCCGTGGTCGTTCCAGGGGTCGGTGCACGAGGAAGACGCCGCGTGACGGCGAAGTCCCTCGCCGAGCTCGCCGACGCGGGCCTCATCGACGCCTCGTGGGTGGAGCCCCTCGCACCGGTGGCGGAGGACATCGCCGCGCTCGGCGAGCGGCTCCGCGCCGAGGGGAACCCGTACCTTCCCGCGGGCGACCTGGTGCTGCGGGCGTTCCGCACCCCGATCGACGCGGTGCGCGTGCTCGTCGTGGGGCAGGACCCGTACCCCACCCCGGGCCACCCGATCGGCCTGTCGTTCGCCGTCGACCCGCACGTGCGGCCGCTCCCGCGCAGCCTGTCGAACATCTACCGTGAGCTGTCGGACGACCTCGGCATCGCGCCCGCGCCGCACGGCGACCTGTCGGCCTGGGGAGAGCAGGGCGTCATGCTGCTCAACAGGGTCCTGACCGTCGCGCCCGGTGCCCCCGCGTCTCACCGCGGCTGGGGGTGGGAGCGCGTCACCGAGCACGCGATCCGCCGCCTCGTCGCCCGGGACGCGCCGCTCGTGGCCGTGCTGTGGGGGCGGGATGCCGCGAACCTCACGCCCCTGCTCGGCGACACCGCGATCGTGGCATCCGCTCATCCCTCGCCGCTGTCGGCCAGTCGGGGTTTCTTCGGCTCCCGCCCGTTCTCGCGCGTCAACGCGCTGCTCGAGCAGCAGGGCGCGGCTCCCGTGGACTGGCGTCTGCCCGCCTGAGCGGCTCGGCGGTCATCCGCCCGAAACCCGCCGCCCCGTAAAGTGGCGTGCGTGTTGGAAGAGGAGTACGAGAAGACCCGACGCCGGCTCCCCGCGCACCTGCGGCGGGCGCCCGAGCCGGAGCGGCCGTTCGCGTACGAGATCCGCCGCGTGACCGAGGCGGACATCCCCGACATCCGCGAGATCTACAACTACTACGTGCGCAACTCCGTGGTCACCTTCGACGAGAAGGCCTGGTCGATCGCGAAGTGGCGCGAGAAGTTCACGACGCTCCACAAGCTGGATCTGCCGTTCCTCGTCGCGCAATCGCCGAGCGGCCAGATCCTCGGCTACGCCCTCGTGCAGCCGTGGCAATCGAAGTCGGCGTACCGGTACACCGTCGAGAACTCGATCTACCTGGGGCAGGCCGCCGCGGGCAAGGGTCTCGGGCGCGCGCTTCTGGAAGCGCTCATCGACGCGTGTGCCGAGAAGGGCATCCGCGAGATGGTCGCGGCCATCAGTGACAAGGGGGCGGACGCCTCGATCGCCCTGCACGAGAAACTCGGTTTCGTCGAGGTCGGCCGCATGGGCCGGGTCGGCTTCAAGTTCGGCCGCTGGCTCGGCGTGGTCTATCTGCAGAAGAGCATCCCCTCGAAGAAGAAGCGCCGGAAGCTCTTCGGCTGAGGCCGGAGTCACCCACGCGCGGCGGGGGACCGAAGTCAGCCACGCGCGGCAGGGGCCGGAGTCAGCCACGCGCGGCGGGGGCCGCCTGACGCACCTCGTCGACGAGCGTCCGCCACGGCCCCGCGATCTGCCCGTCGCCCAAGCGCGCCTGGTGGACGGTGGAGTCGCCGCGTTGCACCTCGATGCGCCACTGGTAGCGGTCAGCCCCTGACGCGGGCGGGGGAGGCGCGTCCCACGGGCACCTCTCCACGAGCTCCCGCCACCGCGGGTGGCTGTCGGGGTCGGGTTCGGCGCGCCAGCGTTTCGACAGGCCCGCGATGCCGCCGGAGCGCACGACGACCACGACGAAACGCGCGTCGTCGGGGCCGTCAGGTCGTGGCATCCTCTTCGACGCCCACTCCCGCCCACGCGGCTCGGACGGCGTCGACCTCCTCCGACTCCTCACCGTACTCCGCCGCCGCGGTCGCTCGCGTGGCCGCGGCGAAGGCGGCGAAGTCAGCGGTGAGCGGCAGCGTTCCCGACGTGAGGGTGCGGTACCAGATGAGCCCCGCGCGCTCCCACGCGAAGCCGCCCAGGCGGGTGGCCAGCAGGAAGAAGGCCCGGTTCGGGATGCCCGAATTGATGTGCACGCCGCCGTTGTCGTCGTCGGTCTCGACATAGTCGCGCACGTGCCCGGGCTGGGGATCCGCGCCGAGCACGTCGTCGTCGTAGGCGGTTCCCGGTGCCGACATCGAGCGCAGCGCCACGCCCTGGACGGCGTCGGCGAAGATCCCCGCCCCGACGAGCCACGACGCCTCGTCGGCGCGCTGCCCCCGCGCGTGCTGCTCGGCGAGCACGCCAAAGACGTCGGAGAGCGATTCGTTCAGTGCCCCCGACTGCCCCTGGTATTCCAGGCCCCCGGCGGCCTCGGTGACGCCGTGCCCGAGTTCGTGCGCGATGACGCTGAGAGACCGGGTGAACCCGATGAACACCTCGCCGTCGCCGTCGCCGAACACCATCCGCTCGCCGTTCCAGAAGGCGTTGTCGTAGTCGTCGCCGAAGTGGACGGTGGCCGACAGCGAGCCGCCCGCGCCGTCGATGGCGTTGCGCGCGAAGGCATCCCAGAAGAAGTCGAACGTCGCGCCGAGTCCGTCATAGGCCTCGTCGACCGCGCGGTCACCGGTCGGCGCATCGTCTTCGGTCCGCACCCGTCGACCGGGCAGACGTTCGCTGTTGCCGGCGTCGGAGATCACGCGGTCGGGGGCGGGCCCGGTTTCGGCGACGAGCGCTCCGCCGTCGATCGACAGCCGCAGGCGCGTGCGTGTCGAGCGCTCGGGGCGGGGGATCGCGAGGGTTTTCCGCGCGGCGGCGGCGGCGCGCGCGAGGCGGGGATCGTCGGTGGAAGCGAGCCGATCGAGCAGGAACGGGGGAACGATGCCGGGGGTCATGGGCAGAGGCTAGCGCCGGCCGCCGACATCGCGGCATCCGTTGCGTCGACGGCAGGGGATGCCGCGGAAACAGGGTGATCCGGCCGGGATCGGCCTGTTCTCGCCGCGCGGCCTGTTTTCGTGACGGTGCTCAGGCGGGGAGGGTGGGCACCGACGCCAGCAGCCGCCGCGTATATGCGGCTTGCGGCTGCAGCAGGACCTTCTCGGTGGGGCCCTGTTCGACGACCCGGCCGTCCTTCATCACCACGACCTGGTCGCACACGTTCTGCACGACGCCGATGTCGTGCGAGACGAGCACGAGCGTCATGTGTTCCTCCGCCCGCAGCTGTGCGATGAGCCGCAGGATCTGCGCCCGCACCGTCACGTCGAGCGCCGACAGCGGCTCGTCGCCGACGAGGATGCGGGGACGGTGCACGATCGCCCGGGCGAGGGCGATCCGCTGACGCTGCCCGCCCGAGAACTCGTGCGGGAAGCGCTCGGCCACGTCGGCGTCGAGACCGACCTGTTCGAGCACCTCGCGCACACGCGCCCGTCGATCGCCCTCGATCCCCAGAGCCCACAGGGGCTCGCCGACGATGCGTCCAACGCTCATGCGCGGGTCCAGCGAGGCGTACGGGTCCTGGAGCACGATGCCCGTGGCCCGTCGCAGCCAGTGCAGCGACCGCGCGGAGCCGCCCGCGTCGACCGCGCGCCCCTCGACCTCGACCGTTCCGGCCGTGGGGGCGTCGAGTCCGAGCAGCAGACGCACGAGGGTGGACTTGCCCGACCCGGACTCGCCGATGATCCCCACCGCCGACCCGGCGCGCACCGAGACGTCGACGTCGAGCAGTCCCGCGGTGCGTTCGGCACGGCCGAAGCCGCGGGTGCGGGGGGTGAGGTAGGTGCGCGAGAGTCCGCGCGCGTGCAGGATCGTGTCGCTCATCCGCTCTCCCGTTCGCTTTCGGGTCGGCCCCGATCGATCTCCGGATGCCACACGGTCGCGGTCGCATCGCGCAGCAGGGCCTGCGTCACCGGGGACGCCGGAGCGCGCAGCAGGTCGGCGACCGCCCCCTGCTCCACGACCCGGCCGTGCTCCAGGACGACGGCGTGCGTGGCGACCTGCGCGAGCACGGCGAGGTCGTGCGTGATGAAGACGAGCGACATTCCGGCATCCTGGACCAGGGAGCGCAAGAGCGACAGGATGCCGGCCTGGATCGTCACGTCGAGGGCGGTGGTCGGTTCGTCGGCGATGAGCAGGCGCGGACGGCACGCCAGCGCCATGGCGATGGCCACGCGCTGGCGCTGGCCGCCCGAGAGCTGGTGCGGGTAGCGCGAGACGATCCGCTCGGGTTCGGGCAGTGCCACCCGCGCGGCCTCGATGACGGCCCGCCGCAGGGCCTCCCTCCGCGAGACGCCCTCGTGGATGCGGATCGACTCGCCGATCTGGCGCCCGACGGTGCGGATGGGGTTGAGGGCCGTCCGCGGTTCCTGGAACACGATGCCGATGTCGTCGCCGCGGAGCCGGGCGAGCTCGCGGTCGGGCAGGCCGAGGATCTCGCGGCCGTTCCAGCGGATGCTGCCCGAGACGGTCGCGGCATCCGGGAGCAGACCCAGTACCGCCAGGGCCGTGAGGGACTTGCCCGAGCCCGACTCGCCGATGAGTCCGACCCGCGCGCCGTCGGGCACCGCGAAGCTCACGCCGTCGACGACCGAGCGGCCGCCGATCTCGATGCGCAGTCCCTCGACCTCGAGACTCATGACACCACCACCGGGACGTGCGTGCGGGCCTGCGGGGTGCGTTCGGAGAGCGTCGGGTCGGCGGCATCGCGGAGCGCGTCGCCGAGCAGGTTCAGCCCGAGCACCGTCACCGTGATCGCCAGGCCCGGCCACACCACCGCGAGCGGGTGGACGGAGATGTACGCCTGCAGATCGCTCAGCAGCACGCCCCACGACGGCTGCGTGATCGGGGCGCCGAAGCCGAGGTACGACAGCCCCGCTTCGGCCAGGACGGCCACGGCCATGCCCCACGACAACTGCACGATGAAGACGGGGGCGACGTTGGGGAGCAGGTGGCGCACGAGATTCTGCAGGGGGGTCAGCCCGCTCGCGCGACCGGCCAGGACGAAGTCGCTGTGCAGCACCCGCCGCAGCTCGGGTCGAGTGACGCGGGCGATGTTCACGCCGAAGCCGATCCCGACCGACCAGATGACGACGCCGAGGGAGCCGCCCCACACCGCGGTGATCATCATCGCGATGATGAGTACGGGGAAGGCGACCAGGATGTCGACGAGCACCGCCACGCTCTCGCGCACCCACCGCGCGGTGAGCGCCCCGAGAGCGGCGAGGGCGATCCCGAGCAGCGAAGCGACGACCCCCGCGCCCACCGCGACCACCACGGTCGTGCGTGCGCCCGCCATCAGCAGGCTCAGGATGTCGCGGCCGTTCCCGTCGGTGCCCAGCACGTGCAGCCATGACGGGTCGGCCCAGCGCGCTCGCGCGTCGACGCTCGCGGGATCGAACGGCGTCCACACCAGCGACACGAGCGCCGTGAGAGCGATGGCGACGACGACCAGGATGCCGAAGCGCCCGGTGCCGATGCTCCAGAGCCGGCGCAGCGTCCTCACGAGGCCTCCCTCTGCCGCGGGTCGATGAGGCGGTGCACGAGGTCGACGAGGAAGCCGATGACGAGCACGAACGCCGTGAGAGCGAGCAGTTCGCCCTGCACCTTGGGGAGGTCGCGAGCGGCGACATCGGCGACGAGCATCCGTCCCACACCCGGAAGGGTGAACAACTGCTCGATCACGACCGCGCCCACGATGATTCCGGCGATCTGCAGGCCCAGCACCGTCACCACCGAGAGGCCCACGTTGGGCAGGCCGTGGCGCAGCAGCGCACGCGTGCGGGTCAGGCCTTTGGCGGCGGCGGTGCGGACGTAGTCCTGGCCCATCGCCTGGAGCGTCGCGCTGCGGACGAATCGCAGCAGCATCGCACCCTCGACGACACCGATCGTGACCGCGGGCAGCACGAGCGCGCGGAACGCCGCGGCCGGGTCGCCCCAGCCCGCGCGCGGGAAGCCCTGCGGGGGGAGCCATCCGAGCCACACCGCGAAGACGACCACGAGCATCATTCCCGCCCACACCACCGGGACGGCCGCGAGGGCCTGCGAGCCGACGCTGAGGGCGGTGCCGTCGGGACGCCCGCGACGCACGGCCGACAGCACCCCGAACGGCAGCCCCACGGCGAGGGCGACGGTCATCGAGAGGGCCGCGAGCGGCGCGGTGACCTGCGCCTTGTCGAGCAGCTCGGCGGTCACCGAGGCCCCCGTGACGAGGGATGAGCCCAGGTCGCCGCGGAGGATCCCGGCGATCCAGTCGAGGTACTGCTGCCACAGCGGTTGCGTGAGCCCGAGGCTCTCGCGCAGCGCGTCGACCTGCTCGGACGTGGCTTGAGTGCCCGCGATGAGGAGCGCCACGTCGCCGGGAAGGACCCGCAGCGACAGGAAGATCAGCGCACTGGACACGGCCAGGCCCAGGACGAGCAGGCCCAGCCGTGTCAGCGCGTACCGGATCACTCCGACGAGACCGTCACGCCCGCGAGGGGCAGGCGCACGTTGAGGGAGTTCTTCGGGAAGTTCGCCACGTTCGTCGCGACCGCGGTGAGCGGCGTCGAGAGGAACAGCCAGTCGGCGGCATCCTCGTCTGAGACGATCCGGGCGGCCTCGCTCAGCAGGTCCGCCGAGGTCTGCTCGTCGGTCGTCGCCAGTGCCTGGGCGTAGAGGCTCTGCACCTGCGCGTTGTCGTAGCCGAAGTAGTACGACGGGTCGGCCCAGTTGCCGAAGTCACGCGCCTCGACGTGCCGCACGAAGCTCAGGTCGTAGTCGTGGTTGGTGTAGACGTTCTGCAGCCACGTGCCGAAGTCGACCGACTGCACCTGGAGCGTCACACCGATATCGGCGAACGACGAGACCAGGAACGTCGCGATCGAGGTCGGGTAGACGCTCGGGATCGTGAGGGTGAGGTTCACGTTCTCGGCCCCCGCTTCGGCGAGCAGCTCGCGCGCGCGGTCGGGGTTGTACGAGATGCTGCCCGAGAGGTCTTCGTATCCGGGGTCGAGCGGCGGGATCGGGCCGAAGAGGGTCTGGCCGGCGCCGAGGGTGTCGATGAGCGCCTGGTGGTCGATCGCCAGCCGCAGGGCTTCGCGGACGCGCTGGTCGTTCAGGGGCGCGCGGGCGTTGTTGAAGGCCAGCGTGCCCTTGTCGGTGGTCAGCCCCGACTCGATCTGGAAGTTGCCGGTGCCGTCGAGCTGACCCTGCAGCTCGGGGTCGATCTCGAGGGCGACGTCGACGTCTCCGCTGACGGCCGCGTTGATCGCCGCGCTCTGGTCGGGGATGTAATCGAGCACGACTTCGGCCACGCCCGCCTTGTCGCCCCAGTAGGCGTCGTTGCGGGTGAGGGTCAGGCTCTGTCCGGTGTTCCACGACGACACGGTGAAGGGGCCGGTGCCGTTCGTGGCGGTCGAGAAGTTCGTGGCGTCGTTGTTCTTGAAGATCAGGCCGGCGCGACCCGTGAGGGAGAACAGGAAATCCATGTTCGGTTGCGCGAGGGTGATCACGACCGACGTGGGGTCGGGCGACGCAATCGATGCCACCCCGGCGAGGTCGGCGCTGTTCTGGATCGTCGCATCGTCCTTCGCGGTCTGCAGCGACGAGACGACGTCGTCGGCGGTCAGCGCGCTGCCGTCGTGGAACGTCACGCCCGGACGCAGCGTGAAGGAGTACGTCAGCCCGTCGGGGGAGACGGCCCACTCGGTCGCCAGGGCGGGGACGATCGCGTTGTCGTCGTCGCCGTTGCGCGTCACCAGCCCCTGGTAGACGTTGTCGACGAGGGCCTGCTCCAGGGCGGCACCGCTGGTGCGGCGGATGTCGAGGTTGGACGGCTCCAGCGACAGGCGCACGGTGAGCGTGGCGTTCGGATCGGGTGCCCCCGTCGCGGCAGGCGGGGTCGACGTGCCGGTGCACGCGGTGAACAGGAGGGCTCCGATCAGGAGCGCGCTCGTGGCAAGGGCGGGGCGGCGCAGCATCGCGGGATCATCCTTTCGCAGGCCGACGGCATCCGGGTGTGCTGTGGTGCCGTGGTGTGGGGTGAGGACAGCCTACTTTCACCCGTTCGAGGCCGCCGCCGTGTGTGACACTGCGGGACGGGCCGTCGCGAGGTCGTCACTCCCGTTCGAGCAGCTCCCGCACCGACGCGGCGAGGCCGGCCGGGTCCTCCTCCTGCACGTTGTGCCCGGTCGGCACGACACGCACCTCGGCATCCGGTGCCCGGCGCACGAGCTCGTCCGCGTCGGTTGCCGTGACGAAACCGTGATCTCCGCGGATGAGGGTGAGCGGCGCGCGCACGCCGGCGAGGTCGTCCCAGCCCGTGGACGCCAGCACCGCGCGCACGGCATCCGGAGTCGTCGTGTCGGTGTCCGAAGCCGCCGCGGCGGCGGCGAGGTGGGCGAAGTGGTGCTTCCACTCCACGCGGCCGTCCGGGCGCACGCGGGTGTTGAGGAAGACTCCGCGTTCGGCGGCCTCGCGCGCCCCGCCCAGTCCGAACGCCAGTGCCTTCTCGACGAGCTCGTCGCGCGACGCCCAGTCGGTGGGCCCGGCGAAGAACGCCCGCAGCTGCGCCGGGCCGGCGCTCGGGTCGATGCCGGGGGTGATGTCCACGATCACGAGCCGCGCGACGAGGTCAGGACGGGATGCCGCGAGCGCGGCCGCCGTGAGCCCGCCCAGCGAGTGGCCCACGACGACCTGCGGCCGGTCGGTCCACGCGTCCAGAGCCGCCGCGATATCGGGGGCGAGAACGCGCGCGACGTAGGCGGCATCCTCGCGCCACGACGAATCGCCGTGTCCGGCGAGATCGAGAGCGAGCGCCGGGACGCCCAGGTGCAGCAGCGTGGTGTCCCACGTGTGGGCGTTCAGCCCGGCACCGTGCAGGAACGTCGCCCGCGGGGGAGCCTCGCCCCACCGCAACCCGCTCAGCGTGCGCCCGTCCGAGAGCGTCAACTCGACGCGCGCGACGGTCGGGAGCGCGGTGCCGGCGCCGGCGGCCTGCGCGGGGAGGAAGGAGAACTCGTCGGTCTCGGGCATGCTGCCAGCCTGTCACCGCGCCGCCGCGGTCGCCAGCTCGCTCGATGCCCGGGGACACGTGGCACCAGAACAGGCGGTGTGCCCAGGACAGGCCCATTCGCGCGGCTTCGCCCTGTTCCGGGTGCATCGCCGGTTCTCGATACGGATGCCGTGGGGAGAGCGCGTCGGCCCCGGCGCGGTGTCCGAGGTGCGCCGTAGGCTGTGGGCCATGGGCGAGGAACGGCGCGTGCACCTGTCGAAGAAGGCTCCCGAGGCGTACGCCGCGCTGCGAGCCTTCTCCCAGACCGTCGGGGGCATCGCCGCCGCCGCGGGAATCGATGCGCGGCTGCGCGAGATCGTGCAGATCCACGCGTCGCAGTTGAACGGGTGCGCCTACTGCGTCCGTGTGCACGTGGATGCCGCGGTCCGGGCGGGCCTCGACGCCGATGTCATCGCGCAGATCGCGACCTGGCGCGAGTCGGGGGTCTTCGACGAGCGCGAGCGCGCCGCCCTCGAACTCGCCGAGTCCTTCACGTTCATCCATGACGAGGGCATCCCCGACGCGGTGTACGACCGGGCGGGCGGCATCCTCAGTGAAGACGAATACGTCGCCCTGAGCTGGGTGCTCGTGTCGATCAACGCCTTCAACCGCGTCGCGATCGCGGGCCGCTACCCGGTGCCGCCCCGCGCCCCGCACGACCACGGGGGTGCGGCGTGAGCACGCTCGTCTCGGGCGCGACGAACTTCCGCGACGTCGGGGGACTGCCGGCGGGCTCGGGGCGCACGCGCTCGGGCGTGCTCTTCCGTTCCGGCAACCTGCGGCACGTCGACGACGAGGGCCTCGAGACCCTCCGCGCGCTGGGACTCCGGCGCATCGTCGACCTCCGCGACGACGACGAAGTGCGCCACGCGCCGAGCCGTCTCACGGGACTCGACGTCGACGTGCGCCGCCTGCCGCTGTTCCTCGGGTCGGTCGAGTCGTTCTTCGAACGCGACATCAGCCTCGGTGAGCTGTACGACGAGTTGATCTCCGACTCGCCCGCGCGGATCGTCGCCGCGGTGCGCGCGATCGCGGGAGCGCAACCCGTGCTCGTCCACTGCACCGTCGGCAAGGACCGCACCGGCGTCACCGTCGCGATCGCGCTCGCCGCGGCCGGTGTGGACCGCGACGCCGTGGTCGCGGACTACGCACGCACCGAGTCCCTGCTCCCCGCCGAACGCAATCGCCTGATCGTGTCCGGCATCCGCGCTTTGCACCCCGAGAACCGGCACGCCGAAGAACTGGCGACCCGCTCTCCCGCGCCGGTCATGCGCGCGCTCCTGGAACGCCTGGATGCCGAGCACGGCTCGCCCGCCGGATTCCTCCGGGCCCACGGGGTGACTGACGACGAACTCGCCGGCCTGCGGGACGCTCTCGTGGAGTGACGCGACCGGTTCCGCGGCCACCGCCTCAGGGCGGCAACACAGGTTAGGCAACCCTTCATCGCGGGTATAATGGATGCCATCATGTCCGTCTCTGCCGAGCACAACGACGCCGCCTGCCGATCGTCGCGCCACACCCGTGTGCAGCACCTCATCACGGCCGACGAGAACTCTCTCGCCGAGATGGAGGCGCTGCTGTCGACGCTGCCGATCTGCTCGACCGGCCGCATCTTCGTCGAGGTGCCCGACGAGACCTGGATCGCCGCGATCGCGGCACCCGCGCGCATGACGGTCACGTGGCTCGACCGCTCGCGTCGTGGCGGCGCCCCCGGCACCGGCCGCGGCTGCGCGCCCGGTCAGGCCCTCACCCGCGCGGTCGCCGGCTGGGCCGGCGAGATGCTGTGCTGCGACGACGACGCGACCCGCATCTTCTTGCTCGGGGCCTACCTCGGGACGGTGGAGATCGTCGACGAGCTCACTTCTCGGCACGGCGTCGACGCGGGAAGCATTCACACGCCCGCGCGCTTCGGTCTCGCGACCGCTCGCTGACGCCGCTCCTCCGCCCGGGACCGCGCGTCGCGGCCGCGGGGCTCAGGCTCCGCCGGGCGCGTCGCGGCCGCGGGCTCACGCTCCCCGTCACGGTCGCGCGGCTCATGCTCCGTGCGGCACGTCATGGTCGCGCGTCACGCTCCGCTCGGCTCAGGCTCCGCGGGGCACGTAGTTGCCCTCGACGAGTCCCGCCTCGATCTCGAAGCGGTTGCGCAGCGGGTCACGGCCCGCGAAGAGGTACAGCACCGGCATGAGGATGCCGTAGTGGCGCCACTGGCGGGCGTGCACGGCCTCGTGCCCGAGGACCGCGTCGCTGGGCGGGACGTCCCCGGTGAGGAAGCAGTCCCCCACGCATACCCCGCCGCGCGGGAACGCCCAGGCGGGGAGTCCCCGGAAGACCCAGAGTCCGTTCCGCCGCTCGATGCGGCCGGTGCTCCACAGCGAGCCCCACACCCAGCCCACCGTGCGCCCGTAGAGGAAGCCGAGTCGGCTGAGGCGTGAGTCGAGCAGTGGAGGGGGGATCAGACGGTCGAGGCGCCGGCCCCGCGCGACCGCGCGATCGGCTCGCTCACGCCAGCCCGCGGGCGGGCGGGGAATCGGGCTCATGCCAGCGCCCCGACCAGGCGCAGGATCGTGCCGAGGTCGTCGACAGCGGCCGCCGGTGAGGCGGGCGAGAACTCCGTGATCGTCGCTCCCGCGAGGGGGAGGCGCTCGCGCAGCCTGCGGATCGAGGCCACCACGTCGGCCGCGCGGGCCCCGAAGGGCTCGGGAAGGGCGACGCCGCTGATCTCGGCGGGGTCGAGGACATCGAGGTCGAGGTGGACGAACACTCGCGACGCGCCGGTGGCCACGACCGCGTCGGCGAGGACGTCGGGATCGGCCAGCCCGGATGCCGGGACCATACGGATGCCGTGCTCGTCGATGTAGCCCTGCTCGTCGTCGTCCAGGGCGCGGGTGCCCGCGAGCACGATGCGCGAGGGCGGGATGCCGGGGCGGAGGCGCAGGGGGTCGACCCCGTCGCCCAGGATGGCGCGCAGCACCATGCCGTGGAACGCTCCGCTGGGCGAGGACTCAGGGGTGTGGAGATCGGCGTGCGCATCGATCCAGACGATTGCGAGATCGTCGCCGGCGGTGGCCGAGACCGCCCCGAGGGCGACGCCGCAGTCTCCGCCGATCGTCACCGTGTGCTCGCCGCGGACCGCCACCACGGTGTCGTGGATGCGCTCGCGCATGCGGGCGAGGGCACTGGCGCGGAGCACCTTCGTCCCCTGGGCGTCGCCGGCCTCGGCCGGCGCCTCGATCGCGACGGTCGCGGCGCGGGGGAGGTCGCCGGCGATCGCCTCGGCCCCGTCGATCAGCTGCATCGCACGCGAGGACGACGAACCTTGCCACTGCGGGGCGATGACGAAACGCGTCATGGGGTGCCTGTCGGAGAAGGGGAGCGCACCGCCGCGAGGACGGTGCGCTCCCGCGACGATCAGAGGTCGGGGCTCGGTGCGTCGATGGCGGCGCGCTGGGGGCCGCCCGTCTTCAGCGCGGCCAGACGCGCCTCGACCTCGGTGAGCTCCCCGACGTCTTCGAGGGCGTTGAACTGCGCGTCGATGCTCGACGCGGCCAGCTCCTGCTTGCCCGCGGCGAGGGCCTCTTCGCGGCGGATCTTGTCCTCGAACCGGCCGAGCTCGCTCGTGGGGTCGAGCACGTCGATCGACTTGACGGCGTCGTGGACCTTGTTCTGGGCTTCGGCGACCTTGGCGCGCGCCAGCAGCTCGCTGCGCTTGGACCGCAGCTGCTCGAGCTTGGTCTTCATGCCGTTGAGGCCGTCCTTGAGCTTGTCGACGACCTCGGTCTGCGAAGCGATCGTCGGCTCGGCGGCCTTGGCCTCGCTCTCGGCGGTGATCTGCCGCTGCAGAGCGATCTTGGCGAGGTTGTCGAACTTGTCGGCCTCGCCCGCGTTGCCGGCGGCACGCAGCTCGTCGCCCTTGCGGCTGGCGGCGAGGGCCTTGTTGCCCCATTCGGCGGCGGCCTGGACGTCTTCCTGGTGATCGCGCTCGAGCAGGCGCAGGTTGCCGATGGTCTCGGCGATCGCCGATTCCGCATCGGCGATCGAGTTGGAATAGTCGCGGACGAGCTGGTCGAGCATCTTCTGCGGGTCCTCGGCCTGGTCGAGGAGCGAGTTGATGTTCGCGCGGACGAGGGTCGAGATGCGACCGAAGATGGACTGCTTGGCCATGCGGGATTTCCTTCCTGAGGCGACGGTGTCGAGTCTGGTGGGGGATGCTACGAGTTTTCTGTGACGGCCCTCATGGCCGCGTGAGGGCGATCAGAAGCGGCCCCCTCCGCGGCGGGCGCGGGACCCGCCCGACGAGGATCCTCCGGAACGTCCGCGGGATCCGCCGGAACCGAAACCGCCCGACCGGGATCGGCCGCCGCCTCCGCCCATCATTCCGCCCAGGCCGCCGCCGCCGAAGCCCCCGCGGGAGCGGGATCCGCCGCCGAGGAGCGCGTTGACGGCGATCCCGCCGAGGATCGCGCCCATCATGTCGCCGCCGCCCCCACCCGCTCGGGTCCTCTCGAACGCTCCGACATCGTTCTGCGCGAGCGAGGCGGCCTCACCGGCGAGACTCGCGGCGCGCTGCGCGGACGACAGCGCCGCGACGGGATCGGCGGTGCGCAGCTGCTCGGCCTGAACGAGGGCGGCGCCGGCCTCGGCCAACCGAGTGCGGGCGGTCGGTCCGATCGCTCCCCGCCGGGCGGAGATGAAGCTCTCGGTCGCCGAGACCTGGGCGCGCGCTTGCACCAGCACGGTGTCGAGTTGCGACTCCGCGCGGCGCCGCCGTGCGATCTCGTCGCGCGCGGCGTTCAGCACCGTGTCGATCGCGGCATTGCCCTGCTCGAGCGCCGCGAGGGCGCGCACCGGCGACGGCCGCGGCGGAGCCAGGGCGGCGCGCCCGGCGTCGAGCTGAGCGCGCGCGGTCGCCACCGCGCCCGCTACCTGACCGTCCGGGTCGGGCAGCGCCGCCGCCGCGGCGATGTCGCCTTCGATCTCGGCGACGAGGTCGGTCGCGCGACGCTCGGCGGTCGCCAGGTCGGCAGACAGTGACGCGATGGCGTCCTCGAGGCTCTCGGCCTGGGCGACGGCGGATTCTCCCGTGCGGATCGCGACCGCCGCCTCGCCGGTCGTGCTCGCGGCGATCGCGGTCTCGGCCGTCGCGAACTGATGCGCGGCCAGATCCAGGCGGGCCCGGGCCTGTGCCGGGTTGTCGGCGACGGTGGCCAGGGCATCGTCGGCGTAGCGTTCGCTCAACGACCGCAGCTCGGTCGCCGCGGAGTCGAGCGCCGCCGTGACCGTCGCGTGACGTTCGCGTGCACGGGTGAGTGCGGCGGGGGCGTCGGATTCGAGGGCCCGCAGCTCCTCGAACGCGGCGGCCTTGGCATCCAGGCCCGCGTCGGCCGCCGCGCACAGCCGCAGGATCTCGGCGTACCCCGCGCGGCGTTGGTCGTCGGTCTCGGGGATGTCGTCGTCGAGCTGCTGCGAGATCGTGAAGGCGCGATCGAGGTCGGCCTTGGCCTGGGAGAGCACGTCGGTGTACGGCGCGGCGGCCGCGTCGCCGAACTGGGCGCGGGCGAAGCCGAGCTCTTGTTCGCTCGTCTTGATCGCGTCGTCGGTGGCCACGAGGGCGGATCCGGCGCGACGGGCGAGATCGCCGATGCTCTCGCGCGCGGACGCGCCGGCGCCCGCCGGGGTGCCCCGTCGACGGCGCAGCCACAGCCACAGCAGACCGCCGCCCAGGGCGAGGACGAGGAACACCACCAGCGCGATGAGGGCGACGTCGGGGCCGCTCCCGGCGGGCGTGGGAGCAGCGGGCTCGGCACCGCGAGCCGCGCTCGTGATCCCCGTCGCTGCGGCGTCGGCCGCACCGGCGTAATCGCCCGCCGCCAGCGCGGGCTGTACGCGGTCCTGCTCGATGGTGGCCAGCTGCGACGCCGACAGCGTGCCGTCGTCGACGTCGCCCGAGAGATAGAAGGCGCGCCCATCGACCGAGACGGCGAGGAGGTACTGATGCGGGCCGAGATTGTTGCGGTTGGCGGTCTCGTTGGCCCAGTCCTCGGCGGCCGCGGGCTGCGTGAACTCGTCGACGTAGACGACCCACATGTCGAGACCCGTCTGCTCGGCCAATCGGATCAGACGCGACTGCACCTCGGCCTCTTGCGCGTTCGTGAGCACGTCGGCCTGATCGAGGACGTAGCTCGATCCGAGCGGCGGCGGCTCGACCGCGGAGGCCACGGCGGGCAGACCGAGGACGGACGCCGTCGCGATCACCAGACCCGCCATGATCGCGGCCGTCTTCGGCTTTCGCATGCATTCCCCTTCGGCGCTGAGGAACCCACTCTATAAAGCCCCTCCGACACCCGGGAAGGATCGGCGCGTCCGCTCCGGGCGTACGCGCCCGCCGCATAGGCTCGGGCGTTCGGAGGTACCCCCCATGGACGATCGTTACGGCACCGATGTGCTCGCCCGCGGCTGGCGCGACGCCGGTCGGAAGAAAGCGGCTCAGGTCGCGGCATCCGTCGATCTGGTCGTCGAGGTCGCCGGTGACGGATTCTGCGGAGCAGTCACCCGCCTGGAGGGGATGAACGTCGAGTTGGAGGACCGCCGCGGCTTGCGTCGGCTCTTCCCGCTCGGCGGCGGGTTCCTCGTCGACGGCGAGCCGGTCGTGCTCGTCGCGCCCACCGCCGCCCCGAAGGGCCGCACCCGGACCGCCTCCGGATCCTTCGCGGCACCGGATCAGCGCGCGCGCACCGCTCGGGCCAGCCGAATCTTCGTCGAGGGCAAGCACGACGCCGAACTCGTCGAGAAGGTCTGGGGTGCGGACCTGCGCGCCGAGGGCGTCGTGGTGGAGTTCCTCGAGGGCGTCGATCTGTTGGAGCAGGCGCTGGATGCCGAGCCCCCGACCGCCGAGCGCCGCTACGGCGTGCTCGTGGACCACCTCGTGCCGAACTCGAAGGAGTCGCGCATCGCGGAGAAGATCGCGCGCGGCCGTCACGGCGCGCACGTGCGGATCGTCGGTCACCCCTTCGTCGACGTGTGGCAGTGCGTCACGCCGCGCGCGCTCGGCATCGCCGCGTGGCCGGAGGTACCCCGCGGCATCGAGTGGAAGGCGGGCGTGTGCCGTGCGCTCGGGTGGCCCGCCGAGGAGCAGGCCGACCTCGCCCGCGCCTGGCAGCACATCCTGTCGCGCGTGACCACGTTCCGCGATCTCGAACCGGCCCTCCTCGGCCGTGTCGAAGAGCTCATCGACTTCGTGACCATCCCGTGAGCGGCCGCAAGTCCCGCGAGCAGTCGCGCGACCCGCACGACGACGGTGCGCCGCAGGCGTCGCCTACCCTGGATGCCATGGAGACCCCCGTCTACCGCGACCGTCCGGTGTCGTTCGTCCGCCGCAGCGGTCGCATGTCGGAGGCGCAGGATCGGGCGTGGGCCGAGCTCTCGCCGTTCTACCTGCTGTCGGTGGAGCGGGATGCCGCGGCCACGAGCGTCCGACCGGGATCGGCGATCGATCCGGTCGAGGTCTGGGGGCGCCGCGCGCCGCTGATCGTGGAGATCGGCTCCGGTCAGGGGCACCAGATCGTCTCGGCCGCGGCCGCGCGGCCCGATGCCGACTTCCTCGCGGTCGAGGTCTTCGCCGCCGGCCTGGCGCGCACGATGCTCGACGCCGAGCGCGAGGGGCTGCGCAATCTCCGCCTCGTCGAGGCCAACGCCCCCGAGGTCCTGGAGCATATGCTCCCCGTGGCATCCGTCGACGAGGTGTGGGTGTTCTTCCCCGATCCGTGGCACAAGAACAAGCACACGAAGCGTCGCCTCGTCGCTCCCGAGTTCGCCCGGATCGCGGCGCAGGCGCTGCGGCCCGGTGGCACTCTGCGGCTCGCGACCGACTGGCAGGACTACGCCGATCAGATGCGCGCCGTGCTCGACGAGGCCGTGGAGTTCGAGCGGGGCTTCCCGGGCGAGTGGGCCGAGCGGTTCGATGGTCGGGTCCTCACCGCGTTCGAGCGCAAGGGGCTGCGCGTCGGGCGCGACATCCGCGATCTGACCTACACGCGCCGCACGCCATGACCTCGCACGCCGTCGAGCCCGAGCACGCCCGCCGCACCTGGACGGCGAAGCTCGTGCCGGCGGTGGTGGTGTGTCTCGCGGCCCCGGTGCTGTTCGTCGTCCAGATCGTGTGGCTCGGCTGGATCGTGCTGGCTCTCGCCGTGGCATCCGCGGTCGTCGTCGACCGACGCGCGGGTGTTCCGATCCGGCCCGGACAGCGGTCCGATCCGGTCCCGAGCATCGCCCGTGACGTGTTCCTCATCGCGCTCGGGCAGTTCGTCGTGAGTCTCATTCCCCTCAAGGCCGAGCTCGACGATGCGGCCTTCGTGCGGTTCACGCTCGCCCTCGGCGGCGCCGTCCTCCTTCCCTACGTCCTGTCCCGGTTCGTCTTCCACGACCGGGCGATCCGCTTCCCCTGGCGCGGCGGCGGACGCTGGGCGTGGTGGCAGTGGGCGTGGCTCGCCGGAGTGATCGTGCTCGGCTGGCTGATCCTGCCGTTCTACTTCGTCACGTCCGGCGTGTACATGAACTGGCCGGTGGTGGACACCCCGGAGCTGATCGCACGCCTGTTCGTCGGCGTCGGGGCCGTCGGCATCTGGGACGAGCTGTTCTTCGTGTGCACGGTGTTCGCCCTGCTCCGTCGGCACTTCCCGGACGTCAGCGCCAACGTGCTCCAGGCGATCGTGTTCGTATCGTTCCTGTGGGAGCTGGGCTACCAAGCGTGGGGTCCGGTGCTGACCATCCCCTTCGCGCTCGTGCAGGGGTTCCTCTTCTTGCGCACGCGGTCGCTGTGGTACGTCGTGACGGTGCACTTGCTCTTCGACGCGGTCGTGTTCGGCGTGCTCGTGCACGCCCACAATCCGGATGCCGTGTCGATCTTCCTGATCTGAGCCGCTTCTGCCCGGGTCGGCGTGCACGGGTGGTGCCCAGGAGCGTTTGCTACCGTCGGATCCGGCGCACACCGCGTCACCGGACGAGGGATCAGTACCCGGACTGCGACAAGACTGGCCAAGGAGCTCAGTCATGTCGTGGATCGTTCTCGTCGTCTCCGGTGTTCTCGAAGCCGTGTGGGCCACGGCGCTCGGCCGCTCGGAGGGATTCACCAGGCTCGGCCCGAGCATCGTCTTCGGCGTCGCGCTGGTGGCGAGCATGGGCGGGCTGGCGTGGGCCATGCGGGAGATCCCGACCGGGACGGCGTACGCCGTGTGGGTGGG
>NZ_VBUM01000119.1 GCF_005774735.1 Microbacterium sp. 5K110 | reverse complement strand
GTCGTGCGGGCGACGACGCGTCCGCGGTGGAGGACGACGCGGTCGGCGGAGGCGAAGGCGACGGCCTCACCGAGCGAGTCGGCGCGGACGGCGACGAGGTCGGCGCGGGCGCCGGGGACCGGGCCGGCGAGGGGCAGGTTCATCACGTCGCGGGCGCCGGTGGTGACGGCCTCGACGGCGTCTTCGGGGGCGAGGTGCCCGGCGGCGACCAGCAACGAGGCGGTCTCGAGGTGGTCGCAGCGTCCCACGGGGTTGAACGGGTCGCGCACGTTGTCGGCGCCGGCGGCGACGCGGACGCCGGCCGCCTTGAGGCGCCCGATCGGCGCGATTCCGCGGGGCACCGCGTGAGCGGCATCCCACCCCTGCAGGTAGAGGTTGGTGATCGGCAGGGCGATGACGCCGATGTCGGCGGCGCGTACGGCCTCGGCGAGGGGGGCGAGATCTTCCGTGGGCATCATGCTGAGGCGGACGCAGTGCCCCGCGGTACGGGGACGGTGCCAGCCCGTGACGGCGCGGGCGTAGGCGGCGAGGGTGTCGGCACCGGCGAGGCTCTCGTCGGTGTGCAGGTCGAGTCCGACGTCGCGGCGCCGCGCGAGGGCGATGAGGCGCTCGAGGTCGGCGATCGGGTCGTCGGCGAGGTGCGGGGCGCCGCCGACCAGGTCGATGCCCGCGTCGAGCGCGGCCTCGAAGACCGCGTCGGGCACGGTCGGCCCGCCGAGCGCGACGAGCTCGATGTCCATGAGGCCGGCGAGTTCGTCCCGCAAGCGGACGAGGGCGCGGACTCCGGTCAGCGCGTCTTCTCCGCGCAGCAGGTCGACGTGGGTGCGGACGGCGGTGATCCCGGATGCCAGCATCCGCAGCGCCGTGGACCGCGCACGGTCGAGCGTGTCCTCCTCGTCGAGCGTCATCGCGAAGGCGTGCCAGCTCTCGATCGCGCGCTCGAGGTCGCCGAACGGCGGCCGGATGGCATCCCAGGACTGCGACTTGTCGAGGTGCGCGTGGGGTTCGGCGCCCGCCGCGGTGACGACGTAACCGGTGAGGTCGAGGGTCTCGCCGCTCGTCTCGGGCAGCGGGGAGCCGCTCGGGACCACAGCGACGACGGTGTCGCCGTCGATCGCGATGTCCACGAGCGCACCGGAAGCCAGTCGCGCGTTGTGGATCGCGGTGATCGAGACGGGTGGAGCGGCGGACACGAGGACCTCCGAAGAGTGAGGGGAAGGATGCCACGTCATCGAGGCGTGCCGTCGGGAGCGGCGTTCCAGTGTTGGTGTGACCAACATCTGCGGTGTTTCCGATGCTAGGAACCGGTCGTTTCCGCCGTATTTCCCGCTCGTGACCCTCTCGACAAACCTGGGACGCCCGGCGCCCGGTGTCGACTCCGCGCGCCGCGGGGTGCGGGCACCCTCAGCGATGCGCACAACCTCAGTTCCGTCCCCGGCTTTCGGACTGAGGTCGTGCACATCGCTGAGCCACCGCCGTCGGCCGCGCGATTCGACCGACGAGCAGCGTCACAGAGGCACGGACTCCACGGCGACGGGCGTCTCCTCGGCGGCGGGCGTCCGCCGCCCCTCGCGCCGCCGCGGCCGCAGCCCGGCCGCCGCGACCGCGAGCACCGACGTCGCCACGAGCGCGAACGCGGGAGCCACGGTCGTCCAGGGTGCCCGCTCGACGTAGTCGATGCCCTCCGACAGCAGCAGGCCCCACTCCGGCTGCGGCGGTTGCGCGCCGAGCCCGAGGAACCCGAGCGCGGCGAGGGCGAGGGCGACACCCGGCAGCCGCAGCATCCCATGCCGCAGGAGCGGCGGGATGACGGTCGGCACGACGTGCCGCGTCCAGATCTCGGTGCGCGACGCCCCCGACAGCGGCATCCATTTCACGTGCGGCGCCGCGAGAGCCTCGTCCAGGAGCGCGGCGGCGTGCGTCGTGAGCGGCGGCCACGTGACCCACAGCACGGCGAGCGCCGCCCCGCCCACCGAGGGGCCGAGCAGGGCCGCGACGATGACCCCCGCGAGGATCGGCGGGGTCGCGTTCGCGATCTCGGCGGGGCCGCGAGCGATCTCGCCCACGATCGCGAGCAGCAGCGCCACGACGATCGCGAGCAGCACGATGCCGAGCGAGGGCAGGAGCGTCCCGACGGTGCCGTGGGCGACGCGGGCCAGCAGGTCGCGGCCGCTCGCATCGGCCCCGAACGGCAGCGCGAGACTCGGCGGGCTCAGCCGCGCGTGCGCCAGGGCGTACGGGTCGCGCGGCAGGCCGGTCGCGAAGATGAGCAGCAGGATGCCGATCGCCACCGCCACCGTCACCCGTGCGGCGCGGCCGTCCCCGCGCGCTTCGGGAGGGGCGGCGAGGGCTCCCGGCGGCAGCGGTCCGCCGCGCAACGCCCGCCGGGCGGCCCCGGTGAGCAGCCCGACGGCCACCGCCGCGACCGCCATCAGCAGCACCCCGCCCTGCAGGGCGGGCAGGTCCTGCGCGTTGGCGGCGCCCAGCAGGTAGCGCCCGAGTCCGGGAATCGCGAAGACCTGTTCGACGGCGACCGCTCCGCCCAGCACGCCGATGATCACGAGGCCGGCCTGATCGACCACGGCGGCTCCCGCGCGGCGCAGGACGCCGGCCACGAGCACGCGGCGGGGTGCGCCGGCGAGCCGCCACACCTCGACCCACCGCTCCTCGGTGACCCCCGCGATCGCGTCGGCGAGCAGCCGCCCGAGCAGGCCGCCCGAGGGGATGCCGAGCGCCAGCGCCGGCAGGATCGCGGTGTCGAGTCCGCTCCAGCCGTACGGCGGCAGCCACCGCAGCTGGACGGCCACGACGACGAGCAGTGCGCTCGCGAGCAGGAACTCCGGGAGCGCCGTGAACGCGACGCCCACGGGCCCGGAGCCGCGGGAGGGTCGGTCCCGCACGATCCGGCCGATGGCGGGGGCGACGAGGGCCGCCGCCACCACGAGCGCCACGACCATCGAGAAGCCGGTGAGGGTGAGCGAGACGCCGAGAGCGTGCCATACGCCGGGGGCGATCTCCCCACCGCTCACCCAGGACCGGCCGAGGTCGCCCTGCAGCACGTTCGCCCACCAGCGCACGCTCGTCGCGATCGGGCCGCCCTCCAGGCCGAGCTCGGTGCGGATGGCATCCAGGGCTTCCGGGGTCGGCTCGAGCTCGGCGTATCTCGCGCGCAGGATGGATGCCGCGGGATCGCGCTGCGACAGCCAGGGCAGGGCCCCGGCGATCACGAGCAGCGCGATCCCGCTGAGCACGCGGGAGACGAGCCCGGCGATGTGGCTGTGGCGCACGGTCGTCAGTCCGCGAGGTGGGTCTTCGCGGTCACCAGCAGACGCTCGCGCGGATCGCGCGCCGCGTCGACGACCGACGTCGACTCGCCCTGGACGACGCGCTCGTGCAGCAGCGGCACGGCGGCATCCGTCGCCAGCACCCGGGCCTCGGCCGCCATCGTGGCGCGCTGACGGTCGGTGCCCGCCGCCGTCGCCGAGGCGGTGGACACGGCCCGGTCGACGTCGGCGGCGCAGAGCTGCGCGATCGAGAAGCCGCCCTCGCACGTGAAGTCCGACGCGAGGTACGCCACGGGGTCGCCCGAGTCGAGCACGGTCGCCCGCGACAGGATGAACGCGTCGAACTTCCCGTCGAGGGCGTCGGCCTCGATGAACTGGTACTCGCGCACGTCCTGCTGCACGACGAACCCTGCGGCCTCGAGCTGCTGCTCGAGGATCACCGCCACCTCGGGCAGCTCGGCGCGGTCGGTGAAGGTGCCGAGCGTGATCGGGATGCCGGACACCGCCGCCGCGGCGGGACGCGACGCCAACAGGTCGGTGTAGCCCGACTCGTCGCGGTAGTCCGCCGCCCACGTGAGCGCGGGGCCGAGCAGGCCTTCGGCCACGTCGGCGCGTCCCTCGTACACCGACGCCACGATCGCGGCGCGGTCGACGGCCGCGCGGGCCGCGGCGCGGACGGCCGGGTCGGCGAAGGGCCCGTTCGCGGTGTTCAGGTACAGCGTGTTGGTGCGGGGCATCGCGACCTCGTGCAGCAGGTTCTCGTCGATCGTCGCCGCCTGACCCGCGGGGATGGCCTCGACGATGTCGGCCGCTCCGGTGCGCAGGGCCGCCGCGCGCGCCGTCCCGTCCGGCACGAAGCGGACGTCGATGCCGGCAGCGAGGGCCGTGTCCCCCCAGTAGCCGTCGTAGCGGTCGAGGGTCGCGCCGACGATCCCGTCGACCGCGGTCAGCTCGAACGGCCCGGTCCCGGTGCCGACGGGGCTCACGCCGGTGTCGGTGTACGCGTCGTCGTCGAGGATCGCGAGCTGCGGGCTCGACAGCCGGTTCGGCAGCAGCGGGTCGGTCGTCCCGGTGGTCACCACGACGGCGTCCCCGTCGGCGACGACCGTCATGTCGACGCCGTTGAGGATGCGGGGCCGGGGACTCGCGTCGATCGCGTGCTGCAGCGCGTTCACGACGGAGTCGACCGTGAGGGCATCGCCGTTGTGGAAGGTCACCCCGGTGCGGATGTCGAAGCGCCACGTGGTGTCGTCGACCTGCTTCCACCCGGTGGCGAGAGCGGGCTCGGGGGTGCCGTCGGCGGCGAGGGTGACGAGCGTCTCGGCGGTCGACCAGCGCGACAGCTTGAACGCGTCGTCGCTCAGAGGGCTCAGGCCCGAGCGCGGCGGCTGCAGCATCGCGATCGAGATGCGCGCGTCGCCCCCCTCGGGAGCGGCCGACACGCCGGGTGAGAAGCACCCGCTCAGCAGGGGCAGCGCCGCGGGGACGAGGGCGAGGGCGAACAGGCGGTGGCGGCGCGGATATGCCGTCATGGTGGTTCCTTTCGGATGGAGGGTCGGGGGCGCTGCCGGGCAGCGCGGGATCACGCCGAGGGCGCGATCAGCGTCAGGGTGCGGTCGCAGCGTGCGGCGACGGCGGGGTCGTGCGTGACCAGGAGCAGTGCGGTCTCGGTCGAGCGGGCGAGGTCGACGAGGGCCTGTGACACGGCCGCGGTCCGAGAGGGGTCGAGGGCGCTGGTCGGTTCGTCGGCGACGAGGACCGCCGGGTCGACCGCGAGGGCGCGCGTGATCGCCGCGCGCTGCGCCTGCCCACCCGACACCTCCGACGGGCGCTGGTCGAGCAGGGAGCGATCGAGGTCGGCGAGCTCCGACGCCCGGTCGATGCGCCGGTCGACGTCGTGGCCGTCGGTGAGGCGGCGGACGGCGTCGGCGATCGAGCGGCGCAGCGTCCACCGCGGGACGAAGGCCGCCGCGGCATCCTGGGGCACCCCCTGCACGAGGTGGCGGTGGGCGCGCCCGGCGGGCCAGGCGCGTCCGGCCACGGTGACGGATCCGGATGCCGCGGCCCGCAGGCCCAGCACGATCTCGGCGAGCGTCGACTTGCCGGCCCCCGACCGGCCGACGACCGCGAGGGAGTGTCCGGGGGCGATGTCGAACGAGGTGGGGGAGAGGACCGGGCGGCCGCGCCCGTAGGCGGCGGTGACGGCCTCGACGACGAGGGCGCTCACGCCGCCACCAGCGCCCCGTCGGCCACCCGGATCCGAGCGGCGCCGAGTCGGTCGGCCACGGTCTCGTCATGCGTCGAGACGACGAGGGCCTGGTCGGTTCCGATCACGGTGGAGAAGAGGTCGAGCACGCGGTCGCGCGTGTCGTGGTCGAGGGCGCTCGTGGGTTCGTCGGCGAGCACGAGAGGAGCGCGCGAGAGCACCGCGAGGGCGATCGCGGCGCGCTGCGCCTGGCCGCCCGACAGCTCGGCGGGTCGCCGCCGGGCCGCGCGCGGATCGCCGAGGCCCACCGCCGCGAGCACCTCGCGCACGCGCTCCGCGGAGGTACGGGTGACGGTGCGCAGCTGCGTGCCCAGGGGGATGAGGGGGTGCAGGGCGTCCAGGCCGCGCTGCGGAACCATCGCGACACGCTCCGCGGCGGTGTCGCGCCGCCCGCTCGCGCTCAGGCCCGCGGCCAGGCGGCCGGAGAGCAGCCGGAGCAGCACGGTCTTGCCCGCCCCCGAGGGGCCGGTGACGGCGATGCGATCCCCCACGCGTACGGTGAGATGGTCCACGCGCAGCAGAACACGGCCGTCACCGGCCCGCACGACGGAGTCGGTGAGGGAGACGACCGGGGGGAGCGACGCGGGACCACTGTGCATAATGAGAATCATTCTCACCTATCCCGGAGTCCTGTGCCAAACCCGCCTGCCCGCACGCCCGTCCTGCTCGGGACGCAGTTGCTGTTCAACGTCGGCTTCTACGCCGTCGTGCCCTTCCTCGCGCTCGTCCTCACCGAGGATTTCGGGCTCGCCGCCGTCGCGGTCGGACTCGTCCTCGGGGTGCGCACGTTCATGCAGCAGGGCATGTTCCTCATCGGAGGGGTGCTCGCCGATCGCTTCGGCCCCCGCCGCGTCATCCTCTTCGGCTGCGCCGTACGCATCGCCGGTTTCGCGACGCTCGCGGGCTCGCTCCTGACCCCTGCGCCGGTCCTCGCGCTGTTCGTGCTCGGAACCGTGCTCACCGGCCTCGGCGGCGCGCTCTTCTCGCCCGGGCTCAACATCCTCATCGCGGAAGCCGAGGCTCGCCGTCCCGCTCCCGGCCCCCGCTCGCGGGCGTCGTTGTTCGCGTGGCTGAGCGTCACGGGTGAGCTCGGTGCCGTGATCGGCCCGCTCGTGGGTGCTGCGCTCCTGGGATGGGGGTTCGTCGTTGTGGCGCTGGGCGGAGCGGCGTTCTTCCTCGCGATCGGGGTGTTCCTCGCGGTCGCACTCCCGAGCACCCTCGCGGACCGTTCCGTCGACCGGCCACCCGGCCGGTGGTGGTCGCTGCGCGACCGCCGGTTCGTCGGCTTCTCGGCGCTGCACGCCGCCGACCTGCTGGCCTACAACCAGCTCTACCTCGCGCTGCCCCTGCAGCTGGCCCGGGTCCCGGATGCCGCGGCGGCGACCGCAGCGATGTTCGCCGGCGTCTCGGTGCTGACGCTCACGCTCCAGCTCCCGGTATCGAGGTGGGCCGCGCGCGTCGGGCCGGCGGTGGCGCTCCGGATCGGGTACGTGCTCTCGGCCGCGGGGTTCGCGGTCCTGGCCGTCGGCGTGTCGCTGCCGCTCGACGACGCCGCGCGCGTGGTGGCCGTCTTCGTCACCGCGGCGCTCGTGATCCTCGGACACATGACGACCCACCCGACGGCGCTCACGCTCGCTCCCCGCTTCGCCGCCGGGCGACCGACCGGGTCGTTCTTCGGCCTGCTCGCCACGTGTGGCGGGATCGCGGTGCTCCTGGGCAACCTCGTCGTCGGCGCGCTGTTCGCGTGGACGGCCGTTCCGAGCGCCGCGTGGCTGTTCCTCGCGGTGCCGCTCGTGGTCGCCGCGGCGATGGCGCCGCGATTGCTTCCGCGGACGGTCGATCAGGCTCCGGTCTCGAAAGCCACTCGCGCGACGCGGTAGACCTCGTCGACGCGCTCGACGTGCCGGTCGAAGTCGAGCGCGTCGGCGCTCGCGGCCGCTCCCGCGGTGACCGTCCGCCGCAGCTCCGCGTCGGTCGCGAGACGCCGGAGCGCGTCGGCGAACCCCGAAGGCGTGGCATCCCTCGAGACGGCGCCGTTCTCGCCGTCGACGATCAGGTCGCCGGCGGCCTCGGGGGTGGCGACGACGGGGCAGCCCAGCAGCAGGCTCTCGGCGATCACCAGACCGAACGTCTCGGGCCAGAGCGAGGGGAAGACCAGCGCGGTCGCCGAACGGATCAGCGCGCCCTTGGCCTCGGCATCCACCCACCCGACGTAACGGACGGTGTCGCTCTCGGCCGCCTCGACCCGGGGGCGTTCGGGACCGTCGCCCGCGATCACGAGGTCGGCGTCGAGCCGTGCCTCGGCCCACGCGCGCAGCAGCAGGTCGATGCCCTTGGGCTTCTGCAGTTTGCCGAGGAAGACGAACCGGGGGCGGTGCGGGGGAGTCCCCTCCGCGG
>NZ_VBUM01000118.1 GCF_005774735.1 Microbacterium sp. 5K110 | reverse complement strand
GAGTGGTGGGTTGGTAGAGTGAGGGCAAGCCAAAGACCGCCGGTCATCGGAGTGCTCGCACCCGATCGAAGCGTCTGCCGAGAGGCAGAGGACCTGCGCAGGTGACATGAAACTCCTCCCAATCGGGAATCCGAGCTCCGTGCGCCTGCGCCGGAGCTCTTCTTTTTTGCCGCCGCGCGGTGTCTTCGGCTGGCGCCCCGCTTCCGCGGAGCGCCTCGTACACACAAGGAGTGGCCATGGCGCAGAAGGATGCATCGGTCGCCGAGCTCACGAAGCACTTCGAGAACTCGACCGCCGTTCTGCTGACCGAGTACCGCGGTCTGACGGTTGCCCAGCTCAAGCAGCTGCGCAACGACATCCGTCAGGACGCGGAGTACGCCGTGGTGAAGAACACGCTGACCAAGATCGCCGCGGCAAACGCGGGGGTCACGGGACTGGACGACGAGCTCAAGGGCCCGTCTGCCATCGCGTTCGTGCACGGCGACCCCGTCGCCGTCGCGAAGGGCCTGCGTGCCTTCGCCAAGGCTAACCCTCAGCTCGTGGTGAAGGGCGGCTACTTCGATGGCGCTGCACTGACCGCGGATGAGGTCAACAAGCTCGCCGATCTCGAGAGCCGTGAAGTCCTGCTGGCGAAGCTCGCCGGTGCGATGAAGGCGACGATGACCAAGGCGGCATACGTCTTCCAGGCGCTTCCGTCGAAGGCCGTTCGCACGGTCGACGCGCTGCGCGAGAAGCAGGACACCGCGGCCTGACCCGGCCCGGCTGACAATCCCGATCAAGGAGAAACACAATGGCTAAGCTCAGCACCGAAGAGCTGCTCGACGCGTTCAAGGAGCTCACCCTCATCGAGCTCTCCGAGTTCGTGAAGGCGTTCGAGGAGACGTTCGACGTCACCGCCGCCGCCCCCGTGGCCGTGGCCGCAGCCGGCCCCGCCGGTGGCGCCCCCGCCGAAGAGGTCGAGGAGAAGGACTCGTTCGACGTCGTCCTCGAGGCCGCCGGCGACAAGAAGATCCAGGTCATCAAGGTCGTCCGCGAGCTCACCTCGCTCGGCCTCGGCGAGGCCAAGGCCGTCGTCGACGGTGCCCCCAAGGCCGTGCTCGAGGGCGCGAACAAGGAGACCGCCGAGAAGGCGAAGGCTGCCCTCGAGGAGGCCGGCGCTTCGGTGACCCTGAAGTAATTCAGTTCACCTTCGCGGTACACGAAGGCCCGGATGCCACGGCATCCGGGCCTTCGTCGTCTCCGGGGGATGGCGCCCGGTTCGGCGCGGGTGAGACAGGGACAGGCGCTCCGCGGGGCCGACTCGCGCCGCACGCGTCTTCGCGGTCGACGACCCCCAGGCGGTGATCGCCGAGACGCAGGTCAGGGGCGGTAGCGCCGAGCCCACCTGCAACCGGACCTTCGTCCAGCCCTACAACACGGGAGACGCCCCTCAGGACCTCGGCGGCTGGTCGCTGCGGGACCGCTCCTGCCACCAGCGTTGCTGCTGAGAGGGGAGCGAGCGCGCGGCAACGCAGCCTGCCCGTCGTCTCACATCGCGCGCGGGGGAGCGGTCGAGGCCCGCACGACCAAGCGGGTGGCCGCGAGCGACCGCTGCGGGGGCTGCGCTCCCTCGAGCATCGACAACAGCAGGCGGGTGGCCTCGACCCCCTGGGCCTCCGGGTACTGCTCGACGGTCGTCAGGGCGAACATCTCGGCGTAGTCGTGGCCGTCGATGCCCACGACGCTCAGCTCGGTGGGCACCGAGATGCCCATCCGGCGGGCCGCGATGATCACCCCGACCGCCACCTCGTCGCACGCCGCGACCACGCCGGTGGGGCGCGAGGCGGCGTCGGCGAGGAAGGATGCCGCTGCGGCGTAGGCGTCGGTGATCGTCAGCGTCGAGGGGACGTTGCGGATGCGCACCGCGAGCCCACTGTCGTTCATCGCGTTGCGGTACCCGATCGAGCGCTCGTCGACGTCGCGCGCCGGTGCATCGGTCGGGGGCGTGCTGCCGACGAACGCGATATCGGTGTGGCCCAACGCGATGAGATGCTGCGTCGTGATGCGCGTGATCCCGATGTTGTCCAGGCCCAGGGTCGGGATGCCCTGCAGGGGATTGCCGATGCACACGGTCTGCTTGTCGATCGCGAGGAGGCGTTCCAGATCGGTGTCGCCGGGCTCGAGGGCGACGGCGATGATCCCGTCGAACCTCTTGCGGGCGAGGTAGGTCGCGTACAGGCTCTCGCGATCTCGCGACCCGGGCTCGGCGACGTACAGGGTGACGTCGTAGCCCTGCGAGATGAGCGAGCGCTCGACGCCCTCGATGATCGCCCCGAAGTACCACCGGTTGACCTTGGGCACGATCAGCGCGACCGTGCGCGTGCGTCCCGTCGCCAGGCTCACGGCACTCGTGGACGGGACGTAGCCCAGGGATGCCGCGGCGTCCGTGACGCGTCGACGGGTGTCGTCGGAGACGTATCCGCCGCCGGTCAGCGCCCTGCTCGCCGTCGACTTCGACACGCCTGCCAGGCGTGCCACATCGGCGATTCCGCTCATGAGCCGTCTTCCTCGAAGGGTCTTTCGACGTCGGTGTCGACGTCATGAAGAGTATCCGACAATCTCAGAATCTGGAACCGGTTCCTTCACGTCTCCGCGCGGAATTCGCCCGCAAATCCGCCAGTTACTGAGTCGTGATCAAACTGTATTGCGCTGGGGGTTGTTGTCGCTTACGGTGATCTGGAATCGGTTCCCGACGGGTTCCGGTGCAGCACAGAACTCAAAGAGGAGAAATCACATGGGCATGTCACAGCGGTATCGCCTGCTGGCCCCCGTCGGTCTGCTGGCGGTCGGTGCCATCGCGCTCGCCGGCTGCGCCGAGGGCGACTCGGGCGGATCCGGCAGTGGCTCGGAGGGCACCACCACCGTTCGCATCTCCGGCGGTATCACCGGCACCGAGGCCGACGCGCTGAACCAAAGCTTCGACCAGTTCACGAAGGACACCGGCATCAAGGTCGTCTACACCGGCGACAAGAGCTTCGAGGGCAACATCGTGACCAAGGTGTCCGGTGGCGACGCCCCCGACATCGCCATCGTCCCGCAGCCCGGTCTTCTCAAGACCCTCATCGGTACGGGCGAGGTCCAGAAGGCGTCCGACGCCGTCTCCGCCAACGTCGACGAGTACTGGGGCGAGGACTGGAAGTCGTACGGCACCGAGGACGGCACCTTCTACGCCGCCCCGATGCTCGCCAACCTCAAGGGCTATGTCTGGTATTCGCCGACCAAGTTCGCCGAGTGGGGCGTCCAGGTCCCCAAGACCTTCGACGAGCTCCTGACCCTGACTCAGACGATCCAGCAGAAGACCGGCGCCGCCCCGTGGTGCGCGGGCTTCGCGTCCGACGCCGCCTCCGGCTGGCCCGGAACCGACTGGGTCGAGGACATGGTCCTGCGCCAGTCCGGCCCCGAGGTCTACGACCAGTGGGTGGCCAACGAGGTCAAGTTCACCGACCCGCAGATCAAGCAGGCCTTCGACGCGGTGGGGGAGATCCTCCTGAACCCGGCGTACGTCAACGCCGGCTTCGGTGACGTCAAGAGCATCAACTCGACGGCCTTTGCCGACGTCGCCGCCAAGGTCGCCGACGGCAGCTGCCCGATGACCCACCAGGCGTCGTTCCTCTCCGCGAACTTCCTCACGGTGAAGACCGCCGCGGGCGAGACCCCGACCATCGCGCCCGACGGTGACGTGTACGCGTTCCTGCTCCCGGGTGTGAAGGAAGGCGAACTCGCGGTCGAGGGTGGCGGCGAATTCGTCGCGTCCTTCTCCGACGACGCGAACGTCCAGAAGGTCGTCGAGTTCATGTCGACTCCCGAGTTCGCGGACGCCCGCGTCAAGCTCGGCGGCGTGATCTCGGCCAACAAGGGTGCGGACCCGTCGCTCGCCTCCAGCGAGTTCCTCACCGAGGCGATGAAGACGCTGCAGGACCCGAAGACGACGCTGCGCTTCGACGCCTCCGACCTGATGCCGGCTACCGTCGGCGCGGGCTCGTTCTGGAAGGGCATGGTGAGCTGGATCGACGGCACGCCGACCGACACGGTGCTGAGCGACATCCAGGCCGGTTACAACAACTGATCCGAACCGCCTGACCGGTGGGCCGTCCGCTTCGGCGGGCGGCCCACCGGTACCGTAACCCCCATCACGGTGCCGCTGAGCCGGCCCGTCCACCGATGAGCACGAGGGCGTGTTCGGGAGGGAAGTCATGACCCAGACCAGCCAGGCGGAGAAGCCCCCGGCGGCATCTCCCCGACGCGGACGAGCGGACGCCGAGTCGGTGCCGCGCGATCTCGCACGGAGGCACCGGACGACCGTCACGGTCGTCGTCATCGCGCTCATCGCCGCGGTGGCACTTTTCCTGTTCATGGTGACGCGGGCGCCGGCCGAGACCAAGCCCACCACCATCGGCTTCTCGCTGAACAGCTTCTTCAAGACGCTGGGCGAGATGAACCCGCTCGTGCAGATCCCGATCGTGCTCGTCGCCTTCGGCGCGGTCGTGGGACTGCTGCTGCTGCTCATCGAGTACGCGCCGCGCTCGGGCAGGGGGTACTTCTGGCTGCGACTGGTCGCGTGCTTCGCGATCCCGGTCCTGGCCTTCATGCTGCTGCGCCCGTACCAGAACGCGGTCATCTACGTGCTCGGCATCGCCGTGATCCTCGGCGGCGTGCTCTTCTACGCCGACTACCGCTCCCGCCAGGGCGCCGGCTACCTGTTCCAGCTCATCCTGTTCGCCGCACCCGCGTCGATCCTCCTGCTGATGGGTCTGGTCTACCCGGCCATCTCCACCCTCGTGCAGTCGTTCCTGGACAAGACCGGCGAGAACTTCGTCGGCCTCGAGAACTACATCTGGACCTTCACGAACCCCGAGGGCTTCTGGTCGGTCATCAACACCCTCATCTGGGTGCTCCTGGCCCCCACCTTCGCCACGGCGATCGGTCTGGCTTACGCGGTGTTCATCGACCGGGCGGCCGGGGAGAAGTACCTCAAGGTGCTCATCTTCATGCCGTTCGCCATCTCGTTCGTCGGCGCGGGCATCATCTGGAAGTTCGTCTACGACTTCCGCCAGGGCGACCAGATCGGTGTCCTCAACGCCATCGTGACGGGACTGGGCGGACAGCCGGTGTCGTGGCTCGCGGCCACCCCGCTCGTCAACACCCTGCTCCTGGTCGTCGTGTTCATCTGGAGCCAGACGGGTCTGGCCATGGTCATCCTGTCCGCCGCGATCAAGGCGGTGCCGCCGGAGCAGAACGAAGCGGCGGAGCTGGACGGCGCCAACGCGTGGCAGCGCTTCATCAACGTCACGATCCCCGGCATCCGTTCGTCGCTCATCGTGGTTCTCACCACGATCGCGATCGGCGCGCTGAAGATCTACGACATCGTCGCGGTCATGACCGGTGGACGCAACGACTCCACCGTCCTCGCCTTCGAGATGGTCAACCAGCAGCAGCGGTTCCAGAGCTACGGGCACTCCGCAGCGCTGGCCGTGGTGCTGTTCCTGTTCGTCCTGCCGCTGATCATCTTCAACGTGCGCCAGATCCGGAAGCAGAGGGAAGTGCGATGACGACCTCCACCGTCGTGCTCGAGCCCACGTCAGACAATCGTTCGGCTCGTCAGGTCGCCCGGGACACCCGTCGCCACGAGGCGATGGCGCGCAAGCGCCTCACGTCGAAGGGCGCCACGATCGCCGCGATCGCGATCGCGTTCTTCTGGACCATCCCGACGTTCGGCTTGTTCATCACGTCGTTCCGTCCCGGTTCGGACACGCAGTCCACCGGATGGTGGACGGTGTTCACCGACCCGTCGTTCACGCTCGAGAACTACCGTCTCGCGCTGACCTCGGGCGGGACCGCCCTGACGCTGGCCGCGTCGTTCTTGAACTCGCTGGCCATCACGATCCCGGTGGTGCTGTTCGCCCTCGCGATCGCGTCGCTGATCGCCTACGCCTTCGCGTGGATCGACTTCAAGGGCCGCAACTTCTTCTTCATCTTCATCTTCGCGCTCCAGATCGTGCCGCTGCAGATGGCCCTCGTCCCGCTGCTGAGCCTGTTCTCCCGTGGTCTGACGATCAACGAGGTGACGATCTTCCCCGGGTTCGACCTGCGCGGGGTGGAGCACAGCTTCGCCACGGTGTGGATCGCCCACGTCATCTTCGCGATGCCGCTGGCGATCTTCCTCCTGCACAACTTCATCGCCGAGATCCCGCACGAGGTCATCGAGGCGGCTCGCGTCGACGGTGCCGGACACGGTCAGGTGTTCTTCCGCCTGATCCTGCCGCTCGCGGCTCCCGCGCTGGCCTCGTTCGCGGTGTTGGAGTTCATCTGGGTGTGGAACGACCTGCTGGTCGCGACGATCTTCGCGCCATCGTCGTCGCTCCCACTGACGCAATCGCTGAACTCGCTGTCGGGAACGTGGGGCGACCAGTGGTTCCTCCAGTCGGCGGGAACGTTCATCTCGATCCTGGTCCCCCTGATCGTGTTCTTCCTGCTGCAGCGGTTCTTCGTCCGCGGGCTCCTCGCGGGCGCGACGAAGGGCTGACACCTCGACGAACACGAAGGGCGTGGCATCCGGAGATCGGATGCCACGCCCTTCGGCGTCCGCGGAGGTTCTCAGCCGGCGCAGGCCAGACGCGACTGGATGTCGCGCATCGCGTCGATCTCGGCCGACTGGCCGGCGACGATCGTCTGCGCCACGTCCTTCACGCGCGCGTCGCTCCCGAGCTCGATCACGGCTTCGGCCATCGGGATCGCGCCCTGGTGATGGCGGATCATGAGCTCGAGGAACAGGCAGTCGGCGGGCTGTCCCTCGAGCGTGCGAAGCTCGTCGAGCTCGGCATCCGAGGCCATGCCCATCTGGGCGAGCAGCTCGTCCTGCGAGAGGGCCGAGGTGTCACCGTGGCTGTGGGCGCTCGAGGCGACCATCCACTGCATGAGCGGCTGTGACGACGCCTGCGGAAGGCCCCACTGCACGAGCCAGCCGAACATCTCACCGCGCTGGCCCGCCTGCGTCGTGGCGATGTCGTACGACAGGGTGCGCAGCTCGTCGTCGGAGGTCTTGCGGTAGATCTCCATCGCCATGAGCACCGCCTGCGTGTGGTGCACCTGCATGTCGCGCGCGAAACCCGCGTCGGCGGACACGGTCGAGGGCGTGGTCGGCGCCGCCGACGCGCCGAAAGCCGTGAACCGGCCGATCGCGAAGGCGACGGCGAGCAGGGCGACCACCGCGACGGCGACGACGACCCGTCGCGTCGCGGGCCGCGCGACGGGTGCGTCGTCGCTCACGTCAGGCCTTGCCGGGGCCGTCGACCGCTCCCGAGCAGGCGGCGTTGGGCTCGGGCGCGTTCTGGCTGCGCCAGAACTCGGTGAAGAACTCCGCGATGCGGGGGTCGCTCGGGTCGTCCACCTTCAGCTGGTGGTTCCACGCGCTCACCGCGATGGGGCTCTCCATGCCGGGGTACGGCGACATCAGCGCGTAGCTGGAAGGCATGACCGCCTTCAGGGCGTCGATGCCGGCCGCGTCGACGCGCTGGGGATCGTAGGTGATCCAGATCGCACCGTGCTCGAGGGAGTGCACCGCGTTCTCGTTCGGCTGCGGCTCGGTGTAGACGCCGCAGTTGAGCCAGATCGGGTTGTGCGGGCCGCCGGCGGGCGGGGTCTGCTCGTACGTGACGGCGCCCTGCACGTGGTCGGAGCGGTTCTCGAAAGTCTCCACGCCCTGGATCTCGCGACCCGTGCTGTTGCCGGCTTGGTAGCTGGGCGGGGGTGCCGGGGCGAACACGAAGGATGCCACGACGAGGCCGATCACCGCGAGCGCGGCTGTCGATCCGACGACCCACCACACGAGCTTGCCGCGCTTGCGGCGCTCGATCTGCTTCTGGTACTCGGCGAGCTTCTGCTGTCGCTTCTGCTCACGCTGCTGCTTGACGGTCAGGTCGATCTCGGCCTGCGTGGCGGGGTTGCCGCTCTTGCGCTTGTCGGGGGAGGGGCTCATGCGGTCTGTGCTGTCTCTCTCTGGGGCGGGAGGCTCGGCGCGGGCCGATGCGCCCAGCCTATGCGGCTGAATGGGGTGGTCGCCTGGGAGG
>NZ_VBUM01000117.1 GCF_005774735.1 Microbacterium sp. 5K110 | reverse complement strand
CTCCCGCTCCGATCCAGCCGACCCCCTCTCCCCATCCCCGCGCTGCCGGCGCTGACTTCGCGTCGCGCGACGGCCCTGTTTCTCGACGATCGCGGCGCCGCCACCGCCGAGTACGCCATCGCGACGATGGCGGCTGTCGCCTTCGCCGGGCTCCTGGTGGTCATCATGCGCAGCGACGAGGTGCGCGGCATCCTGACCGACCTCGTCCGCCGCGCCCTCACGGTGCAGTGAAACGGGCCCTTCTCGACGACCGGGGAGCGGTCACGGCGGAGTTCGCCGTGGCCCTCCCGGCGATCGTCCTCGTGCTGGCCCTCGGTTGCGGGGCGCTCGCCGCGGGGGCGACGGCGGTGCGCTTGCAGCACGCCGCCGCCGAGTCGGCGCGCCTGTTCGGACGCGGCGATGACGACCGCGCCCGTGCGGTGGTCGAGGGTCTCGGCGCAGCGGTCGCCGTCGAACGAAGAGACCGCCTCGTGTGTGTCGTGGCCTCGGCCGCGGCTCCGGTCCCTCTCCCGCTCGCCCCGCTCACCGCACGCTCGTGCTCCCTCGATGGGGGCGGGTGATGCCGGGAACCGTGTCGGCGGTCGGGGTGGTCTCGGCCGTGGCGATCGTCGCCCTGGGGTTGGCCGCCGTCGCCGGGGCCGCAGCCCAGTCCCAGCGCTTGGCGGGGATCGCGGATGCCGCCGCCCTCGCCGCCGCCGACACCGTCAGCGGAGCCGTGCCCGGGGTGCCGTGCGAAGCGGCCGCGACGGTGGCGACCGCGGGCGGTGTCGAGCTGAACGAATGCGATGTGCGCGGCCTGGTCGCCACGGTGAGCGTCGGCACCGCGTACGGTGGAATTCCGTTCGCTGCACGCTCGCGGGCCGGACCACCCGATGTCTCGACCGCGTACGACCTCCCGGATCCCGACCAGGAAGGCGTGTGTATGGTGTGCAACGAAGAAAGGACCCCAGTGGCTAACGGCAAGAAGCTCGTCATCGTCGAGTCCCCGACGAAGATGAAGTCGATCCAGGGATACCTCGGCGACGGTTACGAAGTGCTCAGCTCGGTCGGGCACATCCGCGACCTCGCCTCCAAGAAGGAGATCCCCGCCGACAAGAAGGCGGCATACGGCAAGTACTCCATCGACGTCGAGAACGACTTCGACCCGTACTACGTCGTCAACGACCGCAAGACCAAGACGGTCGCTGAGCTCAAGCGAGCCCTGAAGTCCGCCGACGAAGTCCTACTCGCCACTGATGGTGACCGCGAAGGCGAAGCCATCGCGTGGCACCTGCGCGAAGTCCTCAAGCCCAAGGTGCCCGTGCGCCGCATGGTATTCCACGAGATCACCAAGGACGCCATCCAGGATGCCGTCAACCACACGCGCGACCTCGACGAGTCCCTCGTCGATGCCCAGGAGACCCGCCGCGTCCTCGACCGCCTCTACGGGTGGGACGTATCGCCCGTGCTCTGGCGAAAGGTCGGCTCCGGCCGCGAGGGCACCGCGCTCAGCGCCGGCCGCGTGCAGTCCGCCGCCACCCGTATGGTCGTCGAGCGCGAGCGCGAGCGCATGGCGTTCGTCTCGGCCTCGTACTGGGACGTCGAGGCCCGGGCATCCAAGTCCGGCTCCTCGTTCACCACGCGGCTCAACCGCCTCGACGGCGCCCCGCTCGCCCGCGGTGGCGACTACGACGACAACGGAAAGCTCAAGAAGGCCGTCGTCGTGCTCGACGAGGCCGAGGCTCGCGCGCTCGCCGCCGACATCGTCGCTGCGGCCAAGGCCACCGTCGCCAAGGTCGAGTCCAAGCCCGGCACCCGCAGCCCCCGCGCACCCTTCACCACCTCCACGCTCCAGCAGGAGGCCGGACGCAAGCTCTCGATGAGCGCCAAGCACGCCATGGGCGTCGCGCAGCGTCTCTACGAGAAGGGCTTCATCACCTATATGCGTACCGACTCCACCGCGCTCTCGACGCAGGCCGTCAAGGCCGCGCGCGAGCAGGCGGTGGCGCTCTACGGCGACAAGGCCGTGCCCGCCAACCCCCGCGTCTACAAGAGCAAATCCAAGAACGCGCAAGAGGCGCACGAGGCCATCCGCCCCTCGGGTGAGCACTTCCGCACGCCCGCGTCGCTCGCCTCGTCGCTCGACCGCGACGAGCAGAAGCTCTACGACCTCATCTGGAAGCGCACCGTCGCCAGCCAGATGTCGGATGCCAAGTACGAGACGACGACCGTTACCCTCGCCGTCCAGGCGGGCGAGAAGCAGGCCGAGTTCACCGCGTCGGGCACCGTCTACACCTTCAAGGGCTTCCTCGAGGCGTACGAAGAGGGCAACGACGAGAAGCGTAACGACGACGACGCCGACCAGTCGCTCCCGGCCGTCGCCGTCGGCGACGAACTCGCCATCAGCGACGTCGAGCCCAAGGGCCACAGCACCTCGCCGAAGCCCCGCTACACCGAGGCGAGCCTGGTCAAGGCGCTCGAAGAGAAGGGCATCGGCCGCCCGTCGACCTTCGCCAGCATCATCGGCGTGATCCTCGACCGCGGCTACGTCACCAAGCGCGGTCAGGCCCTCGTGCCCAGCTGGCTCGCCTTCAGCGTCGTGCGTCTGCTCGAACAGCACTTCGCCGACCTCGTGGACTACGACTTCACCGCGGCTCTCGAAGACGACCTCGACGCCATCGCCCGCGGCGAGCAGCGCCGCACCGAGTGGCTCAAGGCCTTCTACTTCGGTTCCGACAAGCAGGTGGGTCTCCGCCACATCGTCGAGAACCTCGGCGAGATCGACGCGCGCGAGCTCAACTCGACTCGCATCACCGACACCGCCACGCTGCGCTTCGGAAAGTACGGCCCGTACCTCGAAGTCGCCGAGCCCGGCGCCGCTGAAGACGCCAAGCCGCGCATCGTCAACATCCCCGAAGACCTCGCCCCCGATGAGCTCACGCCCGAGAAGGCGCAAGAGCTGATCGAGGCGCCCGTCGCGGGTGACCGCGTGCTGGGGGAGAACCCCGAGAACGGCAAGCTCGTCGTCGTCAAGGATGGCCGCTTCGGCCCGTACGTGCAAGAGGTCGACGCCGAAGAGCCCGAAGACGTCGACCAGGCCACCGGCGAGGTCGTCGAGGCGCCCAAGAAGCGCGGCGCCAAGAAAGAGGCCGCGCCCAAGCCGCGCACCGCGTCGCTCTTCCACTCGATGTCGGTCGACACGATCGACCTCGACACCGCCCTACAACTGCTCTCGCTGCCGCGCGTCGTCGGGACAGACCCCGAGTCCGGTGCCGAGATCACCGCGCAGAACGGCCGCTTCGGTCCGTACCTGAAGAAGGGCACCGACTCGCGGTCGCTCGACGCCGAGCAGCAGATCTTCGACATCACGCTCGAAGAGGCCCTCGCCAAGTACGCCGAGCCGAAGTACGGTGCCCGTCGCGCCTCGAGCGCGCTGAAGGAGTTCGACGCCGACCCCGTCAGCGGCAAGCCCCTCAAGCTCAAGGACGGCCGCTTTGGTCCGTACGTCACCGACGGCGAGACCAACGCCGCTGTCCCGCGCGGCGAGGACGCGATGGCGATCACGTTCGAGCGGGCCGTCGAGCTCATCGCCGACAAGCGTGCGAAGGGTCCGGCACCCAAGCGCACCGCGGCGAAGAAGACGACGACGACGCGCAAGGCCCCGGCGAAGAAGTCGTGACGACTGAACCCTCCCGCCCGCCGCACGCCCCGCGGGCGGCGGCGGCCGGGGGACCGGGTCTGTTCCTGACGTTCGAAGGCGGCGACGGCGCGGGGAAGACGACCCAGGCCGTGCTCCTCGAGCAGTGGCTCCGCGACCAGGGGCGCGGCATCGTCCGCACGCGCGAACCCGGCGGAACCGACGTCGGAGTCCGCATCCGCGACATCGTGCTCCACCACCGCGGACACATCGCCCCGCGCGCCGAAGCCCTGCTCTACGCCGCCGACCGCGCCCACCACGTCGAAACCGTCGTGCAGCCCGCGATCGCCCGCGGCGACGTCGTCATCCAGGACCGCTACCTCGACTCGTCGGTGGCGTACCAGGGGGCCGGACGCGTCCTCGACGCCGACGACATCCGCGAACTGTCGCTGTGGGCCACGGGCGGACTGCTTCCCGACCTCACCGTGCTGCTCGACCTGGATCCCGCCGCCGCGCGCACCCGCCTGGACGCCGCCGACAAGCCGTTCGACCGTCTCGAAGCCGAGAAGGCCGAGTTCCACGAGCGCGTCCGCGCCGCGTTCCTCGCCCTCGCCGCGGCCGAACCCGAGCGTTTCCTCGTCCTGGATGCCACCGAGCCCGCGCCCGTCCTCGCCGAACGGGTGCGCGCGGCTGTGGCATCCCGTCTCTCCTGACAGCTCGCTCCTGGACGCCCAGCCGATCGACAGCGGCGGTGTCGGTGGCCCCGATTAGGGTGGAACCCATGCCGGCCGCCGTGGACTCGCCCTCTCGCACCGACGCCGCGCCCTTCCCGTGGGACGCCGTGTGGGGGCAGGCCGCCGCCGTCGAGACCCTCCGTGCCGCGGCGTCCGACCCGGCCGCCCTCGCGCACGCGTGGCTCATCACCGGTCCTCCCGGATCGGGGCGCTCGACGCTCGCGTACGCCTTCGCGGCAGCTCTCATCGCCGATCCCGGCGACGAGGCTGCGCAACGCCAGGTGCTGGCCCGCACCCACCCCGATCTCACCGCCCTGCGCACCGAGCAGGTCGTGATCCGCATCGACGAAGCGCGCCGGCTCGTCGAGCGCGCCTCCTTCGCGCCGTCGCTCGGCCGCCACCGCGTGATCGTCGTCGAAGATGCCGACCGCATGGCCGAGCGCACGTCCAACGTGCTGCTCAAGGCCCTCGAAGAGCCGCCCGAGCAGACGGTGTGGGTGCTGTGCGCCCCCAGCGACGCCGATCTGCTGCCCACGATCCGCTCGCGCGTGCGGGTCCTGCGTCTCCGCGAGCCCTCGGTCACCGACGTGGCCTCGCTCATCGTCGACCGCACCGGCGTCGCCGCCGACATCGCCGAAGAGTCCGCGCGCCACGCGCAGCGGCACATCGGCATGGCCCAGCGCCTGGCCACCGACGACGACGCCCGCGCCCGCCGCGCCGAGACGCTCTCCGCCGTCCTGGCGGTGCGCGGCATCAGCGACGCGGTCGACGTCGCCGGTCACATCGTGCGCCTCGCCACCGACGACGCCAAAGCCCTCACCGCCACCCGCGACGAAGAGGAGCGCCGCTCGCTGCTGCGCACCCTCGGCATCGCCGAAGGCGCGGCCGTGCCCCCCAGCGTGCGCGGTCAGCTGAACGCGCTCGAGGACGACCAGAAGCGCCGCGCCACCCGCAGCCTCCGCGACGGCATCGACCGCGTCCTCACCGACCTGCAGTCACTGTTCCGCGACGTCGTCATGCTGCAGTACGAACGCGAGGGCGACCTCGTCAACGCCGAGAGGATCGACGACCTGCGCTCGCTCGCCGCCGAATGGACTCCGGCCCGCACCCTCGGGGTGCTCGACCGGATCACCGACACCCGCCGCAACCTCGAACAGAACGCCGCCCCGGTGCTGGCGCTCGAGAGTCTGCTCATCACCGTGGCGAACGGATCGGCGCCGTGAGCCTGCGTCGACGGCTCCTCACCGCGGTGGCCGGTGCGGCGGCGCTCGCCGTCGCCCTGTCCGGATGCCTCTACGCCCAGATCCCGCCCATGGCTCCCGGCGGTGGGGCCTCGCTCGCCCCCCAGACCGACGGCGTCCCCGCCGAGCTGCTGGCCTACTACGGGCAGACCCTCGACTGGGAGGAGTGCGGCACCGGGCTCGACTGCACCACCGTCACCGTTCCCCGCGACTACGCCGACCCGGGGGCGGGCGAACTCGCCCTCGCCGTCGTGCGGCACCGCGCGACCTCGGGCGAACCGATCGGGTCGCTGCTCACCAACCCGGGCGGTCCCGGCGCCGCGGGCGTCTCACTCATGAAGCAGGCGTTGTCGGTCCTCGTCGACGACAGACTCGCCCAGGCCTACGACGTCATCGGCTTCGACCCGCGCGGAGTCGGCGAGTCCACCGCCGTGACGTGTTACGACCCCCCGCAGCTCGACGCCTACCTGTACGACATCCCGCCGGGCGCCCGCGGGAGCGACGAACGACAGGCCGCGCTCGACAAGCGCGCCGCCGATTTCGCCCAGGCATGCCAGCAGCGCAGCGACGGCATCCTGCCCTTCATCACCACCGACAACGCCGCTCGCGACATGGACGTACTCAGGGCGGTGCTCGGTGACCCCAAGCTGAACTACCTCGGGTACTCCTACGGCACGTTCCTCGGGGCGACCTACGCGGGGCTGTTCCCCGAACGCGTCGGCCGCATGGTGCTCGACGGCGGGATCGACCCCAGCGTCTCGGGTACCGACACCTCGCTGCGGCAGGCGGTCGGGTTCGAACAGTCGCTCCGCGCGTTCATGGCCGACTGCCTCCGCACCGACGAATGTGCTTTCGCCGGCAGCGTCGACGACGCGATGTCCGACCTTGCGGCCATGCTGGCTCGCGTCGACGCGCGTCCCCTCACCGCCACCGACGGGCGGCGGCTCGGCGGCGACTCGCTCATGACGGCGATCACCGCCGCGCTGTACAGCGAAGACAGTTGGCCTTACTTGCGCTCGGCGCTCTCGGGTGTGCGTGACGGCAGCGCCGATGTCGCCTTCCAGCTCGCCGACTTCTACAACGGGCGCACGGGCGATCGTTACGACGGCAACACCATGGAGGCGTTCGTCGCCTACAACTGCATGGACTACCCCGACGCGGGGACGGATGCCGACGTCGCGGCGTTGCAGCAGAAACTCGACGCCGAAGCCCCCGTGGTCGCCCCCTACTGGGCCGGGGGAGGAGATCCCTGCGCCGCCTGGCCAGCTCCGCCCACCGGCACGCGCGAGCCGATCACCGCGCCCGGCTCCGCGCCGATCGTGGTGGTCGGAACGACCGGCGACCCCGCGACCCCGTACGACGGAGCGCAGAGCCTCGCGTCCCAGCTCGCACAGGGCGTCCTCGTCACCAACGTCGGCGAGGGACACCTCGGGTACAACAAGGGCAACGCGTGCGTCACGGATGCCGTGGACGCCTACCTCGTCGACGGCGTCGTCCCCGAGAACGGATTGCGCTGCGGCTGACCCTCTCCGCGCCGCGCCGCGGTCGCCGCATCCGCTCGCGTCGCCCGACGACCCCCGAGCACTGCGGCGTCCCCGGAACGTAGGCTTGTCGTCGTCCCCGCCCGAAGGAGCACCCATGACCACCGCCGATCTGGCCCCCTACATCGACCACACGCTGCTCAAGCCCGAGGCCACTCGCGCCGACGTCGAGCGCACCATCGCCGACGCCGCCGAGCTGGGCACTTACAGCGTGTGCCTGTCGCCCTCGTTCCTCCCGGTCGAGGTGCCCGCGGGGCTCAAGATCGCCGTCGTGTGCGGATTCCCCAGCGGCAAGCATCACGCCGAGGTCAAGGCCGCCGAAGCAGCCCTGTCGGTCGCGCAGGGTGCCCACGAGATCGACATGGTCATCGACATCGGTGCCGCTGTCGAGGGCCGTTACGAAGTCGTCGAGGCCGAGATCCGCGCGGTGCGCACCGCGGTCCCTGCTCCGACCGTGCTCAAGGTCATCATCGAGTCGGCAGCACTCTCCGACGACGCGATCGTCGCCGTGTGCGAGGCCGCCGTCGCCGCCGGTGCCGACTTCGTCAAGACCTCCACCGGTTTCCACCCCGCCGGCGGGGCGAGCGTCCATGCCGTCGCGCTGATGAAGCGCACCGTCGGCGACCGCGCCGAGGTCAAGGCATCCGGCGGCATCCGCACCCGTGCCGCGGCCGAAGAGATGATCGCCGCGGGCGCGACCCGCCTGGGCCTGTCGTCCAGCCGCGACATCCTCGCTGACCGCTCCGCCACCGGGGACTACTGAGCGCCGGCCCCGATTCGTCAGGCGACCCGCCGAGCATGTAAGATCGTTGATCGTGCACGCGTCAGCGGAGCGCGCCGCCTTAGCTCAGACGGCAGAGCGATTCACTCGTAATGAATAGGTCAAGGGTTCGATTCCCTTAGGCGGCTCCAGCACAACGAAAGGCCCGGGTCATCCCGGGCCTTTCGCGTTTCCCGCGGCATCGCACCCGCGCGGCACCGCGCCGTCGCGGCGCCACACCTGTCT
>NZ_VBUM01000116.1 GCF_005774735.1 Microbacterium sp. 5K110 | reverse complement strand
CCCTCCCCCACCGCGAAACCCGCCGCTCGAGCCCAGTCGTAGAGATCTGACCGCGAGCCGATGCGGGCACGGGTCTGCGCCAGGCGTCGGACCAGCTCGCCTTTCGCCTTCTTGTTGAAGTGGTTCAGTGCACGCACGGTTCCATCGGGGCCCTCCGCGACCACACGCACGTAGGCGCTGTCGACTTCCACGGGTACCGGGCCGAGTGCCGCATACGCCTCGGATCGCACGTCGAGGACGAAGTCCGGCGCGGCATCGCGGATGGCTCGGGTGACGGCATCCGCCCAGATCCGTCGCAGCGAGGGAAGACCCGGAAGCGACGTCGAGGCCGCCAGACGATACGCCGGGATGCCGTCGAGGGCGCCGACGGGACCGAACGGCGCTGAGTGGATGAGGACGTGCGCCGCCAGCCAGTCGCGCGCGGGAGCGTCGAGAGAACCCGCATCCAGGGCGTCGAACAGCACGCCCGTGTACCGGTCCACCGCGGGCAGCGTCGCGGCGGAGCGCAGCGCGGCGTTGTCGGCGACCTCGTGGAGCCGCCGGGCACTGAGCTTGAGGACGCGCGCCGCAGACTCTTCATCGGCACTGAGCGCGACGAGAGCATCGATCACGCGGGTACGCGGTGCGGTCAGCGCCGGAAGGGCAAGACTCGCGGCATCCAGGGGCTTTCCGTGCCCGCCGGGGCGTTTGGTCTCGGAGGGAGGAAGGAGAACGAGCATGCGACCTCGGGGGAACGAACGACGCGCGCCGCCCGGCGAACCGGGCGACGCGCGTCGAAGAGGAGAGAGTGTCAGGAGACCAGCGCAGCGTGACCGGCGACGATCGTCAACTCGTCTCCCGACATCGACAGGAACCCGTCCTGCGCGCTGGCGAGAGTCTTCGTGCCGTCGACACCGGTGATGCGCACCTCGCCCTGGGCGAGGATCGCGAGCACGGGTTCGTGCCCCTGCATGAAGCCGATCTCACCTTCGACCGTCTTGGCGACGACGAGCGACGCCTCACCGGTCCAGACCTCGGCGTCAGCCGAGACGAGGTTCACGCGCAGCGGCATGTCAGCCGTTCTCCTTCTGGATCTGCGCCCACTTGGCCTCGACGTCCGCGATGCCACCGACGTTGAAGAACGCCTGCTCGGCGACGTGGTCGAAGTCACCCTTGACGATCGCGTCGAAGGACTCGATCGTCTCCTTGATCGGGACCGTGGAGCCCTCGACACCGGTGAACTTCTTGGCCATGTAGGTGTTCTGCGAGAGGAACTGCTGGATGCGACGTGCGCGCGACACGACGATCTTGTCCTCTTCGGAGAGCTCGTCGACACCGAGGATCGCGATGATCTCCTGCAGTTCCTTGTTCTTCTGCAGGATCTGCTTCACCGAGGTGGCCACGCGGTAGTGGTCCTCACCGATGTAGCGCGGGTCGAGGATGCGGCTCGTCGACGTCAGCGGGTCGATGGCCGGGTAGAGACCCTTCGACGCGATCTCACGGGACAGCTCGGTCGTGGCATCCAGGTGGGCGAAGGTCGTCGCCGGAGCCGGGTCGGTGTAGTCGTCGGCGGGGACGTAGATCGCCTGGAGCGACGTGATCGAGTGACCGCGCGTCGAGGTGATGCGCTCCTGGAGCACACCCATCTCGTCGGCGAGGTTCGGCTGGTAGCCCACGGCGGAGGGCATGCGGCCGAGCAGCGTCGAGACCTCGGAACCGGCCTGCGTGAAGCGGAAGATGTTGTCGATGAAGAGCAGAACGTCCTGCTTCTGCACGTCGCGGAAGTACTCTGCCATCGTGAGCGCCGACAGGGCGACGCGCAGACGCGTCCCCGGCGGCTCGTCCATCTGGCCGAACACGAGGGCGGTCTTGTCGAAGACACCCGCCTCTTCCATCTCGCCGATGAGGTCGTTGCCCTCACGGGTGCGCTCGCCGACACCGGCGAACACGGAGACACCACCGTGGTCCTGCGCGACGCGCTGGATCATCTCCTGGATGAGGACGGTCTTGCCGACGCCGGCGCCGCCGAACAGACCGATCTTTCCACCCTGCACGTAGGGGGTCAGGAGGTCGATCGACTTGATGCCGGTCTCGAACATCTCGGTCTTGGACTCGAGCTGGTCGAAGCTCGGGGCCTTGCGGTGGATGCCCCAGCGCTCGGTGACCTCGATCGTCTCGCCGGGTGCCGCGTTGAGCACCTCACCGGTGACGTCGAACACCTTGCCCTTGGTCACGTCGCCGACGGGGACCGAGATCGGGCCGCCGGTGTCGCGCACCTCCTGGCCGCGGACCATGCCGTCGGTCGGCTTGAGCGAGATGGCGCGCACGAGGTCGTCACCGAGGTGCTGGGCGACCTCGAGCGTGATCTCGGTCGAGTCGTCACCGATGGTGATGGTGGTCTTGAGCGCGTTGTAGATCTCGGGGATCGCGTCGTGCGGGAACTCGATGTCGACGACGGGCCCGGTGACACGCGCGACGCGGCCGACGACAGCCGCGTCGGTCTTCTCGGCGGTGAGGCTCATGGCTTCTTCTCTCCTTGGGAACTTACTTGCCGGATGACAGAGCATCGGCGCCGCCGACGATCTCGGCGATCTGCTGCGTGATCTCCGCCTGACGCGCGTTGTTGCGCAGGCGGGTGTAGTCGGTGATGAGCTTGTCGGCGTTGTCGCTGGCCGACTTCATCGCCTTCTGCGTCGCGGCGTGCTTGGCCGCCGACGACTGCAGGAGAGCGTTGAAGATGCGGCTCTGGACGTACACCGGCAGGAGTGCGTCGAGCACGGTCTCGGCGTCCGGCTCGAACTCGTAGAGCGGGTACACCTCGGCCTGAGCCGGGGCTTCGTCGGCTTCGAGGACTTCGAGCGGGAGCAGACGGATCGACTCGGGCGACTGCGTCATCATGCTGACGAAGCGGTTGTACACGAGGTGGATCTCGTCGACGCCGTCGTTCTCGCCACCGGCCCGGTAGGCCTCGAGCACGGCATCCGAAATCGCTTCCGCCGTCGAGAACTGCGGAGTATCGGTGTCGCCCGTCCACTGCGCGGCGCTGGCCATGCGGCGGAACTGGAAGTACCCGACGGCCTTGCGCCCGACGAGGTAGAACACGACCTCTTTGCCCTGCGACCGCAGCAGCTCCGCCAACTCCAGACCCTCGCGGAGGATCTGGGAGTTGAACGCGCCGGCGAGGCCGCGGTCGGAGGTGAAGATCACCACGGCCGAGCGGCGGATGTTCTCGCGCTCGGTCGTCAGGGGGTGGTCGATCGAGGAGTGCGTGGCCACCGCGGAGACAGCGCTCGTGACGGCCCGCGCGAAGGGCGATGCCGCGCGCACACGCGCCATCGCCTTCTGGATGCGCGAGGCCGCGATGAGCTCCATCGCCTTCGTGATCTTCTTGGTCGTCTGAGCAGAACTGATCTTCTGCTTGTAGACCCGCAGTTGTGCGCCCATGATTCCGTTCTCGTGTCGTCGCTGTTAGCGACGGCCCTTGACGATTCGCTCCTGGTTGACGTCTTCGGCCTCGGCGGCTTCGACCTGCTCGGTGCCCACGGCACTCTGCTCACCCGGCTGGAACTCGAGGATGAACTCGTCGACCTTCTTCTCGAGCTCGGCGACGGTGTCGTCGCCCAGCGCGTTGGTCTCGCGCAGCGTGTCGAGCACGGTCGAGTTGCGGCGCAGGTAGTCCAGCAGCTCGCGCTCGAAACGCAGGACGTCGGAGACCTCGATGGTGTCGAGCTTGCCGTTGGTGCCGGCCCAGATCGAGACGACCTGCTCCTCGACCGGGTAGGGCGAGTACTGCGGCTGCTTGAGCAGCTCGGTCAGGCGCGCACCGCGGGCGAGCTGACGACGCGAGGCCGCGTCGAGGTCGCTGGCGAACATCGCGAACGCCTCGAGCGAGCGGTACTGCGCGAGCTCGAGCTTCAGCGTTCCGGAGACCTTCTTGATCGACTTGACCTGGGCGTCACCACCCACGCGGGAAACCGAGATACCCACGTCGACCGCGGGACGCTGGTTGGCGTTGAACAGGTCGGACTGGAGGAAGATCTGGCCGTCGGTGATCGAGATCACGTTGGTCGGGATGTACGCCGAGACGTCGTTGGCCTTCGTCTCGATGATCGGCAGACCCGTCATCGAGCCCGCGCCCAGCTCGTCGGAGAGCTTGGCGCAACGCTCGAGCAGACGCGAGTGCAGGTAGAAGACGTCACCGGGGTACGCCTCGCGGCCCGGCGGGCGACGGAGGAGGAGCGACACGGCGCGGTAGGCCTCGGCCTGCTTCGACAGGTCGTCGAAGATGATCAGGACGTGCTTGCCGCCGTACATCCAGTGCTGGCCGATCGCGGAACCCGTGTAGGGGGCGAGGTACTTGAAGCCGGCCGGGTCGGAGGCGGGGGCCGCGACGATGGTGGTGTACTCCATCGCGCCGGCGTCCTCGAGGGCGCCCTTGACCGAGGCGATCGTCGAGCCCTTCTGACCGATGGCGACGTAGATGCAGCGGACCTGCTTGTCGACGTCGCCCGACTCCCAGTTGGCCTTCTGGTTGATGATCGTGTCGATCGCGATGGCCGTCTTACCGGTCTGGCGGTCGCCGATGATGAGCTGGCGCTGGCCGCGACCGACGGGGATCATCGCGTCGATGGCCTTGATGCCGGTCTGCAGCGGCTCGTGCACGCTCTTGCGCTGCATGACGCCGGGCGCCTGCAGCTCGAGCGCACGACGACCCTCGGTCGCGATCTCGCCGAGACCGTCGATGGGGTTGCCGAGCGGGTCCACGACACGGCCGAGGTAGCCGTCGCCGACGCCGACGGAGAGGACCTCGCCGGTGCGGGTGACGCTCTGGCCCTCCTCGATGCCGGAGAATTCGCCGAGGACGACGACACCGATCTCGTGCTCGTCGAGGTTCTGGGCCAGGCCCAGGGTGCCGTTCGCGAAGCGGATGAGTTCGTTCGCCATGACGCCGGGCAGTCCCTCGACGTGGGCGATGCCGTCGGCCGCGTCGACGACGGTGCCGACCTCGGTCGCACCCGCGCCCGTCGGCTCGTAGGCGTTGACGAAGTCCTTCAGCGCGTCACGGATGACGTCGGGGCTGATAGAGAGTTCTGCCATTGTCTTCCTTCGTTCGTGGGGCGCGAGCCCCCAGATCTCCACCCGCTCGGGCGGGAAAGTCTTAGCCTGCGATGCGCTGGCGCAGGTCGGCGAGGCGTGCGGACACGCTCGCGTCGATGACGTCGTCGGCGACCTGCACACGCAGCCCACCGACCACGGTCGGGTCGATCACGGTGTTCAGGGTGACCGCCGACCCGTAACGCGCGCTGAGCGCGTTCTCGAGCCGCGTCCGCTGCTCGGCGCTCAGCGGGGTCGCGGCGTACACGGTCGCGACGATGCTGGAACGCTGATCGGCGACGATCGCCGATGCGCGACGCAGCAGCGCACGGACACGGCGACCGTGCGCGTTCTGCACGAGCGAAGAGACGATCAGGGCCGTGGCGGCACCCGCGCGTCCGTCGAGCAGCGTCGAGACGAGCGAGCTCTTGGCCGACGCGTCGCCGAGGCGACCGCCCAACGCCAGTTCGAGCTCGCCGTTCGAGGCCACCGTGCGGGAGAACTGGAACAGCTCGCCTTCGATGTCCGCCGACGGGTCGGCGACGGCGGCGGCGCGCACGGCCAGTTCCTCCAGGCCGTCCACGAACTCACCCGCGTTCGACCAGCGCTGCTCGGCCGCACTGCGCAGCAGAGCGACGGTCACCTCGCGGTACGTGCCACCGAAGACCGCCGTCACGAGCGCAGCGCGGGCGGCGGCCGGTGCCGAGGAATCGGACAGCGCGCCGCTCAGCTGCGCCGAGCCGCTCACGGCGCCGACGGCCGCGAAGAGTTCGCCGGCGACGTCGAGGTCGACGCCCGACGTCGACGTGAGCGCCTCGGTCGTCGCGGTCCGCGCCTGAGTGGTCGCGCTGCCCATTACTGGGCCGCCTTCTCGGATGCCTCGAGCTCGGCGAGGAAGCGATCCACCACGGCCTGCGCACGCGCGTCGTCCGAGAGGGTCTCCCCGATGACGTTGCCGGCGAGGTCGACGGCGAGCGTACCCACCTCAGCGCGCAGGGCGACGAGGGTCGACTGACGCTCGGCCTCGATCTGTGCGTGTGCGGCGGCGGTGATGCGGGCAGCGTCGGTGGACGCGGCATCCTTCGCCTCGGCGACGATCTTCTTGCCGTCCTCGCGGGCGGCCTCGCGGATCTCACCGGCTTCCTTGCGGGCCTCGGCCAGCTGCGCGGTGTACTGCTCGAGAGCGGCTTCGGCCTGGCGCTGTGCCTCGTCGGCCTTGGCGATGTTGCCCTCGATGGCGGCACTGCGCTCGTCGAGGAGCTTCGCCATCCGCGGCAGGGCTACGCGCCACACCACGAAGATGATGACGACGAAGCACACGGCCGACCAGATGATGTCGTACCACGCCGGGATCAGCGGGTTCTTCGCCGCTTCGCCCGCGGGCTCCGCGGCGAGTGTGACAAGAGCGTTCAGCATCCTGTCTCCTTTGAGTGAGTCGAGAGCGGCCGGATCAGGTGAAGATGAAGCCGGTCGCGATACCGATGAAGGCGAGCGCCTCGGTGAAGGCGATACCGATGAACATCAGGACCTGCAGGCGGCCCGCGAGCTCGGGCTGACGGGCGACACCCTCGATGGTCTTGCCGACGACGATGCCCACGCCGATGGCGGGGCCGATGGCCGCGAGGCCGTAGCCGATCGTGGCGACGTTACCGGTGACCTGGGCGAGAACCGTAGTTGCGTCCACGGGTTTTTTCCTTTCGGTTGGGTGGCTCGGCGTGCGCCGGGCCGCTCAGTGCTCTTCTGCGACCGCGAGCTGGATGTAGACCGCGGTGAGGATCGCGAAGACGTACGCCTGGAGGAAGGCGACGAAGATTTCGAACAGGGTGAAGGCGAAGCCGAAGGCGAGCGACCCCGCGCCCAGCGCCGTCCACCAGCCACTGAGGCCGACGACGAAGAACTGGGTGGCGGAGAAGAACAGCACCAGCATCAGGTGACCGACGACCATGTTCATCAGCAGACGAAGCGTCAGCGTGATCGGCCGGATGATGAAGGTGGAGAGGAACTCCAGCGGCACGATGATGATGTACAGCGGCCACGGCACGCCCGAGGGCAGCAGCGCGTTCTTGAAGAACCCGCCGGGGCTCTTCTTGATGCCGGCGTAGATGAAGGTCGCGTAGGCCACGATCGCCAGCAGCAGCGGGACGGCGATGACGCTCGTCCCGGCGATGTTCAGGAACGGGATGACACCCGTGATGTTCATGAACAGCACCATGAAGAAGATCGTGGTGAGGATCGGGAGGAAGCGACGGCCGTCCTTGCGTCCGAGGATGTCCTCGGCGATGTTGACGCGGACGAAGTCCAGGCCCATCTCGACGACGCTCTGGAAGCGGCCCGGGACGACCTTCATCCGGCGCGTGCCGACGATGAGCAGGATCACCAGGACGGCGGTCGCGAGCATCTGCACCAGGTTGATGCGAGTGATCGCGAAGATCGTGCCCTCGAACAGGATCGCGTCGGGGAAGAACTCGTTGATGGACGGCGGGTGGAACTCAGCCCCCGCGGACGCGAAGTTCGTGATCAGGGTCGCAGCTTGAGTGGACAGCGCTGGCTCCAGCTTCGGGGCATCGGTGTGAACCGTTGCGACGATGGTCGGTGATGGCACCCGAAGTGCGAGCCTGGGAAAGAGTCCCGGTCGCGGGTGGGTACTTACCCCACCCTATCAAACTCCCGGCTCATCCATGAGTGCGGGCGCTCGATCGTCTCGGCACCGGACTAACGTGCACTCGGCCGGCGAACCTCGGGTTATGGGGACTCAGTCGCGGAAATCGCCCGCGTCCGGGTCGGTCGGCAGCGTCACGTCGCTCGCGCTCGGGACCCGCATGCGCAACAGGACGACCACGTCGACGACCAGGGATGCCAGGACACTCACGACGAGGGCGACGTAGAACACCACGGGGTCGACCCAGTCCTGACCGCGCAGGACGACGATCGCGACGATGAACAGCACGAGCTTGAGCAGCCACCCGCCCAGCACGATGCCGAAGAAGATCGGGACGTAGAGGGGATCTCCGAACCAGCGGTTGGCGATGAGGATGCTCGCTGCGGTCACCGCCAGGAAGACGGCGCTGACGGCGACGCCGGAGAGCGCGCTGCCGAGCCCCCCGGCTCCGCCGACGGCGAAACCGATCACGGCCCCGGCCACGAGCAGGACGGCCGTCACGATCCCGCCCCAGGCGAGGGCCGTGCGCAGGATCGGGGTACTCGAGAGCGGGCGGCGGGCGGCGGGGGAAGCGG
>NZ_VBUM01000115.1 GCF_005774735.1 Microbacterium sp. 5K110 | reverse complement strand
CCCACACCCACGCCGACTCCGACGGCCGCGTCCTCCCCCGAACCGACCGTGACGGTCACGGCCACTCCCGCCCCGGCGGAGAACACCTCCGAGGCCTCTCTCCTGCCCTGGATCCTGCTCGCGATCGCCCTCGTCCTCGTCGTCGGCGCACTGGTCTGGCTGGCCGTCGCGCGAGGCCGCCGCAACGGCCCGAACGGCGGCTCGGCGGGGACCTCCGGACGCTAGGCTGGGACCATGCCTCATTACGATCTGGTCATTCTTGGTGCGGGTCCCGGCGGGTACGTCGCGGCCGTTCGCGGCGCGCAGCTGGGGCTGTCGGTCGCGGTCGTCGAAGAGAAGTACTGGGGTGGTGTGTGCCTGAACGTGGGCTGCATCCCCTCCAAGGCTCTGCTGCGCAACGCCGACCTCGCGCACACGTTCCACGCCAAGGCCGACCTGTTCGGTATCTCCGGCGACGTGCACTTCGACTTCGGCAAGGCGTTCGACCGTTCCCGTAGCGTCGCGGCCGGGCACGTCAAGGGCATCCACTACCTGATGAAGAAGAACAAGGTCACCGAGTACGAGGGCCGTGGCCACTTCGTCGACGACCACACGCTCGACGTGACCAAGGCCGACGGCTCGAAGGAGCAGGTCACCTTCGACAACGTCATCATCGCCACCGGGTCCACCGTGCGCCTCCTCCCGGGAGTGACCCTGTCCGAGAACGTCGTCACCTACGAGGAGCAGATCCTCACCCGTGAGCTTCCCTCCTCGATCGTCATCGTCGGCGCCGGAGCCATCGGCATGGAGTTCGCCTACGTCATGACGAACTACGGCGTGAAGGTCACCATCATCGAGTTCCTCGACCGCGCCCTCCCCAACGAGGATGCCGAGGTCTCCAAGGAGATCCAGAAGCAGTACAAGGGCTACGGCGTCGACATCCTCACCTCGACGAAGGTCGACTCCGTCACCGACCACGGCGACAAGGTCACCGTCGCCTACACCGCCAAGGACGGCTCCACCGGCTCGATCGACACCGACCGCGTGCTGATGTCCATCGGCTTCGCCCCCAAGGTCGACGGGTTCGGCCTCGAGAACACCGGAGTGAAGCTCACCGAGCGCGGCGCGATCGACATCGACGACCACATGCGCACGAACGTCCCCCACATCTACGCGATCGGTGACGTCACCGCCAAGCTCCAGCTCGCGCACGTCGCCGAGGCCCAGGGCGTCGTCGCGGCCGAGACGATCGGCAACGCCGAGACGCAGACCCTCGGCGACTACCGCAACATGCCGCGCGCCACCTTCTGCAACCCGCAGGTCGCCTCGTTCGGCCTGACCGAGCAGCAGGCTCGCGACGCCGGTCACGACATCAAGGTCGCGAAGTTCCCCTTCTCGGCGAACGGCAAGGCCAACGGCCTCGGCGAGCCCGTCGGCTTCGTCAAGCTCGTCGCCGACGCCGAGACCCTCGAGCTCATCGGCGGACACCTCATCGGCCCCGACGTCTCCGAGCTCCTCCCCGAGCTCACGCTCGCGCAGAAGTGGGACCTCACCGCCCTCGAAGCCGCGCGCAACGTGCACACCCACCCGACGCTATCGGAGGGCCTGCAGGAGGCGTTCCACGGCCTCACCGGCCACATGATCAACCTCTGATCCGACCGGCCGCAACGCCCGACGGCCCCCGACCCGCTCGATGAGCGGGGTCGGGGCCGTCGGCGTCAGGGGGGGTCAGTGCCCGAGGGCTCGGGCGAGCTTCGAACCGGATGCCGCGGGCCGGCCGCCCGCCGCGAACACGGCCGCGTCGACCGCGGCGAACAGCGCCGCACGCCCGGTGTCGTCCGCGGGGCCGGCGGGGCCGAGCTCGACTTCCCACTCGCGCCACTCGGATTCCGCGCCGCGACGCTCGTCGCGTGCGCGGACGCGGTCGTCCACGAACTCGGCGACGAGGCCGCCGTCGGCATCGAGCAGGGCGTAGGCGGTGCGGTGGTTGCGCACACGGGCGAGCGGCAGGAACGGTCCGTGCGCCCACGCGGCGACGGCATCCTGGATCTCCTCCGGGACCACCGGAGCCGCGTCGGCGTCGCCGATCTCGCCGAGGGGCCAGTGCGTCTCGGACCGGCCACCGGGCGCGGGGGCCTTCACGTGCCACCCCTCATCCGGTCCGCCCTGCCGCCGTCGCACCGCGACGCCGACCCGCGCGAGGGCGCCATCGACGGTGTCGACGTACCGGGCATCGAGGTCGCGCGGCTCGGCGTCACCGACGCGCGCGACCCCCGGGATCCCCGACCAATCGGGCACGGGCGTGCCGTCGTCGACGTCGTACTTGGACTCGACCTCGACCGACGACGACCCGGGAGCCGTTCCGCTCAATCGTCGCGTCCGTCGGCGTCCGGGTTGATGTCCTCGGTCTCTTCCACGTACGAGAAGACCGCCTGCGTGGGTCCGTCGGAGTCACCGGTGTTCTCCAGCCCGCCGTCGCGACGGTAGACGAGCTGCCCCTCGCTGTAGGGCATGATCAGCGTGTCGTCGGTCTCGTTCTCGAGCGGGATCACCTGCCCGTCGAGCGGGCCTCCGGTCAGTCGTGCGATAGCCATGCGCCCAGCGTAGACCGGGGCCTCGCGCAGAGGCCGCGCCTTGACACCCCTGACCTAGACTCGCTCGGGTGACGAGGACGGACCTGCCCGGAGACCGCCCGTTCGTGCTCCTGGCCACGCGCGCCGAGGACCGACCGGCCGACGAGGAGTACGCGCTCTTCCTCCGCTTCACGGGCCTGCCTCCGCAGCGGCTCCGGCGCGTGCGCCTGGAACGCGACCCGATGCCCGAGATCGATCTCGATGAGATCGCCGGGATCCTCGTCGGCGGAAGCCCGTTCAACGCCTCCGACCCGTGGGAGAAGAAGTCGGCGGTACAGCGCCGCGTCGAGGCAGAGATGGCCGCGCTCGTGAACGAGGTGGTGGCGCGCGATGCCCCGTTCCTCGGTGCCTGCTACGGCGTCGGCACGCTCGGCACGCATCTGGGCGCGCCGATCGACGGGACGTACGCCGAGCCCATCAGCGTCGTGGACGTCTCGCTGACCGACGCCGGCCGCGCCGATCCGCTGCTGTCGGGGATGCCCGCGACCTTCCCGGCCTTCGTCGGCCACAAGGAGGCGATCTCCGCGCTCCCCGCGGCGGCGACGCTCCTGGCATCCTCCGCCACGTGCCCCGTGCAGATGTTCCGGGTCGGCGAGAACGTCTACGCCACGCAGTTCCACCCCGAACTGGATCTCGGCGGCATCGTCACCCGCATCCACGCGTACGCGTCGTTCGGCTATTTCCGCCCCGACGAGCTCGAGTTCACCCTCGCCGCCGTGCGGCGGTCGCCGGTGACCGCGACCGGCCGGATCCTGCGGGCGTTCGCCGAACGCTACGCCCGCTGAACCGGGGGCCGGCGAACGACCTCGACGGCCGCCGTCACCGCGGGGCGGACGCGCCGCAGCTGCGGCTCGAGACCGAGGTCGACCAGGACGATGCGGCCGCAGAGCTCCGGACCGCGACCGCGGAGGATCCCCGCCTTGACCGCTCCGAAGGTGACCGTGATATCGGCCGGGAGGACCGCGGTGTCCGCCTCGCCCGTGTCCGGGTGCAGACCGCTGGGGAGGTCGACCGCCACGACGCGCAGCCGCCGGTCCGCCACCGCCGGGCGCAGGGCCTCGACCACGGCGCGAGCGGTGCCGCGCAACCGCGGGTCCGCGGAGGCGCCGATGCCGAGGATGCCGTCGACCACCAGGACGTGATCCGCCCCGGCGGCGCAGACCTCCGAGGCATCCCGGAGCCGAGCCCCCGCGGCGACTGCGGCATCGAGCGCCTCCCGATGCACGTGATCGCGGGTGAGAACGATGTCGACGCGGGTCGCCACTCGGGCGAAAGTCGCCGCCGAGTACAGGGCGTCGCCGCCGTTGTCGCCCGAACCGACGACCACCAGGACGGCGCCCGGGGTCCGTGCGAGCTCCTCCTCGACGACGTCCGCGAGCGCACGGGCGGCCTCATGCATGAGGGGCCGTCCGGCCGCGAGCAGCGGAGCCTCCGCCGCCCGGACCGCGGCGGCGGTGTACGCGACGGTGCGCTCGGTCATGTGGTCACCCTAGACGCGTGTCCGCGGGCTCAGCGGGAAGCGGTATTCTTCGCCGTCGCCTCGCGTTCGTGCGCTTCGGCCTCGCGCGCGGCATCCAATTCACCGACGGCGGCCTGCACCGCCCGCTCGGCACGCTGGACCCGGAACTGCACGAGCGTCGACGCGGCGTACTTCGCGCGGACGCGATCCTGGTCCTCCTCGTGACCGACCATGATGTACGCACCGGCGATGAGGATCACCTGGCTCGAGAGGTTCAGCCACAGCAAAAGCGCGATGAGCGCGGCGAACGTCGCGAGCAGAGGGTTTCCGCCCGCCCCGCGGACGAACAGGCCCGACAGCTGCTGCAGCGCGACCAGCCCGATGCCGCCCAGCAGAGCGCCGCGCAGGAGCGTCGCCCGACGCACGCGGAGCCCGGACAGCAGCGCGAAGGCCGCGGCGATCACGGCCGCGTCGAGCGCGAGCACGATGAGCGTGGAGACGAGCCAGGTCAGGATGCCGGTCACCCACGAATCCGCGGAGATGCCCAGCCATCCGCGCACCACCGTCAGCCCCGCCGTGGCGAGGAAGGTCACTCCGGCGGCCGCGGCGAGCGACACACCGATCCCGAGAGCCAGCAGGAGGTTCCGCAGGAGCACCCACACGATGAAGGTGTCCTCCGTCGTCACGTCGGCGAGCTGGCGCAGAGCGGACCGCAGCGACCCGACGGCGCCGATCGCCGCGCCGAGCAGACCGATCGATCCCAGGACACCCGCGATCGTGAAGCCCGCGGGCGCCTTGATCTCGGCGACGTCGATGAGACCGTCCGGACCGACGAGCCCCGGGATGACGCCGTCGACCGCGCGCACGAGGGCGGCGAGCCCGTCGGGGTTTCCCGCGAGCCACAGGGCCGCGAACGAGAACCCGATGAGGACGCCCGCGAACACGCTGAACAGCGTCCGATAGGTCACGCTGTCGGCGAGCATGGGTCCGCGTCGCCCGGAGTAGACGAGGTACGCGCGCACGAGTCGCCGCTGCAGCGCCCACGCGGTGACGCGACGAAGGAGGTCAGCCATCCTCCCAGGCTATGGGAGCGGCACGATCTGCCCCGGCGGGGTTGACCGCGCGTCGAACACGCAGATCGTGCCGGGCTTCGCCGCGGGGCGGGCCCGTCCCGCGACATGCGCGCGATCCTGCGCCGCACACGCGCGGGGTCGCTCACCGGAGCTCTCCGAGCAGCACCCACCACGTCCCCAGCAGCAGCGGGGGCCCGAACGCGAACACGGCACCCCGGGCACCGGAGAGCAGGATTCCGGCGGCCGCGGCCCCGCCGCACAGGAACCCGGTGAGGATCCCCGAGAGCACGGCATCCGGTCCGAACCACCCGAGGTGCGCCCCCGCGAGGGCGGCGAGCGTCACGTCTCCCCCGCCGAAGGCCGTCGGCTGCGCACGATGCAGCGCGAGGCAGACGAGGAACGCGGATGCCGCCCCGCCCCACACCCCGACGAGGCGCGGCGGTTCGTCGGCGGCGAGCGCCGCGGAGGTCAACAGCACGAGGGCCAGCGCGAGTCCCGGCAGGACGAGCGCGTGCGGAAGGCGGTGGTGACGCCCGTCGATGACGGCGAGGATCCCGCCGAGCACCGCGAACACGGTCAGCGCGACGCCGAGCACGCGGCGCTCAGGCGTCGAGGACGGCGAGCCGGGCGAGGACCGTCGCATCGGGGAGGATGCCCTCGCGTTCGCGCACGGCGCGCTTCAACGGCAGGACGTAGACGCCGTCTGCCTGCGGGAAGATCGACGTGCGCCACGTGGAGGAGCCGATCGTGACCTCGACGCGCACTCCGCCGAAGCCGCGCCGGAAGGTCTGCGTCTCGCGGATGTCCTCGCTGAGTCCGGGCGGAAGCGCGACGAAGTACCAGGCGCTGTCGAGCCGGGCCTCCCACCGGAAGACCTCTCCCTCGAACTCGACGATCATCGTGTCTCCCTCCGACGCCGTCACCCTACCCGCGGCGGGACGCGGGCCGCGGGCGCTCTCCCCTGGGGAGGAGCCGTCGGCGCACCGCGAGGTCGACGCCCACCGCCACGGCAGCCGCCGCGAGCGAGACGAGGAGGTCGCGCGCGTCGAAGCCGAGCCCGAGCACCAGGGCGATCGGCGGGAACGCGTCGGCCCAGGCCGCGGGGAGCCCGGTGAGCTGCAGCAGTTCGACGCCCACGCACCACGCCGCCGCGACGGCGGAGAGCACGACCGGCCGGGCGCGCGGGAGGAGCGCCACGAGACCCGCGTACGCGGCGACGGTGTAGAGGGCGTCGCCCACGATGTCGGTGACGATCGACCCGGGCGCCGCGTGGACGGTCAGCCCCGCGGCGACGACGGCGAGCATCGCCGCACCCGCCGCGATCCGGCGACGCACGATCTCCGTCACGGGAGGATCCCGGCGGCCCGCGCCGGTTCCGCGTACGCCCGCGCGAGCGAGGCCACCGTGTCGTGCGCGTTCAGGCCGCTGGGGTTGGGCAGGACCCACGTGGGCACTCCCCCGATGGTCTCTCCCTGGCGCCCGGCGAGGGCCTTGGGCCGGTCGAAGCCCTGGCGGTACGCGGTGAGACCCACCACCGCGACCGCGGGCGGCGCGAGGGCGGCCACGCGATCCTCGAGAGCGGCGGCGCCGGCGCGCAGTTCCGCGCGGTCGAGTTCGTCGGCACGCGCGGTCGCGCGGGCGACGAGGTTGGTCACGCCCACCCCCGCGTCGAAGATCATCGCCCGGTCGGCGTCGTCGAGCGGACCGGCGAAAGCGGGCAGCCGCGGCAGGATCCCGGCCTCGACGAGCGCGGGCCAGAACCGGTTGCCGGGGCGGGCGAACGGGGTCCCGGTCGCGGCGGTCCACAGCCCGGGGTTGATGCCCACGAACAGCAGGCGCAGGCCCGGTCCGACGAGGTCGGGGATCGTGGCATCCCGGTACGACTCGAGCTCGGCACGTGTATACCCCATGAGACCACTATGACCACTTCGCCGTCCGGCCCGCGCGACTGTGCCAGGATCGGCGGAATGGATGCCGTGCCCGCGCTCACCGAGGTCCCCGATCCGCAGTTCCTCATCGTGGGCGACAACGTGCGCCTCGCCACGTATACGTGGGGCGACCCCGAGGCTCCCACGGTGCTGTGCGTCCACGGCTTCGGGTCGAGCACCCGCGACAACTGGGTCAACACCGGCTGGGTGCGCGATCTGCTGCGGGCGGGGTTCCGCGTCCTCGCCGTCGATCAGCGCGGTCACGGCGCGAGCGACAAACCGCACGACGCCGCCGCGTACCGCATGAGCGCGCTCGTCTCGGACCTCGTCGCCGTTCTCGACACCTACCTGGTGGATCAGGTGCGCTACCTCGGCTACTCCCTCGGCGGCCGCGTCGGGTGGCAGCTCGCCGTCGACGCCCCCGAGCACGTCGAGCGCGCCGTGCTCGGTGGCATCCCGGACGGCCGGCCGCTCGCCCGGTTGCAGGTGGAGCAGGCCCGCGCGTTCCTCGATCGCGGGGAGCCGGTGCAGGATGCCACCACCCTGCGCTACGTCTCGCTCGCGGAACGCGTGCCGGGCAACGACCTGCGCGCGCTCGTCGCCATCGCCGAGGGCATGCGCCTGGGCGAAACCGACCCGGACCCCGCGTCGCCCCCGCTGCAGCCCGTGCTCATCGCCACCGGGACCGAGGACCCGATCCACGACCAGTCCGCGAACCTCGCGGGGCTGCTCCCCCGCGGCGAGTTCGTCGACATCCCAGGTCGGCACCACGTGAACGCCCCCGGAGCGCGCGCGTTCCGCGAGGCCGGGATCGCGTTCCTGTCGCGCGAGCTCTGACCGGCGTTCATCCGCAGACGTACACGGTGCTCGGAGCATCCGCCGCCGTCGCGCAGTTCTGCTCCACCCACGCGCGGATCTGCGCCGAGACCGTGGAGGTCGAGGCCGTCCCCGCCCCCACGGCCGCGCCCCCGGGCCCGCCGACGCGGTCTTCTTCGCCGATGACGTAGCGGAGCTGTCCGGTCTCGACGAGCGAGACGAAGGTCTCCAGGGTCGGTGCGGCGTCGGTGCCGTTGAACCCGCCGATCGGGAGCACTGACGCGCCGCCCGAGGCCACGATGAGCTGCGCGGCGGTCTGCGCTCCGAACGCGGCGGCGAGATACGTCGTGTCGCCGCGGTGGGCCTCGAGCCAGGTCCGCAGTTCCGTGCTGTCGCCACCGAACCCGCCCGCCCCGCCGCCGGCAGCGCCGTTCCGGCCGCCGGTCGAGCCCGGTCCCGTCGCGCCGGCGGTGCCTCCCGCGCC
>NZ_VBUM01000114.1 GCF_005774735.1 Microbacterium sp. 5K110 | reverse complement strand
GTACGGCGAGCGCGCCCCGGGGCCCACGCCCCACCCCTTGTTCGCCCCACCCGATGTCGAGGGATGGCGTCATGTGCCGTCGTGGGCCTGGCATCGCGCCGGTCTCGAGCCGCCGCAGTCGCGCACGATCGTCGAGGCCGCGCGACGCGGGGCGACCATCGCCCGCGCGGCGACCGAAGCCCCCGACGGCGAGGCGCGCGATCGGGTGTTCATCAGCCTGCGGGGCGTCGGCGTATGGACAAGTGCCGAGACGCGCATCCGCGCCTTCGGCGATCCGGATGCCGTGAGCATCGGCGATTACCACCTCGCGCATCAGGTGGGGTACGCGCTGACCGGGCACCGCACCGACGACGACGGCATGCTCGAGCTCCTCGAACCCTTCGCGGGGCATCGCCAGCGGGTCATCCGACTGATCTCCGCGGGGTCGGCCCTCGAGCCGCGCCGCGGGCCCCGCTTGCACCCCGAGGACCACCGCGATCGCTGACGAGGAGCGTCGGCGACGAGGGGGCACCCGCGGGAGCGCGCCCTCTAGGCTGGGCGCATGACGCAATCCGGAACGGGCTGGCCTCGGGGACGCACCTACTGGATCCTCGGCACCGTGGTGCTGATCGGCGCCGGCGTGCTGTTCGGTCTGGTGTTCCAGAACGTCGGACTCGGCATCCTGCTCGCCGCGATCGTCTCGATCGGCTGGCTGATCGCGTTCGAGTCCAGCCGCGGGCGCAACGTCGGTGTCAACGACCCCGACAACGGCGTCGAGCTCTGACACCCCGCCCGTCCGCGGCGAGCCGTCTCGCGGGTCACCTCCGTTCGATGCCCGCGGCGAACGCGAGCACCCGCGCCGCGACGAACGGCCCCGAGTAGGCCGCGGCCCCCGACGGCGACGGTGGATCGACCGCGGTCGACGCCGCGGCCTCCGCGAGCGCTCCCCGCACGAACGGGACCTCGGCGCCGGTCCCGGTGAGCACGTCGACGGCTCGCCCCGTGTACTCGGCGGCGACCGCGACGCGGCGCGCGGTCGACGCCGCGGTGTCGACGTCGGCCGGCGGCCGCACGGTCTGCGCCGCGGCGAGAGCGGGAGCGGCGCGTGTGTAGCCCGCGACGGCGATGCCGAGCGCCGCCCATCCGTCGTCGCCGGGGACGATCTCGGCCAGGGCGTCGCGTGCGTGCGCGAGGGCGACGGCACGGAGCGTCTCCGGGTCTGCGGCGGCCAGCTTCGCCGCCGCCACGGTGTCGGAGACATCGTCCGCCTTCGCGCGTCCGGCTACGACGCGGGACGCGAACGCCTCCTCGGCGGCGATGCCCGCGCGGCGCAGCAGCGACGCCACCCCGTCGAGGTCGGCGCCGCCGGACAGCGGCGTCGTCGCGGGCTCGCCGGGCGATACGTCGGTCGCGCGCGCGGTCTCGAGGGCGGATGCCGCCAGGAGCGCCGCCGCGGTGCCCGCGCGGGCCACGTCGGGCTCGTCGGCGGCGGCGAGGGAGGTCGTGGCGTAGTGCGCCAGGGCATAGGCCTCGGCCGTCGCCGTGGCGGCCCGGAGCACGGCATCGGCTTCGCCGACCGACGCGGGCTCGCGCGCCGACAGGTCGGTCAGGAGATCGCCCGCGGCGGCGAGTGTCTGCTCGGCCTGCGCCGTCGCGGCGTCGGTCGAGGTCGCGGGCACCGCGCCGAGCACTGCCGCGTCGGCGGCGGTCGTCGCCGCGGCGAGCGCCCCCACCGTGTCGCCCGCGGCGCGCAGGTCGTCCGCGCGTGCGAGGGCGGAGCGCGCCTGCGCGATGGCCGTGGGATCGACGGCGACGTCGAGGGCTTCGGAGGCGCGGGCGATCGTGGCGTCCCGCGCGTCGCTCAGCGCCCCGTCGGATGCCGCCCCGTCCCCACCGGGATCGGGCGCCGTCGGCAGCGGTGAGGGCGAGGCGGCCGGCGTCGGGAACGCTTCTGCGGGGAGGTCCTCCCCGGTCATCACGGCATACGCGCCGGCGATGTCGGCGACCTCGGAGACCGTCATGCCCCCCGTCGCGGCGAGCTGGTCGAGGTCGACGGTGCCGCCCTGAGCGTCGCGGACGATGCGTTGCCCCGCGGGCACGAGGATCGTGTCGACGCCTCCGGCCTCGATCGCGGCCGTGACCTGTTCGGCGAGCCCGGGCACCGGCCGGATCGCCCCGAACGGCGTGACCGCTCCGGACAGCGCCACCCCCGGCAGGATCTCGGTGCCGTAGTACAGCGCGAGGACACCGACGGCGGTGACGGCCCCCGCGGCGGGAGTCGCGATGCGGGTGTCGAACCCAAACGTGTAGGCCGTGTCGGGCCGCGCCCCGGTGAGCAGAGTCGCCGCGGTCACGGCGGTCCAGGTCGCCGACTGCGTCACGGGATCGACGCCGCTGACGTCGTTCTCGGTGATGTCGATGCTGAGCCCCGCCCCTTCGGCCGACGCGGCCGTGATGCGCTGGGTGGCGAGGACGCCCTTCGTGCCGCTGGCGTAGAGCACGGGCACGGTGATCTCGGTGCCGTCGAACCGGCCGTCCTTCTCGGTGCCGAAGCCCAGCGAGAACTGCAGACCGCACCCCGAGAGCACGAGCGCACAGACCAATGCGACAGCCCCGGCGGCGATCCTTCTCACGAGGGCCGCTCCGAGACGAACAGCGCGCACGTCGTGTCGTAGTAGTCGCCGGTCTCGCCGGCGGGGAGCATGCCGATGCGGCGCGCGACGGCTTGCGACGCGGTGTTCTCGGGGTGAGTCACCGCGACGATCCGCCGGAGGCCGCTCTCGTGGGCGAGGGCGAGGACCGCCGCCGCAGCCTCGGACGCGACCCCGCTCCCCCAGGCATCCGGGTGGAAGTGCCAACCGATCTCGACATCTTCGGGGCGCCCGCCGCCGACGCCTGCGGACCAGGGGATCGGCTTCAGCAGGACCGCACCGAGGCGCTCGCCCTCGGAGGTGGTCACGGCCCGCACTCCGAGCACACCGTCCGCGCGCGCGGTCCAGCGTGCGAGCAGCTCATCGACCTCGGCGGCATCCGTCATGACCCGCCCGTCGCCGATGTACCGGCGCACCTCGGCGCGCCGATAGAGGTCGAACAGGAACGCCCGATCGTCGGCAGCGTCCGCCCACTCCCGCAGGACGAGCCGTTCGGTCGTCAGTCGCGTGCGGCGCATCGGGACGTGCGGGATGCCGTCCTCTGCGAACGGCTCCCCCGAGACGACGAAACCGAAGCGGCCGTACCAGTCGGCCAGGTGCGCTTGGGCGTCGAGGAGGGTAGGGATGCCGGGCGCCTCGCGGTCGAGCACCTCGAGGGCGGCGCGCATGAGGTCGGCCGCGAGTCCGCGCCCGCGCGCCGCGGGGAGCGTCGCCACTCGGCCGATGCGGGTGTTCTTCTCTTCGCGCAGCAGACGCAGGGTGGCCAGGACCGCGCCAGAGGGATCTTGGGCCCACAGCAGTTCGGCGCCCGGCTCGATGTCGCGCCCGTCGATCTCGGGGTACGCGGCATCCTGCTCGACGACGAAGACGCTCACGCGCAGCCACAGCAGGCGGTAGAGGGTGAGCGGGGGGATCTCGGCGACGGGGGCCCGGTGCAGCGTGACGGCCATCCCTCGACGCTATCGCGCACCCCGGACGCTAAGGTGACGGCATGTCGTTCCAGGCGTACCTCGACGCGGTCGAGAAGAAGACCGGGCTCACCCCTCGGCAGCTGGTCGATCTCGCGCACGAGCGCGGGTTCGGACCCGACACGAAGGCCACCCCGATCCTGGAGTGGCTGAAACAGGATCACGACCTGGGACGCGGCCACGGCATGGCGCTCGTGCACGTGATCACGAAGGGTCCGAAGATCAGCGACGCCCACGTCGGGAGCGGGGGCGCGCACGCCGACGCGACCGACACGCTCTGGCTCGACGGGGCGGCGACGAACCCGAACGCCTGACCGGCGCCGTCGGGCCCGACCGGGCGGGTCCCGGTCAGTCGCGCCCGAACCGCCGGGAGGCTGCGATCTGTTCGGCGATGCGGCGCAGGGCGAGGATCACCGGTTCCACGAGCACGGTGCCCAGCACCACGTAGCGCACGGCCGCCTCGGCGGATTCGGTCGGGGTGGCGTCGAGTTCCGCCTGCGCGATGGCCCTGAGGTGCTCGACGTACGACGCGAGCACAGGGGCGGGCACGGCGAAGCCTGCGCGATCGAGCGCGGCCAGTGCGCGGGCGAGGGCCGCGAGCTGACCGGGGTAGCAATCGTCGGTGTCGCCGCCGAGACGGTCGAGGAGCGCCAGGGCGGGGCCGAGGTCGAGATCGTCGTCCGCCTCGGGGGGATTCACCGCGGCGCTGGCCTCCCCCAGGAGCGCGTACGGGCTCTCGGGCGGGTTCTCCAGCACCGCGACGACGTTGCGCACGCCGGCGATACCCACTCCGGCGTCGACGAGCGCGCGGATGACCCCGAGTCGCCGCACGTGCGCCTCGCCGTACGTCGCTTGCGTGGGTGAGACCCGCTCCCCCTCGGGGAGCACGCGCTCGCGCAGGTAGTACTTGATCGTCGCGACCGAGACGCCGCTGCGGGCGGAGAGTTCCGAGATCCGCATGGATTCCCCCTTGACTGGATAGCCATACTATCCAATACTAGATAGTGGCACTATCGAGTGAGGACGGACCCATGGCATCCATCAATCCGGGGCGCATGACGCACCAGCACGACGGCGAACTGGTCCTGTTCCACATCGGCATGACGATCAACCGCTGGTGGCGGCCCGACGCGTGGCTGCCGATCTTCGGCGAGATGGGACCGATGCTGCGCGAGCTGAGCGTCGACCCCGACTCGGGCCTGCTCGGCTTCACGATGCTCTTCGGCCCGCGGGGTCCGTACCTCGTGCAGTACTGGTCGTCGCTGGAGAAGCTGTACGCCTACGCCTCCGCGCCCACCCAGGCGCACCGACCGGCCTGGACGCGCTTCCACAAACGCGCACGCAAGGCCGCCGGCGCCGTGGGCATCTGGCACGAGACCTACGTCGTCGATCGGGCCGAGACGATCTACGTGGCCACCCCGCCCATGGGGCTGCCGAAGGCGACGTCGACCGTACCCGTCGGCGCACGCCACGACCGCGCCGCCGCGCGCGTGGCGGACGGACGCACCCCGGCACGCGCGGCGACCGACTCCGCTCAGTAGCCGCTGCCCGGATTCAGGATGCCGCGGGGGTCGAACACCCGCTTGATCTCGTCGTGCAGTCGCACCGCGTCCTCGCCGAGCTCGCGCCGTGCCCACTCGCGCTTGAGCCGGCCGACGCCGTGCTCGGCGGTCACGGTGCCGCCGAGGGCCAGAGCGAGGGCGAAGATGTCGTCGGCAGCGGTGATCGCGTTCGCGGGGAGCTCGTCGCCGTGCTCGACGACGATGATCGGGTGCAGGTTGCCGTCGCCCGCGTGACCGAAGACGAAGATCGCCACGCCGCGGCGATCCGCGATCCGACGGATGCCGGCGATCGCCTCCGCCAGCCGACTGCGCGGGACCGCGATGTCCTCGATGAGCGGGCGACCGAGCCGCTCGAGCGCGGGGAGCGCCTGCCGCCGCGCGTGGAGCAGATCGGCGGCGCGGTCGGCATCCTCGGTCCACTCGACGTGCGCTGCGGTGGGGGCGATGGCGTCCACGACGACCCCCATCTCCTCCGCCGCGCCGAAACCATCGGTCTGTGCGAGGAGCAGGGCCTCGCCGCGCCCGCGCAGCCCCGTGCCCTCGGCGGCGTCGATCGCGCCGAGGGTCGCGCCGTCGAGGATCTCGAGCACCGCGGGCCGAGCACCGCTGACGGCGATCGCGGCCACCGCGGTCGCCGCCTCCTCCAGGGACGCGAAGAACGCCGAAGCCGTCGCCGTCCGCCGCGGCGCCGGCAGCAGCCGCACGCGGGCCGCCACGACGATGCCGAGCGTGCCCTCCGAGCCGACGACGAGACCGGCGAGGTCGTACCCCGTGACGCCCTTGATGGTCGGACGCCCGAGCCGCACGAGCGTGCCGTCCGCGAGCACGACGTCGACCGACAGCACCGCATCGCGGGTCACCCCGTACTTCGCGCCGCGCAGGCCCCCGGCGTTCGTGGCAATGTTGCCGCCGACGGTCGAGATGCCGACGCTGCCGGGGTCGGGCGCATACATCAGGCCCTGCGCCCGGGCCGCGGCATCCAGATCCGCCGTGATGACCCCCGCCTCGACCTCCGCCGTGCCGTCCACCGGATCGATCGCGCGGATGCGGGTGAGCTGCGACAGGTCGAGGACGAGCGCCCCCTCCCCCGCGACGGCTCCTCCGGCCAGACCCGAGCCCGCGCCGCGCGTGATGACGGCGAGACCGGATGCCGCCGCGCGTCGGAGCGTCTCCTGCACCTCGGCGACGTCGCGCGCCACGACGACCTCGACGGGGCGGCCGCCCGGGCGCAGGCCGGAGCGGTCGATGGCCCGGTCGATCTCGGTGGGGGGAACGGTCATGCGAGCACCTTTCGTTCGGCGCGGAGGGCGGGGAGGACGTGCGCGGCGATGTCCTCGAGCAGACGCGTGCTCTCGGTCAGACCGAACTCGGGCGGGAGGAACGCGATGAGGTCGTCCGCGGCCGCGACCGCGGGATCGGCGAGCAGGGCATCGACGACCGCCGACGGTTCCCCGTGGAGGGCGGGACTCATCGTGAAGGCCCCCGGCGGCGCCGATGTCGGTGCCGCGGCGCCGCTCGGTCGAGACGCGGCCGGACCGTTCGCCCGTCGGTCGGCGTCGTAGGCGGCGTACCTCCGCGCGCGGTTCGGCGACGTCGCGGGGAGGATCGATCGGCTCACCGACACCCGTGTCCGTGCACGGACCGGATGCCGGTCCCGGTACGTCTCGACGGCGGCGCGCTGCTCCGCCTCGTAGTCCGCCACGTCTCCGGTGAGGATCGTGCTCAGCATGAGGTTCAGTCCGCGCCGGGCGACGCGCTCCGCCGAAGCGACCGAGCCCGCGCCGAACCACGTGCGCTCGATCAGCGCGGGGCTCGCACCGCGGACGGTCAGCGACGAGCCGTCCGGAGCGAAACCGACGGGCTCTCCCCGCACGGCCGCGAGGAAGGCGTCCAGACGGTGAAGGGACTGCGCACGGCCGTCGTTCGGCTCCTGCCCGAATGCGCGGTCGAAACCGCCGAGCCCCGTGCCCAGGCCGAGCTGCAGGCGACCGCCGCTGAGGTGGTCCGCGGTGGAGGCGGCCTCGGCCAGCAGCACCGGGTCTTCGTAGCGGATGCCGATGATCGCGGTGCCGAGACCGATGCGGGCGGTGTGCTGAGCGACGACCGGCAGGAACACGAGCGGGGCGGCGAGGTAGTTGTCGAAGTGCCGCTGGTACACCCACCCGCGGTCGAAACCCAGATCCTCGGCCTCGCGAAAGAGAGCGATCCCGTCGCGGAGCCCCTCCGGCGCCCGCCCGCTCTCGAACGGCACGCGCGTGTGGAAGCCCAACGTCAGCTCGGGGAGGGTCACGACGCCACCGCCGCCCCGGCCGCGACCGCCACCTCGGGCGGCAGGGCCGCGGTGCCGGGGTGCCCGCCGCGCGCGGCGAGGGCGCCCACCGCCCGCTGCACGGCGTGCGCGAGCGGGGCCGCCGCGCCCGTCCGCCTCGCCAGCAGCCCGACGATCAGTCGTCGTCCGCTCACGCCACGTCCCGGCGGGCGAACACGACCTCGGGGTCGATGCCGCGGCGTGCGACCTCGTCCCGCACGAGCGGGATCACCAGGCGCCCGGCATCCACCGCGTCGTTGAGGTCGCCGAGCGTGGGGAGCGACACGATGTCGGCCCCGAGTTCGACGTACCGCACGATCGCCTCGGCGACGGTCTCGGGCGACCCGACCAGCAGCGACGACGCCCCGCCGGAACCGGCCACGCCCCGCGGCGTCCAGAGGACCCCGCCGTCGTGCTCCTCGGACTGCTCCGAGAGTTCCCGCAGCCGCACGGATCCGACGTTCGTGCTGTTGATGTCCTTGACCTTCTCGTAGAACGGTCGGGCCGCCTCGAGGATGCCGCGCGCCTTCTCGCGCGCGAGGGCGTCGGTCGCGGCGACGACCGGGCGGAAGGTCACCCAGAACCGGATGCGGTCCGTGCGACCGGACGCGCGGGCGTGGGCGTAGACGCGGTCGATCTGCTCGGCCGTCTGGGCCAGCGGCTCGCCCCACAGGGCGAAGATGTCGGCGTGCGCGCCGCCCGAGGCGTACGCGAACTCGCTGGATCCGCCGAGCGACACCGGCAGTGCGCCGCCGGAATGCGTGGCGTATCCGGGACCGAAGCCGTCGAAGCGGTAGAACTCCCCGTCGTGCGAGAACGGGGCGCTCTCGGTCCACACCCGGCGCAGGATCTGGATGAACTCCGACGAGCGGCGGTAGCGCTGCTCCTTGTCGAGGTAGTCGCCCTGGCGCGCCTGCTCCTGGTCGCTGCCGCCCGAGATGATGTGCACGAGGGCGCGCCCGCCCGACAGCTGGTCGAGCGTCGACAGGCCCTGCGCGGCGACCGTCGGGAAGGCCGAGTTCGGGCGGACCGCGACGACGGTCTTCAGCGAGCGGGTCGCCGCCAGGACCGTCGCGGCGAGCGCGTACTGATCGGCGCTCGCCGACGCGTAGGGGATGAGGGTGTAGTCGAAGCCGTACGTCTCGATCGTGCGCGCGTAGTGGCGGAGCCAGTCCACGTCGACGGGGGTGGTGAAG
>NZ_VBUM01000113.1 GCF_005774735.1 Microbacterium sp. 5K110 | reverse complement strand
GGGCTCGATCGGGCGGGCCTCGAAGAAGGTCTGCAGCACGATCGTGGTGCGCGTGTTGACCTGGGCCGCCGTGCGGATGTCGCGGATCAGCGTCTCGAGATCGCGCGGAGTCGGCACGCGGACGAACAGCATGTACGCCGCGTCACCGGCGATCGAGTGGCACGCCTCGATCGCGCTGAGGTGCGCGAGCAGATCCGGAGCGTTGTCGGGCTGCGCCGGATCGAGGGGCGTGATCTCGACGAAAGCGGCGAGCGGGCGGCCGAGCGCCTCGGCATCCAGAACGGGCCGGTAGCCGCGGACGATGCCGCGCGCCTCGAGCCTCCGCAGCCGCGACTGCACCGCCGAGACCGACAGGCCGACCTTCTCGGACAGGTGGGCGAGCGTGGCGCGCGCATCGAGGGAGATCTCGCGCACGATGGCCGCGTCGACGGTGTCGTCGAGCCGCGCGCGGCGAACGGAACCGTCGGACATGCGCCCGACAGTACCAGGATGCGACGGAGCCTCCGTGGCGGCATCCGTAATTTTTCCGTTAGCATGCGGTACTGACAGGAATCTTTCCCGCCTACGCCGATCGGAGGCCTCCATGACCCTCGCGACACCCTCGCGCTCCGCGCACGACCTGCTCGACGGGCACGCGGTCGACACGGTCGAGCACACCCCCGCGTGGACTCAGCTCAAGGACGCCGCCGTCCAGCTGCAGTCGCTGCAGGCCGCGGACGGCGCGGTTCCGGAGGCATCCGATCACGCGCGCGCCGGTGCCCTCGTCGACGACATCGTCGACGCGATCCGGGCCCTCACCCCCCTGTTCCCCCACGACGACGCCTACCTCCGCGCGTCCGTCGTGGACTTCGAGCGATGGAAGGATGCCGGGTTCGGCGTGCCCGATTTCCTCGACTCGCTCGTGGCGTTCCAGCCGCAGCAGCACCGGGTCGACGGCATCCGTCATCTCGTCGTCTTCCCGATGTACACGCAGAACGGCTCGCGCGACCGGCACGTCGAGGCGGTGCTCGTCGAGGTCATCTGGCCCGAGTTCATCGCGCGCCTCGAGACCGAGTACACCAACGGCCTGTTCGTCTCGCTGCGCCTGGTCGATTTCACGCCCGGGTACGACACCAACTCGGCGGTGCTCTTCCCCGAGACCGTCGCGATGCGCGAGGTGCCGGCCTTCACGTGGGGCGCGATCTTCCAGGACCGCGAGGCCGCCCGTTACCGTCGCGTGACCCGCGCCGCGGCCGAGATCACCAAGCTCGACCTGCCCGAGAACGCCGCGCGCCTGCTCGATGATCAGGACCTCGCCGAGCGCACGTTCGTGATGTGGGACATCATCCACGACCGCACGCACATGCGCGGCGATCTGCCGTTCGACCCGTTCATGATCAAGCAGCGGATGCCGTTCTTCCTCTACTCGCTCGAGGAGTTGCGGTGCGACCTGACCGCGTTCCGCGAGTGCGTGGAGATCCAGGCCCGGCTGTCCGCACGCGACGACCTGGATGCCGCGGAGCAGGCGATGCTCGAGCACGCCGAGCTCGTGCAGTACGCCGTGATCTTCGACCGCATCTTCCGCTTCGCCATCACCGGCTCGCGGGTCCGCAACTACGACGGGCTGGGCGGTCAGCTGCTCTTCGCGTGGCTGCACCAGCGTCGCGTGCTGCACTGGACCGACACGTCGCTCGCGTTCGACTGGGACGAGGTGCCCGCCGCCGTCGTGGCGCTGGCCGACGCGATCGACGAGCTGTACTGGCGCTCGATCGACCGGCCCAAGACGGCCCACTGGCTGGCCTCCTACGACCTGGTGCGATCGGTGGTGACGCCGCATCCTGCGTCGGTCTGGGCCCGTGGACTGTCCGACGAGGTGCTCGCCGGTCTCCCCAAGGGGTACACCGACGCCGTGCTCGACGACGAGTTCCCCCTGTCGATGTTCTTCGAGGCTCTGGAGAAGAAAATGCGCCCCGTGATCGCTTCGACCGAGGGCATCACCGGCCGCGACTGAGGCCGGGGATCCCGGCCCGTCCTCCCCGCCACGGCACGCCGTCCCGCGGAGTTCGGCCGAGACACGCCGCTACAGCCCCAGCTCGCACAGCGGGTCGACGGCAGACTCCGCACGACGGCGCGGACCGATGCCGCCGTACGACGAAGGCGACCCGGAGGGAAGAGACCATGAGCCACGACACAGGGGTACGCGACCGACTGGTTGTGCTGGCGGGGGGAACGAGCGCGGCGGGCCGCACCGCGGCGCGGGCCCTCGTCGATGCCGGGGCTCGCGTCGTCGTCGTGGGGTCGGACGACGCGCGCCTCCGCGAAGTACGGGCCGAGATCCCCGACGTCGCGACCGAGCGCTGCGACCTGACCGACGCGGATGCCGTGGACGCCCTGCGCGAGCGCGTGCACGCCGCGCGTGGGCGGGTCGACGGCATCCTGCACCTCGTCGGGGGCTGGCGCGGCGGCGGGGGCATCGCGGGGCAGAGCGATGAGGACTTCGCGTTCCTGCTGCGTTCGTTGACGGCTTTGCGCGTGGTCTCGCGGGCCTTCGACGCCGATCTGCGCACCTCGGATGCCGGGCGCCTGGCGATCGTGTCCTCCACCGCCGTGGATCGGCCGCTGGCGGGCGGTGCGAACTATGCCGCCATCAAGGCGGCGAGCGAGGCGTGGGTGCGGGCCGTCGCCCAGGGCTTCGCCAAAGATGCCCGCGATGCGGGACGCCCGCTATCCGCGGCGGCCGTCGTCTTCCGAGTGAAGGCGCTCGCGGGGCTCGAGGCGGGCCTCGCGGCCGCGTTCGTCGGTCTGTGGGGCCAGGATGCGGAAGCGGTCAACGATCGCGTCGTCGCCCTCGTTCCCCCGGTCGGCTAACGCGGATCGAGGTCCGGTTCGGTCGCGCCGCCCCGACCCGGATCCGCCGCCGTCGCGGAGACGCCACCGCCCGTCGCGGAGACGCTGCCGCCCGTCCCGGAGATGCTGCCGCCCGTCCCGGAGACGCCACCGCCCGTCGCGGAGACGCCACCGCCCATCCTGTCCACGGGAGCCTCGGCGACGCGGGGATCGACGTCGGCGCCCACGGATGCCGCGCCCGAACGCACGGCGAACGGGTCGAGGGCATCGCCGTCTCGGTGGGGGTCGGCTCCCTCGCCGGCGGCGACATCGGCGTTCACGGTCGACGTCGCGTACTGCCGCGAGAGCAACCGATAGGACCGGGTGAGGAACGCCCCCGCACCGAAGACGACCATCACGAGTCCGGCGACGAGGAAGATCAGCGCGATCCCGCGCCCGATTCCGTCGCCGAGCAACCACTCCCACTGCGCGCGGCCGGCATCGCCGTCCATGTAGGGGATGATGACGAACTCGGCGATGGGCGCGATCAAGAACGCCGTGATCGGCGCCGACGCGGACTCGAATGCCGCGGCGAACCCGAACACCCGGCCTTGCGTTTCGAGCGGCACGACCTTCTGGATCACGGTCTGCTCCGCGGACTCCACCATCGGGATCAGCGCCATGTAGATCCAGATGCCCGCGACGTACAACCACCACCAGTCACGCAGGGTGAAGGCGGCCCCGAGGACGCCCATCGCGATCACCACGAGCAGCATCGTGCGGATCGGGTTGCGCCCGAGGCCGAACTTCGCCACGAGCCCCCCGCCGATGATGAACCCTGTGGCCGTGACGCCCAGCACGACTCCCCAGATCTCGACGGGGAAGAGTTGCAGACCGTAGGGGTCCATGAGGGCCAGATAGACCCCGCCGATGAGGTTGTTGAACGTCGAGAAGATGAGCAGGGCGAACAGACCGGGGGCGGCGCGCACGGCCCGAACGGCACCGCGCACGTCGACGGCCGGCATCCGCTCGGTGGCGGCCGCCGGACGTTCCTCGGGGATGCGGATCGTCAGCAGGTGCGCGAGCGCCGCGAGGGTCAACGCGATCGCGATCGCGAGCGTCCAGCCCATGCCGAGCACTCCGACCGACAGTCCACTGAACACGCTCGTCACGACGAAGGAGAGACCCTGCACCGTGCCGACGAGGCCGTTCGCGTTCGGCCGGCGTTCTTCGGGTACGAGCAGCGTCACCGTGGTCGACAGCGCGATGTTGCGCATGTTCTCGACGACCGCGCCGGCGAGGATGACCCCGGCGAAGATCCAGAACCAGGGCCCACCGAGATCGAGCAGCGCCCGCTCGGGGAAGAGGAGCCACAGCACACCCGCCACCCCGAACGCCGCGAGAGTCAGGGCGCCCGAGAACACCATGACGCGGTGCTTGCGGTGCCGGTCGACGATCGTGCCGAAGAGCATCGCGAAGATCGCCAGCAGGAGCATGTACGCGCCGCCGACGATGCCCGTGGCCAGGACCGACCGAGTCTCGAGGTAGACCCAGAACGTGAGCGCGAACCACAGGTAGCTCGTGGTGACGTTGGCGACCGCCGTGTTGACCAGGACACCCACGAACGCGCGGCGCCCCTCGGCGGCGGACGCCACGATGGGGGCGGCGGACGGGGGTGTCTCGGTCATGCCGCACACGTTAGCGACCCCCTCCGACATCGACCAGAGCGCGGGTCCCGGTGACTACGCTGGAGGGGTGACCCCCCTGCATGACACCGCCGTCCGCGGCTTCGCGTCCGACAACTATTCCGGCATCCACCCCGACGTCCTCGCCGCGATCGCCGCCGCCAACGAGGGCCACCAGGTCGCGTACGGAGAAGACGTCTACACCGCCCGCCTGCAGGAGCTGTTCGTCGGTCTGCTCGGCGAGGGCGTCGAGGCCTACCCGGTGTTCAACGGCACCGGCGCGAACGTCGTCGGTCTGCAGTCGATGCTCCCCCGCTGGGGTGCGGTGATCGCGGCATCCACCGCGCACATCAACGTCGACGAGGGCGGTGCCCCCGAGCGCGTCGGCGGCATCAAGCTGCTGACCGTCCCCACCGACGACGGCAAACTCACGCCCGAGCTGGTCGACCGCGAAGCCTGGGGGTGGGGCGATGAGCACCGGGCCCAGCCGCTCGTGGTCTCGATCACGCAGTCGACCGAGCTCGGCACCCTGTACTCGGTCGACGAGATCCGCGCCCTGGCCGACCACGCGCACGGGCACGGCATGCGCCTGCACATGGACGGCGCCCGCATCTCGAATGCGGCGGCGGCGCTCGATGTGCCGCTGCGCGCCTTCACCCGCGACGCGGGCGTCGACGTGCTCAGCTTCGGCGGCACGAAGAACGGCGCGATGATCGGCGAGGCGGTCGTCGTGCTCGACCCGGCGGCATCCACGGGTCTGACCTACCTCCGCAAGCTCGACATGCAGCTCTCCAGCAAGATGCGCTTCGTCTCGGCCCAGCTGGTCGCGCTCCTCGACGGCGATCTGTGGCTGCGCAACGCCCGTCACTCCAACGCGATGGCGCAGCGTCTGCGCGCCGGCGTCGAGGCCGGCCTCGCCGACGGCTCGATCCACGGGGTGGAATTCACCCAGCCGACGCAGGCGAACGGCGTCTTCGCGACCCTGCCCGTGGGTGTGGCCGACCGGCTGCGCGAGAGCTTCCGCTTCTACGACTGGGACGAGATGCGCCACGAGGTGCGCTGGATGTGCTCGTTCGACACGACCGAGTCCGACATCGACGCCTTCATCGCCGCGATCGCCCGCGAGACCACGCGCTGACACCCGCTCCCCCGCAGCGGCCCCGGATGCCACACCCCCAGGCCGAACCCGGCGCGCCCGCCGCCACCGCCCGACCCGGATGCCACCACCCGACGCCGAACCCGGCTCAGCGGGCCGACGGACGACCGAGGATGAGCGTCGACGGCGACGGCCGCCAGTGTCGAGCGACATAGTCGACGGCTTCGTCGACCCCGAGCGCCCGACTGGAGTTGCCGATGCGCACCCACAGGTCGGTGGTCGGACCGCCGTCCTTGGGCTGGGTGAGGAAGACCGGACGCGGCGCCGGGCGGCACACCACGACGCAGACGTGAGGTCGCCCCTCGGCGGGCGCAGCGAAGACGATCCGCGGTTGGGCCGCGGCATTGCGGCCGAGGGCGGTCGAGAGCATGTCGCGCAGCCACAGCTCGAACCGATCGTGGTCGGGCGTGCGCAGTGTCGCGAGGTCCCGGTCGAGGCCGATCGCGGTCCCGGCGTCGTCGGCGCCGATCACGAGCGTCCCGCCGCGCGAGTTCAGGAACGCCGCGACCGACTTCGCGATCGCGATCTCCATGCGCGCGTCCTTGCGACTCTCGCGCACGTTCCAACGGGCGGTCTCTTTGAACTCGACCCGGTCGGACTCGCCCGCGCGCAGCAGCGCCGCCACGTCGACGTCGCCGCCGTCCCGTCGCGCGGCCGCCACGACCGCCGCGACGATCGCGGACAGCCCGATGCTCGCACCGGCCGAGAACAGGATCGTCGTGGGCACCCACAGCCGCGCCGCACCGCCCACGAACGCGGACAGGAGCAGCCCGATGCTCACCCCGAGCACGCCGATCACCGTCATCAGCGGCAGGCTCAGCGAGCGCGCCGGACCGAACGCGCGCCGCAGCACGACCGCGATCGCCGCGGCCAGCGCCAGGACGACGGGCAGCGCGATCGCGAGATCGACGAGCGGGGTGTCCATCGGCATCCGGGCTCGAGCGGGACTCAGCGCAGCGCGCCGAGCGAGGCCAGCCCCAGACGGACGAGCGTGCCGCGCCCACCCTCCATCTCGGCCGAGAGGGCATCGGATGCCGCTTCCTCGGGCGAGAGCCACGTGACCTCGAGGGCGTCCTGGCGGGGCTCGCACGTGCCGGTGACGGGCACGACGAAGGCGAGCGACACGGCGTGCTGCCGATCGTCGTGGAAGGCGGTCATGCCCGGAAGCGGGAAGTACTCCGCGACCGTGAAGGGTGCCGGCTGCGGGGGCAGCAGGGGGAAGGCCATGGGTCCGAGGTCGTTCTCGACGTGGCGGAAGAGCGCATCGCGCACGGTCTCGCCGTAGCGCACGCGTCCGGAGACGAGCGTGCGCGTCATCTCGCCGAGCGGGGTCGCCCGCAGGAGGATGCCGACCTGGGTCACGGCACCCATCCCGTCGGTGCGGACCGGCAGCGCCTCGACGTAGAGCATCGGAAGACGCCGTCGCGCCTCGGCGAGTTCGACCTCGCTCAGCCAGCCCGGGTTCGAGTTGGGGGCGGCGGGCGCGCCCGAGAAGGGCGTCGACAGCGAGTCGCGGTCGTCGCCGTTGTCACCGGGTTCGGGGTCGGGGGTGCGCACGGGCATGTTCCCTGTATATCAACCGACCGCCCCGATGCCCACGTTTGCGGGCGGATGCCACGGCTCGGCACCGCACCGCTGGCCCGGCCGCGACCGGGGCGGGCACGCGCGACCGCCCGGGGGCGCTGGCTGTGTCGGAGGTCTTTGCCACAATGGGCGGCATGACCGAGCGCCCGATCCTCGATCCCTCCGTCGTCCGCTGGTCGGTGCCACCGGCCGAGATCGACGACCGTCCCGTGCTCCTCCTGCTGCACGGGTACGCGGCCGACGAGCACGATCTGTTCGGCCTCGCGCCGTACCTGCCCGACGCCTTCGCGATCGCGAGCGTGCGCGCCCCGCTCACTCCGCCCTGGCCCACGCCCGGCGCCTCGTGGTACCCGATCGAGGGCCTGAACGGCCGCGATCCCGCCGCCATCACCGTCGCGGCCGAGTCGCTGCTCGCGTGGATCGCCGACACCCTCGGCGACCGCCCGGTCGGGCTCCTGGGCTTCTCGCAGGGTGGGGCGGTTGCGGTCCAGACCCTGCGCATCGCTCCGGACGCGGTGTCGTTCGCCGTCGTCCTCGCCGGCTACGCCGCGGGCGGCGAACTCCCCGGCGACATCGTTCTGGCCGAGCGACGCCCCCCGGTGTTCTGGGGGCGGGGGTCGCGCGACGACGTCATCCCGCCGCACCTGATCGACATGACCGCGCAGTGGCTCCCCGCGCACAGCGACCTGACCGGCCGGGTCTACCCGGGTCTGACGCACTCCGTCTCCGAGGAAGAGCTCGCCGATGTCCGCGCGTTCCTCGACGCGCGCCTGGCCGGCGGCACCGCCGACGTCTGATCCACTCGGCGTTCCGCGGCCAGCGAACGTCAACCCCGGCCCGATGTCGGAGGTCCGGGAGAAGATGTCGGCATGGCCGACGTACTCGACAGATTCGGTCCTGCGACGCAGGACTGGTTCCGTGGTGCGTTCGCGACGCCCACGACCGCGCAGAAGGGTGCGTGGGAGTCGGTGGCGTCCGGTCGCAACGCCCTCGTCGTCGCTCCGACCGGCTCGGGCAAGACCCTCTCGGCCTTCCTCTTCGCGATCGACCGGGTGTTCCGCGAGAAGGCGCCCGAGGGGGCGGATGCCGCGCCCCCGCGCCGCGGCCGGGGCGCGGTCAAGAAGCCCGCGAACACCTCCCGCACCCGCATCCTCTACATCTCCCCGCTCAAGGCCCTCGGCGTCGACGTGGAGCGCAACCTCCGCTCGCCGCTGGTCGGCATCGGTCAGTCGGCCCGACGCTTGGGCATCGAGGTCCCGACCGTGACCGTGGGCGTGCGGTCCGGAGACACGAGCTCGAGCGACCGCCGCAAGCTGGTCACCGACCCACCCGACATCCTCATCACGACTCCCGAGTCGCTGTACCTCATGCTCACGAGCCAGGCGGCCGAAACGTTGCGCGGTGTACACACCGTGATCATCGACGAGGTCCACGCGGTCGCCGCGACCAAGCGCGGCGCGCACCTGGCGGTGAGCCTCGAGCGGCTGGACGCGCTGCTCGACGCTCCCGCGCAGCGCATCGGGCTCTCCGCCACGGTGCGGCCGATCGACGAGGTCGCGCGCTTCCTCGGCGGCGCGCAGCCGGTCGACATCGTGGCGCCGAAGGCGACGAAGGCGTTCGATCTGTCGGTGGTGGTCCCCGTCGACGACATGCTCAACC
>NZ_VBUM01000112.1 GCF_005774735.1 Microbacterium sp. 5K110 | reverse complement strand
GACGAGGGGGGGCTCAGCCGGCGATCGCGTCGGTGAGCTTGGCGTAGGCGGCGGGGCGGCGTCGGCGGATCCAGGTCGCCTGGGCGTAGCCGAAGAGGGGGACGACCACGACCAGGGCGAGCAGCGCCCAGGTCACCGCGCCGAACGTCGGGGCGCCCTCGGCGTCGACGTCGCCGACCATGACGGGGAAGTACGCCACGATCACGACGGCGGACACCGCCAGCCCGACGAAGCCCAGGGCGGGGGCGATGACGGTGTTCCACGGTCGGCGGTCGGCGCGGTTGCGGGTGAAGTACACGATCACGGCGATCGAGGTGACGGCCATGAGCAGCACGATCGCGACCGTCGCGACCCCCGACAGCCACGTGAACACCTGCAGGAGCGGGTCGAGCCCGAGGATCGCGAAGGCGGCGAGAAGGATGCCGGCGGTCGCCGTCTGCACGAGCGAGGACGCGTGCGGGGACAGGTGGCGCGAGTGCACACCGGACAGCCGGTCGGGCAGGACCCCCGCGGAAGACATCGCGTGCTGGTAGCGGGTGAGGACGTTGTGGAACGAGAGCACGCACGCGAACATCGACGTCAGCAGCAGCACGTTCACCAGCACCTCGCCCACGACGCCGAGGTAGATCGCGACCGTGCGGAGCATGAGGGTCGCCGGGTTCTCGGCCGCCGCGGCCAGGATGCCGCTCGGACCCCACGCCATCACCAGGCCCCAGGTCGCGAGCGTGTAGAAGATGCCGATGCCGATGACCGCGCCGTAGGTGGCGCGCGGGATGGTGCGGTCGGGGTCGCGGGCTTCGTCGCGGAAGATCGCGGTGGCCTCGAACCCGATGAACGCGGCGATCGCGAACATCAGACCGACACCGGGTGACCCGCTGAGGACGTTGGCCGGCTCGAAGGGTGCGAGGCTCAGTCCCTCGGGACCGCCCTGGACGACGACCGCCGCGACGAGCACCAGCACGATCGCGACCTCGGCGACCAGCAGCACACCGAGCACCTTGCTCGAGAGGTCGATGTGGCGGTAGCCCAGGATGCCGACGAGACCGACCGTCGCGAGGGCGTACAGCCACCACGCCAGGTCGGGGCCGCCGATCGAGACGACCGTGATCTCGAGGAGATAGCCGATGTAGCCGTACACGGCGACCTGGATCGTCGTGTACGTGAGCATCGCGGTCCACGCGGCGGCGAGGCCGGACGGGCGGCCCAGACCGTACCCGATGTAGGTGAAGAAGGCCCCCGGCCGCGGGACGTGGCGCGTCATCGCCGCCAGACCCACCGCGAACAGGAGGAGGATGACGGCGCTGATGGCGTACAGGGTCGGGTACCCGACGCCGTTGCCGATCAGGATGCCGAGCGGGCCGGCGCCGCCGACGACGGTGAGCGGCGAGGCGGCGGCGACCACCATGAAGATGATCGCCGTGACGCCCAGGGAGCCGCGGAGGGTCCGCGAGCTCGCAGCGGCGGCGCCCTTCGATTCGAGCTGGGTCATGTCGGAGCCTTTCGGAGGTCGGGTGTGGCATCGAGGTTCCTCTCGCGCCGTTGCCGCTCGATGTAGTCGGCGTGAAAGTGCCCGCACGCCGAGTGGGACACCGTCCGGCCGGGCGTCTCAGTCGCGGACACGTGCGCGAAACATCGGTGTCGCGGGGGTGCAACGGCTGCGGCGTACGGTCGCACCGAGTCCACGGGGAGCACTATGACCGCACTTGCCCGCGCCATCGCCCGGCCCACGCCCGTCGCCGGATTCGGCGACCGTTCGCCGTTGCACGGCCTGGAGCGCCGCACCATCGGCGTCGTCGACCTCGCGGCGCAGTCGGTGGCCGCGGTCGCGCCCGCGGCGGCTGCCACGACGGTCGTGCTGCTCGTGGCGGGCATGGCCCCGGGAGCCACCGTCGCCGCGATCGTCGCCGCCGCGGTGTTGAGCTTCGGTGTCGCGCGGACGGTGTCGCAGTTCGCCCGACGCTTCGCGGCCGCGGGCGCCCTGTACACCTACACCGCGCGGGGTCTCGGCGAGCGCGCGGGGCTCGCGGCGGGTGCCGCCATCGTCGTCGGCTACGCAGCGATCGCGATGTTCGCGCTCCTCGGCGGTGCCTACTACCTCGGCTATCTCCTGCACGGGCTGTGGCCCGGTCTGGATCGCGGCACGACGATGACGGTGGCGGTCCTGGCGGAGGCGGCGTTCGTCGCGGTCGTGCTCGTCTCCGGCATCCGGCTGTCGGCCCGCGTCGCCCTGGTCGTGGAGGCCCTGTCGGTCGCCCTCATCGTGGTCCTGCTGGCGGTGCTCCTGCTCTTCATCGGCCCCGCGGACATCGTCGCCGCGGTCGCCCCCGGCCCCGTCGACCCGGTCGCGCTCGCCGCGGGTGCGGTCGTGGCGCTGACGGCGTTCGTGGGCTTCGAATCCGCGGCGACGCTCGGCGTGGAGTCGGTCGCCCCCTTGCGCAACGTGCCGCGCGCGATCACGGGAACCGTCCTGATCTCGGGGGCCGTGTACGTGCTGGCCGCGGTCACCCAGGTGTCCGGCTTCCACGCGCTCGGGCTCGACCTGGCGGCCAGCGCCTCACCGGTGAACGACCTGGCCGGCGCGTTCGGTCTGGGGCCCTGGGGGGTGGCCGCCGACATCGGGATCGCGGCATCCTTCCTGGCGTGCGCGATCGGCACGATGACCGCGCTCGTGCGGGTGCTGTTCGCCATGAGCCGTGACGGCGTGCTGCCCGCGAGCCTGGGACGCACGCACCCGCGGCTGCGTACGCCGATCGCCGCCACCGCGGCGGCGCTGCCCGTGGTCGCTGCGGTGCCGGTCGTGCTGGCGCTCGTCGGCGTCGATGCGCGCGAGGCGATGCAGGCGACTCTCGCCGTCGGGGCGACGGGCTACATCGTCGCGTACGTGCTCGTGTGCGTGGCCGCGCCCGTGTTCCTGCGCCGGATCGGCGAGTTCACGATCTGGCCGGCGGTGGTGGCGGTCGTCTCGGCGGCCGCGTTGACCGCGGCGCTGGTGGCTTTCCTCGTCGCCGGCTCCGATCGCGTGGGCTTGGTCTGCGTCGCCGCGGTCGGCCTCGCCGCCGTCGCGGTCGTCGTGCTGGCCGGACGTCGTCGACGCTCGCAGCCGATCGGCGCCTACGACGAGCCCGTGGCCGCCCAGGTCCTCGGGGGAGTCGCCCCACCGGAGCATCGGGGCGATGCCTGAGCGGGCGGGTCTCTCGGCGCGGCAGCCGGGGGCGGTGCGTTCGGCGCTGGCGGTGCTCGAGGCGGTGGCCCACCTCGGAGCCGGGGCGAGCGCGCAGCGCATCTCCGCTGAGCTCGGGCTTCCGCGGGCGACGACGTACCGCTTGCTCAACCTCCTCGTCGAGGACGAGTACCTCGTGCGCACTCCCGACCTGACCGGGTTCGCCCTCGGCGCCCGGGTGGCGCAACTGGCCGGGGTGACCTCGTCCCCGGCCCGCTTGCCCTCGGCCGCGCGTGCCGTGCTCGCCGAGGCCCGTCGCGCGGTGCGCGGCGGCGTGCACGTGGTGCTGTTCGTCGACGGGCGGCTCGTCGTGATCGACGCCGACCCCGACTTCCCCCTCTCGGACGAGGCGCGGCTGGTGCGCGAGCCCGAGCGATACGCCCTGGGGCGGCTGCTGCTGGTCACGCAGGGCCGCGCGGCGGTCGAGGCCGCCGCGGACGACCTCCGCCGGTTCGGCGCGACCCGGCAGTGCGGTGAGGTCACCCCGACCAGCGGATGCCTCGCCCTCCCGATCCGCGACGACACGGGTGCGACGGTCGGCGCGATCGGGTTCTCCGGGGCGCGCCACCGCGTCGACGACCCCGCCGAGGTGATCAGCGCGCTCGAGCCCACCGTGCGCGCCCTCGCACCGCTCGTCGTGTGAGCGAGCCTCAGCTCGACACGATCGTGACGACTCCCGGTGCGATCCCGTCGGATGCGACCACCCGGGACACGCAGCAGCACATCTTGGTGCGGGCGTCGCGCTGACGCTCGCTGTAGAAGACGTCGCGGTGGTCGATGTCGCCGTCGAGCCCGGTGACCCGGACCTCGCACAGCCCGCACTCGCCCTTCCGGCAGTCGTACATCATGTCGGCGCCCGCGGCCTCGAGGGCTTCCAGCATCGACTGGTTCGGGGCGACGGTCGTCTCCAAGCCCAGGGCGGGGATGCGGACGGTGAAGGGCTGCGGGTCGAACCAGCCGCTGTTGCCGAACGTCTCGGTGCGCAGGTCGGCCGGCGGGAGGCCCCGCGCGATCCACGCCCGGCGCACGGCATCCATCAACCGGATCGGCCCGCACACGTACACCTCGGTGCCCGGTTCGACCGAGTCCACCAGGGCCGGCACCGAGATCGAGGTGCCCTCGTCCCGCACGTGCACGTCGAGCCGGTCGTCGTGGCGATCGCGGAGGTCGTCGAGGTACGCCATGAGGGGGCGGCTGCGACCGAGGTAGAGCAGCCGGTAGTCGGCTCCGGCGGCGCGCAGCCGTTCGGCCATGCCCAGGAGCGCCGTGATGCCGATGCCGCCGGCGACGAGCACGTAGCGGCGCGCCCCGAGGCGGAGGGGGAAGTCGTTCAACGGTTGCGTGAGCGCGATCCGGTCGCCGGCGCGGAGCGCATTCATGCGCGCGGCGCCGCCGCGGCTGACCGGTGAGGTGTAGACGCTCACCGCCACCCGGGCGCCGTCGGGCGTGGCATCCACGATCGAATACGATCGCTGCTCGTCGTGACCGGCGATCCGCACGCGCACGTCGAGGTGCGCGCCGGGCTCCACCCGGACGGGGGAGTCGACGTCGATCTCGATCCGGCGGATCTCGGGAGTGAGGTCGAGCGCCGCGGCGACGGTGCCGCCCTGCCAGACCTCGCGGTGCGAGACGGCCACTCAGCCCACCGCCGCCGGCGTGCGCTCGCGGCCCTCTGCCGCCAGCATCCGCTCGAGGAGCCGCCGCACCCACATGCCGCCCGCGTCGATGTTCAGGCTGTAGAACTCGTAATCGGGGTTGGCGTCGATCGCGGCCTGCTGGGCGGCGAGCATCGCCTCGTCTTCGCCGAACACGCCGTGCACGCCGTCGCGCAGTTGCGTCGTGATGAGCTGGCTGTCGAGGCGGTAGTTGCGCTGGAACGACCAGAAGTAATGGCTGGTGCGGTCGGTCTCGGGCGTGATGGTGTTCATGACGTAGCCGTTGACACCCTGCGAGCGGTCGCCCTCGGGTGCGCCGGTGCCGGCTTTGGCCACGCCCACGTCGATGCGGATCGTCGAGGGGGCCTCGAAGTGGATGATCTGCCAGCGGTCGACGCGGCCCGAGAAGCCGGGGAACTTGTCGCGCATGTTCTTCAGCCAGAAGGGCGGCGGCTCGATGTCGCGCATCCAGCGTTCGACGGTGACGGCGGCGTCGGTGTGGCTGGTGACGAACTCCGATTCGCTGAGTTCCTTCTGTCCGATGCTGCTGGAGTGCACGAACTCCTCGTGGGTGAGGTCCATGAGGTTGTCGAGGATGAGCTGGTAGTTGCACGGCGCGTGGATCGTGAGTCCGTCGCCGGTCCAGTCGGGGTGCGTCATCTGGTGCATGTCGGGGATCCGGTCGGGATCGGCGAGCGCCGGGTCGCCCACCCACACCCAGACGTACCGGTAGCGGTCGACGACGGGGAAGGAGGGGACCAGGGCGCTGGGGTTGATCGTCTCCTGCGCGGGCATCGAGGTGCAGCGGCCGCGGGAGTCGTAGGTGATGCCGTGGTACGGGCACCGGATGTCCTCGGGGCCGACCAGCACGCCCTGCGACAGCGGCGCGAGGCGGTGCCAGCACGCGTCGGCGAGGGCCACCGCAGTGCCGTCCTCGGTGCGGTACAGCGCGAGCGGGCGCCCCGCGATCGTGCGGGCGAGGATGCGCTTGCGGCCCACCTCGTGGTCCCACGCCGCCACGTACCAGGCGTTCCGGGGGTAATCCAGCAGCTTCGCCGCCATCGTCTCGGTCACGGGACCTCCTCGTCCTCAATAACTATCACCATAGATATTGAGAGGAAGATATCGTGGGCGCACGCCACGTCGCAAGAGGGGAGGGGCGATGAGCCTGCGCTACGCGCTCCTGGCGCTGCTGACCGCCCAGCCGATGACCGGGTACGACCTCGCCAAGGCCTTCCACGGCTCGGTCGGACACGTCTGGCACGCCCCCGACTCGCAGATCTACCCCGAGCTCAAGCGCATGGTCGCCGACGGTCTCCTGCGCGACGAAGCGGTGCCGTGGGGGAGCGCCACGACCAAGACGCGGTACACGATCACCGACGAGGGCGTCGACGACCTGCGCCGGTGGATGGAGCAGCCGGTCGTCTACGGCGCCGACCGCGACCCCGCGCTGCTGCGCGCGGCCTACTTCGAGTGGGCCGAGCCGGATGCCGCCCGCGCGCGGCTGCGCGAGCACATCGCCCGCTACGAGGTGCGGCGCGGGCTGTGGCAGGGGCAGCTCGACGCGATCCGTGGGCGCACGCATCCGATCGTGGCCCGGCGGCTCGAGACCGACACGGTGCACGACCCCGCGGCGATCGTCGCCTTCAAGGTCTTCGCCTACGAGGGGTTCGTGGCGCGCGCCGACCACGAGATCGCCTGGGCCGAGCGCGGTCTCGCCCTCGTCGACGCGATCGAGAACGGCAGCGCGCCCCGCTAGGACCCGGAGAGCAGTCGCGCCCGCAGCTCGGCCTTGCGCACCTTGCCCGAGGCCGTCCGGGGCAGGTCGTCGACGATCGTCACCGCCTTCGGGATCTTGTACCGCGCGATCTGCCCCGACAGGGCCGCGCGCACGGTCTCGGTGTCGACCACCGCCCCGTCCGCGACCGTCACGAGGGCGATCGGCACTTCTCCCCACTTCTCGTCCGGGATGCCGATCACCGCGACGCCCGTGATCCCGGGGAGCCCGGCGAGGAGCCCCTCGACCTCGGCGGGGTAGATGTTCTCGCCACCGGAGATGATCATGTCCTTGAGCCGGTCGGCGATGTAGAGGTAGCCGTCCTCGTCGAGGTACCCCAGGTCGCCGGAGCGGAACCAGCCGTCCGCGGCGAATGCGGCCGCGGTCGCTTCGGGCTGGCCGTGGTAGCCCGCGAAGACGTTGGGCCCCTGCACGTGGATCTCGCCCACGGTGCGGGCGGGCACCGGCATCCCGTCCTCTCCGACCACCCGCACGTCGGTGAAGAAGTGCGGCAGACCCACGCTCCCCGCCTTCTGGCGCGTCATGGATGCCGACATGCTCGTCGCCCCGGGAGAGGTCTCGGTCATGCCGTATCCCTGCGTGAACGACAGGCCGCGGGCCTCGTACGCCTCGCGGATCCGCGGCGGGACCGCCGAACCGCCGCACGTCAGCGTGCGCAGGCTCGAGATGTCGGTCGTCGACCACTCGGGGTGGTCGGCCATGAGCTGGTAGGTGGTGGGGACGCCCGAGACCACCGTGACGCCGTGGCGCTCGATGAGATCGAGCGCGCGCCCCGCCTCGAAGCCCGCCTCGAGGACGACCGTCGCCCCCTTCATGAGCGCGGGGAGAGCCCCCATGCCGAGCGAGGCGACGTGGAACAGCGGCGAGATCATGAGCGAGACGTCGGCGGAGACGAGGTCGTAATCGATGATCGTGTTCACCGACACCCACGTGAGGTTCCCGTGCGTGAGCAGGGCGCCCTTCGCACGGCCGGTGGTGCCGGAGGTGTACACGAGCGCCGCGGGGTCGTCGAGTCCCGTCGGGACCGGCGCGCGTACCTCGGTGACGAGGGACAGGAGGCGCTCGAGCCCGGGCTCGCCGTCGCGTCCCGACGCCCCGGTGCCCACGACACGCGGGGCGGCGTCGCCCCGGAAGGCGCCGCCGGACAGAGCCGCGGCGGCACGGTCGCCGAACGCCGGGTCGTGCACGAGCACGCGCGCGCCCGAGTCGGCGAGGACGTGGGCGATCTCGGGTGCGGCCAGACGCGTGTTCACCGGCACGAAGACGGCCCCGAGGTGCGCGGCGCCGAAGAGCAGGAAGAGGAACTCGGGCGCGTTCTCGCCGAGGTAGGCGACGCGGTCTCCGCGACCGACGCCGTGAGCGGAGAGGACGGCGGCGGTGCGCTCGGCGGCGTCGGCGAGTTCGGCGTAGCTGACCCGCCGATCGTCGCCGAAGATCAGGGCCGTCTTGTCGGGGTGCTTGAGGCGGCGGCGGGGGAGCCAGGCGCCGAGTCCGGGTGTGCTCATCGTTCTCTTCATCGAGGGCGGGCGCCGCGGTGCGCCCGGGAGCGGGTGTGATGCCGCCCGCGCGTCGCCGGGGTCGGCGCGCGCGGGCGGGGTGTCAGGCGGAGAAGCGGTAGAGCCCTCGGGCGACGACGGCGGGCTTGTCTCCTCCGTCGACCTCGATCGTCTGGTCGACGGCGAGCTGGTAGCCGCCGCGCACCTCCGTCACCTCGGCGACGACGGCGTTCATGCGCACGCGCGCACCGACCTTCACCGGCGAGACGAAGCGCACCTTGTCCAGACCGTAGTTGACCTTCGTGGTCACTCCCGTGACCTCGAGCAACTCGGTCCAGAACTTCACCGTGAGCGACAGGCTGAGGTAGCCGTGCGCGATCGGCCCGCCGAAGGGGCCGTCCTTCGCGCGCTCGGGGTCGACGTGGATCCACTGATGGTCGTCGGTGGCGTCGGCGAAGAGGTCCACGCGGCTCTGCGTGACCTCCAGCCAGTCCGACCAGCCGAGGTCGGTCCCGGCGAGGCCTGCGATGTCGGCGTAGGCGACGGTCGTGGTCATGGTGTTCTCCGTTCGGGTCAGGGGGTCAGGCCGAGCAGGCGCGCGGCGTTGTCGAGGAGGATGCCGGGCATCCGCTCGGGCTTGAGCGCCGTCGACTCGACGTCGCGCATCCAGCGGTCGGGCGTCAGGAGCGGGAAGTCGCTGCCGAAGAGGATGCGCTCGCGCAGGAACGAGTTCGCCGCCCGCACGAGCTGCTCGGGGAAGTACTTCGGGCTCCACCCCGACAGATCGATCCACGTGTTGTGCTTGTGCGTCGCCACCGAGATCGCCTCGTCCTGCCACGGAACCGAGGGGTGGGCCATCACGATCTGCAGGGTGGGGAAGTCGGCGGCCACCGGGTCGAGCAGCAT
>NZ_VBUM01000111.1 GCF_005774735.1 Microbacterium sp. 5K110 | reverse complement strand
CCCGCACAACTCCTGCACGAACGCAGCGCCCCGCGCCCCGGCCAGCCCGGCATCCAATTTCGCCGGAGTTGTGCGCGATGCCGGTCGAGCCGCCTCAGGGTCAGCTCGCGGCGATGACCTCGTCGGCGGTGCGACGCGCCCACGCCTCGGCGTCGGCGAGCGACTCGCGGGTGAGGGCGCCGGGGGCCTCGTGGCGGTCCACGACGCGCTCGATCACCTCGAGGATGCCGAGGAAGCTCAGACGCCCCTCGTGGAAGGCATCCACCGCCTGCTCGTTGGCGGCGTTGAACACCGCGGGGTAGGTGCCACCGGCGCGGCCGACGTGCTTGGCCAGCGCCACCGACCCGAAGGCCTCCTCGTCGAGCGGCTCGAACGTCCACTGCGACGCCGTCGTCCAGTCGAGCGGCGCGCCCACTCCCGCCACCCGGTTCGGCCAGTCCAGGCCGAGCGAGATCGGCAGGCGCATGTCCGGCGGAGACGCCTGCGCGATCGTGGATCCGTCGATGAACTCGACCATCGAATGCACGATGGACTGCGGGTGCACGACGACATCGATGCGCTCGTACGGCACGTCGAAGAGCAGGTGCGCCTCGATGACCTCGAGGCCCTTGTTCACCAGGGTCGCGGAGTTGGTCGTGACCACGCGCCCCATGTCCCACGTCGGGTGCGCCAGCGCCTGGGCCGGGGTGACCTCGGCCAGTTCGGCGCGCGAACGTCCTCGGAACGGACCCCCGGATGCCGTGAGCACGAGACGGCGCACCTCGTGCGGCTCGCCGGAGCGCAACGCCTGCGCGATCGCCGAGTGCTCCGAGTCGACCGGGACGATCTGCCCGGGGGCCGCCAGACGGGTGACGAGGTCACCGCCGACGATCAACGACTCCTTGTTGGCGAGCGCCAGCGTGCGCCCTTCTTCCAGAGCCGCCAGCGTCGGGCCCAGCCCGACCGAACCGGTGATGCCGTTGAGCACCACGTCGGCCTCGACATCGCGGACGAGTAGCTCGGCCTCCATCGCACCGAGAGCGAACGCCTCGACGCCGAATTCCGCCGCCTGCGCCTCGACACCCGCGCGGTCGCGGCCGGCGGCGAGTCCCACCACCTCGAACCGCTCGGGGTTGGCCCGGATGACGTCGAGCGCCTGGGTGCCGATCGAACCGGTGGAGCCGAGAATGAGGACGCGACGCATCCGCTCAGCCTACTGAGCGGGCGCCGCCGCGTGCTGGACGCCGAGGATGTCGACGACGAACACCAGCGGGGCGTTGGCCGGGATGTCGCCCTGGCCCGCCTCGCCGTATCCGTCGGATGCCGGCATCACGACGACGACCTGGGAGCCGACGGTCTGGCCCTCCAGCGCCTTGCGGAAGCCCGCAACCACGCCCGTGGTGGCGAACTCGGCGGGGGCGCCGCGCTGCCAGCTCGAGTCGAAGACCGTGCCGCCGTCGTAGAGCGCGCCGGCGTACTGCACGATGACCTGGTCGCCCGGGTTGACGACATCGCCGTCGCCCTGGCGGAGGTTCTCGACCCGCGTCTCGGTGGGCGCCGGGGCGTCGGGCATGGTGATCGTGGGCGCACCGTTGTCGTCGAAGGTGACGGTGGGCATGCCCTCTGCCGGAGCGACCTCGGTGCCGGTGGCACGGGTGGGCAGCTCTTCGATCGCGTCGGCGACGAGCACGAACGCCGGCGATCCCTCACCGAGCGCACCCGCGGGGAACGCCGAGACGGTGCGCGATCCGATCGTCGCGCACTCCAGCGCCGCACCGAAGATCTGCTGCGACGAGATCAGTGTGTCCATCCCGTCGGGCGCCGTGGTCTGGGTCTCGAGCTGCACCTGACCGGAGGCGGCGTCGATGAGGGTGAAGTTGGCACGCAGCACGTCGCCCGCGCGCACCTGGTCACCGGAGCCCTCGACGAGGGTGCTGCGCTCGAGACCGGCCGGGGTGTAGCCGGTCGGGAGGGTGACCTCGACCTTGCCTCGGAAATCACCGGAGACCTGAACGTCGTCGGACACAGCGCCCTGCGACAGCGCGCTCTGGCACTGTCCTGCGTCGGCCGAGCCGCTGGCGTCCGGGGTCGGGGCCTCCTCGGACGAGCCGGTGCAGCCCGCCAGGAGCAGGACCGCGGCAGCGGCGACGGACAGGGAAGCGATCGGGCGGATGCGCACGGCAGACCTCTCGGAGACGACGGGAACCGCCCCATCATCCCCTATCCGGCTTTGGCGCCGCTGGGAGCCCCATGCACGGCGACGCATGCGGCGCGCAGTAGCCTCGTCGAGTGAGTTCCGACGAGACCGAGGGCGTTCCCGCCGTCCCCCCGAAGCAGATGGGCGCCGCCTACGGCCTCGGACGTTTCTTCATCGCGCCGCTCGCACGTGCGGTCTACCGGCCCCGCGTGGAGGGCCGCGACAACGTCCCCCGCACCGGCCCGGTCATCTTCGCCAGCAACCACCTGTCGTTCATCGACTCGATCGCCATCCCCGTCGCATCCCCCCGGCCCGTGCACTTCCTCGCGAAGTCCACGTACTTCGAGAAGTGGGCCTCCCGGCAGTTCTTCACCGCGATCGGCGCGATCCCCGTCGAGCGCGGCGCCGGGCAGGCCGCGCTGGACGCTCTCGACCAGCAGCGCGCCCTGCTCGAGGACGGGCGCGCCGTGGCCCTCTACCCGGAGGGCACGCGATCCCTGGACGGGCGCCTGTACAAGGGGCGCACCGGCGTGGCCTTCCTCGCCCTGCAGACCGGGGCCCCGGTGGTTCCGGTCGGGCTGATCGGCACCGACAAGGTCATGCCCGTCGGCGCGAAGGTGCCCTCGACGAGGGAGCGCATCACGGTGCGCTTCGGCGAGCCCCTCGACCTCTCTCCGCACGGTGCGGCTTCGTCCGGGCGCGCACGGCGCGGGGCGACCGACGAGATCATGGCCGCCATCCACGCCCTCAGCGAGCAGGAGCTCGCCAACGCCTACAACGAGGTCCCTGCGCAGAACCCGCTCGAACGCATCAAGCAGGTGCTCCCGCACGAGCGCATCTGACCGGTCGCCCTTGACGTGGGGGCCCGCGGCGAGCAGGGTCTGAAGGGGCGGGCCCGAACCCGCCGCAGCCACGACGAGGAGGCACCCGTGAAGAAGTTCGTGAACAACCCCGACAACGTGCTGGCGGAGGCTCTGCGCGGCATCCACGCCGCCCACCCCGATCTGCGCATCGACACCGAGAACCGCGTGATCCTGCGCGGCGAGCCCACCCCGGCGGGCAAGGTCGCACTCGTTTCGGGCGGAGGCTCCGGCCACGAGCCGATGCACGGCGGGTTCGTCGGCCGCGGCATGCTCGACGCCGCCGCGGCGGGCGAGGTGTTCACCTCCCCCACCCCCGACCAGGTGCTCGCCGCCACTCAGGCCGTCGACTCCGGCGCCGGCGTCCTCCACATCGTGAAGAACTACACCGGCGACGTCCTCAACTTCGAGATGGCCGCCGAGCTCGCCGCGGCCGAGGGCGTGCGGGTCGAGTCGGTCGTCGTCGCCGACGACGTCGCGGTGACGGACTCCACATGGACCGCCGGTCGCCGGGGCACCGGCACGACCGTCATCCTCGAGAAGATCGTCGGCGCGCTGGCGGAAGAGGGCGCCGACCTCGACGCCGTCGCGGCCCTCGCGCGCCGGGTCTCCGAGGCGGGGCGCTCGATGGGCGTCGCTCTGACCAGCTGCACCGTGCCCGCCGTGGGTCACCCCACGTTCGAGCTCCCCGACGACGAGATGGAGGTCGGGGTCGGCATCCACGGCGAGCCGGGCCGCTCGCGCGTCAAGGTCGCCACCGCGCACGAGATCGCGAAGATGATGGTCGACCCGATCGTCCATGACTTCGGCGACCCGGTCGGCTCGGCGATCGTCCTGCTGTCCGGCCTCGGCGGGACGCCCCTCATCGAGCAGTACCTCCTGTACGGCGAGATCGCCCCGCTCCTGGCCGAAGCCGGGATCGACGTGCAGCGCGTGCTCGTCGGCGACTACATCACGAGCCTCGACATGGCCGGCGCCTCGCTCACGGTCGTGAAAGCAGACGACGAGATGCTGCGCCTGTGGGACGCCCCCGTCGTGACGCCCGGACTGCGGTGGGGCGCATGAGCGACGTGGTCTCCACCGACGACCTCGTCGCCTGGATCCGGGCGTTCCGCGACGCCGTCCAGCAGCATCGTGACGAGCTGACGGCTCTGGATTCTGCGATCGGCGACGCCGATCACGGATCGAACATGGCTCGAGGGCTGGATGCCGTCGTCGCCAAGCTCGAGACGTCCCCGGCGTCGGCGGCCGAGCTGTTCAAGACGGTCGGGATGACGCTGGTCTCCTCGGTCGGCGGAGCCAGCGGGCCGCTCTACGGCACGTTCTTCCTGCGGATGGGTCCGGCTCTCGCCGATACCGACGGCGCGGATGCCGCGGCCCTGGGGGCGGCGCTGCGCGCCGGCGTCGACGGGGTCGTCGCCCGCGGGAAGGCCGAGCCCGGCGACAAGACGATGATCGATGCGCTCGGCCCCGCCGTCGCGGCGTGGGACGACGCGGTCGCCGCGGGCGCTGACGTCGAGGCCGCGTCCGCCGCCGCTGCGGAAGCCGCGGCGAAGGGACGCGACGCCACCGAGCCCCTCGTCGCCCGCAAGGGTCGCGCGAGCTATCTCGGCGAGCGCAGCGCGGGGCACATCGATCCGGGTGCGGCGTCGTCGGCGCTGCTGCTCGAGACCCTCCGCGACAGCCTGGCGGCGCGCGGATGATCGGCATCGTCGCGGTCTCGCACAGCCGCCCCCTCGCCGAGGCGGCGGTCGACCTGGCGTTGCAGATGGGCGGTGACGATCCGCCGACGCTGCGGGTGGCCGCAGGTGGACCGGACGGCGACCTCGGGACGGATGCCGCGGCGATCGCCGAAGCCCTCGATGCGGCCGATTCGGGTGACGGCGTCCTCGTGCTGATGGACCTCGGGTCGGCGCTGCTGAGCGCCGAGATGGCGCTGGAGTTCGCCACCGCACCCGAGCGTGTCGTGCTGAGTCCGGCGCCCTTCGTCGAGGGGCTGGTCAGCGCCGTCGTCACGGCGGCCGGAGGGGCGTCCCTCGCCGACGTCGCCGCGGAGGTCGCCGGCGCCGCCGACGCGAAGCGCGCCCAGCTCGGTTCCGCCGAGCCGGAGACCGCAGCGGAAGCCGCAGCGCCGCCGCCCGCGCCCCCGACCGCCGACGAGCTGTCGTTCGAGACCACCGTGGTCAACCCGTCCGGACTGCACGCTCGGCCCGCGGCGACCTTCGTCAAGGCCGCGTCGCGCTTCGATGCCGACGTGCGCATCGCCGATCTCGACGGCAGTGCCGAGCCGGTCTCGGCGCGAAGCCTGCTGGCGCTCATGGCGCTCGGCATCCGTCAGAATTCCCGCGTGCGGGTGACCGCCTCCGGCCCCCAGGCGCGGGACGCCCTCGCCGAACTCCGCGCGCTGATCGACGACGGCTTCGGCGAGGTCTGACAGGCGGGCTCAGCGCGTGACGCTGAGCAGGCGGCGCGCGAGAGCCTCTTCCACGACCAGCTCGGTGATGAGGTCCGCGGCGAGTGCGCCGCGGAGGGCGTCGAGCTTGGACAGGCTCGAGACGACGCAGAATCGGCGCGGGATGCCACGGACCGTGTCGAGGTCGGGCCCGCTGGAGCGGGCGTTGAGTTCCGGGATGTCGGACGACCCGTCGGTGCGGTAGAACACCGTCGCGCAGTCGCCGACGACGCCTTCCCGCTCGATGATCGCGCGATCACGCTCGTCGAAGTAGTCGCCGCTGTAGACGTGGGAGGGCACATCGGCGTGGGGGGACCCGAGACCGAAGACGAACAAGCCGACACGCTGCTGGATCTCCAGCACCGAGCGCACCGACCGTTCCCGCCACATCGCCTGCTTGGTCCTCGGGTCGTCGAAGAGCGCCGGCACCGGGAATTGGTGCACCGACGACGACCAGGCCGCCCCGAAGCGGGACAGGATCTCCCCCGCGTACGGGATGCCGGAGGTACGGAGGTTGGCCGCCCCGTTCATCTGGACGATGTGGGTGTCGGGCACGTCCTTGGAGGGGACGTGCCGCGCGATCGCCGAGAGCGTGGACCCCCACGCGATACCGACCGTCATCGACGACTCGATGCGCTCCGCGAGGATGCGCGCGGCGGTCAGCGCCGTCCGCTCGAGCCGCTCGGCCTCCGACGTTCGGGACGGCGTCGGCACGACGTGCGCGGTGATCCCGAAGCGGTCGGCGATGCGCTGAGCCATCTGGCCGCGCGCGTCGTCGGGCGGGCTGATCGAGATCGTCACCAGGCCGACATCGCGGGCGTGCTGCAGCAGCCGCGACACGGAGGATCGCGAGACGCGCATCTCGTGCGCGATGGCATCCATCGTCAGGTCCTGCATGTAGTACAGCTGCGCGGCGCGCAGCGCATCGCGCGAGCGCTCCTCGGTCTGCGTCATCGTCCCCCGCCTTTCCGCCTTGCCCATTCTGCACGTTTGTTCAAGGGGCTTGCAACAACGTGCAGCGGCGCGCATCCTGTTTCGCGTACCCACAACGAAAGGTCGCAGTCGACATGTCGTCCCCCTCTTCTTCGATTCGCGCCGATGTCCAGGCGCTCCGCGACGCCGACGACCTCGACGTCCTCATCATCGGAGGGGGCATCAACGGCATCGCCACCCTCCGCGACCTCGCCCTCCAGGGCGTGAAGGTCGCCCTGGTCGAGCGCGGCGACTTCGTCTCGGGCGCCTCCTCGGCCTCGAGCCACATGGTCCACGGCGGTATCCGCTACCTCGAGAACGGCGAGTTCCGTCTCGTGAAGGAAGCCGTCACCGAGCGCAACGACCTGATCAAGACGGCCCCGCACTACGTCAAGCCGCTCGAGACCACGATCCCGATCTACAAGACGTTCTCCGGCATCCTCTCGGCACCCTTCCGCCTGCTCGTGACCCACGGTCGCGGCAAGCCGAACGAGCGCGGCGCGCTGCTGATCAAGGTCGGCCTCATCATGTACGACACCTTCTCGCGCGACGGTGGCACCGTTCCCCGCCACACCTTCCTCGGCAAGAAGAAGTCGCTCGCGGCGCTCCCGCGCCTCAACCCCGACCTGGCCTACACCGCCACGTACTTCGACGCCTCCATGCACGACCCGGAGCGCATCGCTCTCGACGTGCTGCACGACGGCATCGTCGCCGGCGGAGGCCGCACCCAGGCGGTCAACTACGTCTCGGCCGTCGGCGCGGACGAGAACGGCGTGCGTGTGCGCGACGAGCTCTCCGGCGAGGAATTCTCGGTCGCGGCCAAGGTCATCCTGAACACCTCGGGGCCGTGGACCGACCTCACCAACGGCGCGATGGGACTGCCGACGCAGTTCATGGGCGGCACCAAGGGCTCGCACGTCGTGCTCGACAACCCCGAGCTGCTGGCAGCCACCGGCGGTCGCGAGATCTTCTTCGAGCACTCCGACGGTCGCATCGTCCTCATCTACCCGCTCAAGGACCGCGTCCTGGTGGGGACCACCGACATCGACGCCGACCCGTCGCAGCCGGTCGTGTGCACCGACGACGAGATCGAGTACTTCTTCGACCTCATCGGTCACGTCTTCCCCACCGTGCCGGTCGACCGATCGCAGATCGTCTACACCTTCTCCGGCATCCGTCCGCTCCCCCGTCACGACGACACCGCCCCCGGCTTCGTCTCGCGCGACTACCGGATCGTCGAGGACGAGATCGGCGGCACCCCCGCGATGAGCCTCGTCGGGGGTAAGTGGACCACGTTCCGCGCCCTCGCCGAGCACCTCAGCATGAAGACGCTCCAGAAGCTGCGCCGCCCGCACCGCGTGAGCACGCAGGGCCTGCCCATCGGCGGCGGCAAGGGCTTCCCCACCACGCCCGCCGAGCGCCGTCGTTGGGTCGCTGCCCGCACGAATGCTCACTCCGCCGAGCTCGTGGATGCCATGCTCGAGCGCTACGGCACCCGCGCGGACGCGATCCTGGCCGTGCTGCCCGCCGAGCCCACCGCTCTCGAGCACGCCCCCGGTTACTACCGCGAGGAGCTGACGTGGATCGCGGAGAACGAGCAGGTCGTCCACCTCATCGACGTGCTGCTGCGCCGAACGCATCTCGCCTTCGTCGGCGGGATGACCGAGCGCACGCTGCGCGAGGTGGCCGAGGCCGTCGCCGGCCCGCTCGGCTGGGACACCGCCCGCATCGACGAAGAGATCGCGCGGGCCACTGAGAAGCTCCGTTCCGCGCACCGCGTCGACCTCGCCGAGGCCGGAGTCGCGCGAATCTGAGAGAACGTGCGGGCGCGCCGTCTGTTGCGCGCCCGCACGGCGGTCGTAGGTTCGGATCACCGAGCCGCACAGTTGCCCGAGCCGATGGCGTCCGGGCGAAAACAGAAAGGTCGATGACGACATGCAAGAAGTGAACCTGGGGCTGTACTTCCTCTCGGAGGTGGTCGGTACCGCGATGCTGATCCTCCTGGGTTGCGGTGTGGTCGCCAACGTGGCGCTGGCCAAGACCAAGGGCAACGCCGGTGGATTCCTGATGGTCAACTGGGGATGGGGCCTCGCGGTCTTCGCCGGTGTGATCGTCTCGGCGTACTCCGGTGCTCAGCTGAACCCCGCCGTCTCCATCGGTCTGCTCGTCGCGGGCAAGATCGCGTTCGTCCAATTCCTCGTCGCGGTCGCCGCGCAGCTGGTCGGTGCCATCATCGGTGCCGTGCTGGCCTGGGCGTCCTACAAGCAGCACTTCGACGACGAGCCGGACCCCGCCGCCAAGCTGGGCGTCTTCTCCACCGGACCCGCCATCCGCTCGTACGGCTTCAACTTCCTCACCGAGGTCATCGCGACCTTCGTCCTGGTCTTCGTGATCTTCGGATTCGCCGACTACGGCGTCGCCGACATCGGCGTCCCCGGCGGCATCGGCGGCCTCGCGGCCGTGCCCGTGGCCCTGCTCGTGGTCGGTATCGGCGCCTCCCTCGGTGGCCCGACCGGTTACGCGATCAACCCTGCGCGTGACCTCGGTCCGCGTATCGCGCACGCGATCCTCCCCATCAAGGGCAAGGGTTCCAGCGACTGGGGCTACGCCTGGGTGCCGGTCGCCGGTCCCCTCGTCGGCGGTCTGATCGCCGGTCTGGTCGCCCCGGTCCTCCTGGGCCTCGGCAAGTGATCCTCGGCGGGGGCGTCGCGACGGCGCCCCCGCCCCCTCT
>NZ_VBUM01000110.1 GCF_005774735.1 Microbacterium sp. 5K110 | reverse complement strand
GCTCACGGGTGTTCCTTCGGTGGTCAGGGGGCGGTGAGTCGAGGGGCGAGTTCGGTGATGCGGCGCTCCAGCTCGTCGTAGGCCGAGTCGAAGGCGTCGTCGGTGCCGGTGCGCACCGGGTCGGGGATCGACCAGTGCAGGTTGCCGGTCACGCCGATCTCTTCGTGCGCCGTGTCGCACACGGTGATGACGAAATCGGAGTCGGTGAGCACGGTGTCCAGCGCCCGCGGCGATCCGGCGGAGAGGGCGAGCGCGTGGCGCTCGGCGGTGGCCACCGCGCCCGGGGCGATCCGGTCGGCGGGGTGCGTGCCGCCGGACGCAGCGGGGATGGTGCTGCGCGTGGCCCAGAGGGCGGCGGCGAGCTGCGACCGCGCCGAGTTGGCGGTGCAGACGAACACTACGCGCTGCGCGCGTTCCGTTCTCCCGGGGGCCAGATCGGCCAGCGCCGCTTCCGTCAAGCGCACATAGCTGCGCCGACGGTCGGCCTCGGAACGCGAGCGTTCCACCATTCCCACCGATTCGAGGACGTTCAGGTGGTGCGCGACGAGGTTCGACGGCAGGCCGAGGGTGGCGCGGATCTCCGAGGGAGACAGGTCGCCCAGGGTGAGCAGATCCACGATCCGCAGGCGCGACGGATCGCCGAGGGCGGCGTGCCGAGCGGCGCGATCCTCCACGTCCGAAGTTCTCTCAACGTTCATTGCCTCAATATTGACTGATCTATCACTCGCAGGTCAAGATGAACCCGTGACTCCCACCGAATCCGTCTCCGCTCCCCGCCGGCCCTACCTTGCTCGCCGTGTGGCGGCGCAGTTCGTCGGCACGGGTCTGCTGGTCACGGTGGTCGTCGGATCCGGCATCGCCGCGCAGCGGCTCTCGCCGGACGATGTCGGGCTGCAGCTCCTCGAGAACAGCCTGGCCACCGCTCTCGGGCTGGCCGTGATCATCCTCATGCTGGGGCCGGTCTCGGGGGCGCACCTGAACCCCGTGGTGTCGGTCGCCGACTGGGTGCTCGGGCGCCGGTGGGGCACCGGCCTGCCGCTGCGCGACCTCGGTCCGTACATCGCCGCGCAGGTCCTCGGCGGTACCGCCGGGACGCTCCTCGCCGGCGTGATGTTCGACGTCGCCCCCGCCTTCTCGGCGAACGAGCGCGCCACCGGCGGCCACCTGGTGGGAGAAGTGGTGGCCACCACCGGACTCGTGCTGCTGATCTTCGCCCTCGCCCGCACCTCGACCGGGGTGACCACCGCGGCCGCGGTGGGTGCGTACATCGGTGCGGCGTACTGGTTCACCAGCTCCACCTCCTTCGCCAACCCGGCCGTGACGATCGCGCGGATGTTCACCGACACCTTCACCGGTATCGCCCCCGCGGCGGTTCCCCCGTTCGTCCTGGCGCAGTTCGCCGGCGCCGCCCTCGGACTCGCGCTCGTCGTCCTGTTCTTCCCGACCGCCGCCCGGGCCGCGAGCGAGGTCATGACCCCCGTGCACCTCGAATCCCGATCCTGAAAGGTCCTCATGCACCTCGTTGCCATCGGCGGAAGCGACGCCGGAATCTCCACCGCGCTGCGCGCCCGTGAGCTCGACCCCTCCGTCGACGTCACGGTCGTGGTCGCCGACGCGTACCCGAATTTCTCCATCTGCGGCATCCCGTACTTCTTCTCGCGGGAGGTGCAGCCCTGGCAGTCCCTGGCGCACCGCACCCACGCCGACCTCGAGGCCACGGGCATGACGCTGCGCCTGGACACCCTCGCCACCGGCATCGACGTCACCGGCCAGAAGCTCACCGTGCGCACCGCCGACGGCGCCGAGTCGACGATCCCCTACGACGCGCTCATGGTCGGGACCGGGGCGTCGCCCGCGACCGCCGGCATCGCGGGCCTCGACGAGCTCGGACCCGACGACGGCGTGCACCTGCTGCACTCGATGGGCGACACCTTCGCGCTGGAGCGCTACCTCGACGAGCACGAGCCCCGGAGCGCGATCATCGTCGGCGCGGGGTACGTCGGTCTCGAGATGGCCGAGGCTCTCACCGTCCGGGGGCTCCACGTCACGCAGCTCCAGCGCGGGCCCGAGGTGCTGTCGACCCTCGACCCCGAGCTCGGCTCCCTCGTCCACGACGAGCTCACCCGGCACGGCGTCGACGTCCGCACCGACACCCGCGTGGCCTCGGTCGCCCGCGACAGCGGTCGTCTCACCGTCACCGGCACGCACCACGGCGAGCCCGTCGCCCACACCGCCGACCTCGTGCTGGTCGTGGTCGGGGTCCGCCCCAACACCGAGCTGCTCACCGCGGCGGGCGCCTCGACCGGCGCCGGCGGGGCGGTCGTGGTCGACGAGCAGATGCGCACGGGTGTGCCGAACGTCTGGGCCGCAGGCGACGGCGTGGTCACCCACCACCGTCTCCTCGGCGTCACGTACCTGCCGCTCGGCACCACGTCGCACAAGCAGGGCCGCGTCGCCGGCGAGAACGCGATCGGCGGCGACGCCCGGTTCGCGGGCAGCCTCGGCACGCAGGTCGTGAAGGTGTTCGACGTCGTCGCCGCGCGCACCGGCCTGCGCGACCACGAGGCCGTCGCGGCGGACTTCGCGCCCCACAGCCACACCGCGATCGCCGACGACCACAAACGCTACTACCCGGGCGCCACCCCGATCAGCATCCGGATCACCGGCGACACCCGCGACGGGCGTCTGCTGGGCGCCCAGCTCGTCGGGACGCGCGGCGCGGAGATCTCCAAACGCGTCGACACCTATGCCACGGCGCTCCACCACGGCATGACCGTGGCCGAGATGAGCGACCTCGACCTGTCGTACACGCCCCCGCTCGGCTCCCCGTGGGACGCCGTGCAGATGGCGACGCAGGCGTGGGAGCGCGAGGCCCGCGCGTTGACTCCGACGCGGTAGTCGTCGGGGTACCCGCGCTGCCCGCGGTCCCAGCGGTCGCAGCGATAAACGCTTCCTGCATCGAGAAACGCGCTCAGCGAGCGTGTCTCAGTGCAGGGAGCGTTTATCGCGGGGTGAGGGCGAGGGGACGCACAGACAAGTCGGGTGCGGGGCGACCCGGGGATGCCGGACCTCAGCGCGTCGCGACCGCGAAACGCAGCAGCCACTCGGTGATCTCGAGGTGGCGGCGGGCCGCGGCGACGTCGGCGCCCCAGGCGTACATGCCGTGGCTCGCGACGATGAGTGCGGGCACCTCGGGGACCTCCGCGGTCGCCGGGACGTAGACCTCGTCGAAGCGGGCGGCCTCGACGGTCATGTCCTGGTCGTTCGCGATGACGGGGATCGTCACGGTCTCGTCGTGGGCACGGTGGCCTATGCCTTTGAGCATCTCCATGTCGCGGATCTCGACCCCGCCCGGCCACCGATGCCCCGCGACGACCGCGTCGAACGCGTGCACGTGGAACACCGCCCCCGCTCCCGTGCGCGCGGCGATGTGGGCGTGCAGCCCCGCTTCGGCCGAGGGCGGGCGGGGGTCGGCGGCGTCGAGGGCGTCGCCGTCGGCGCCGATGAGAACGACGTCGCGATCGGTGAGTTCGGACTTGTCCAGGCCCGAGGCGGTGACGGCGAGCACGAGCGGATCGCGGTCGACCACGATCGAGAGGTTGCCCGAGGTGCCGCGCATCCAGCCGTAGCCCGAGAAGCGCGCGGCCTCGGCGGCGAGGGCCGCCCCGGCGGCGCGCACCCGGTCGGGGTGGGGGAGGGTCACCGGGTGAGCCCGATCTCGTCGAAGGATGCCACCGCCGGAGCCGCGAAGTTCGCGCCGTGCCACGGCTCCCCTTCGCGGTCGAGCGCGACGACCTGCCAGCCGGCGGCGAGGGCCGCGGTGACCTCGTCGGGGTGATCAGTGAGGAACAGGGCCCGCGAAGGCTCCACCCCGAGCGCGGCGGCGATGCGGTCGTACGAGCCGGACTCCTTCTTGGGGCCCGCGCTGACGGTGTCGAAGAAGTCCTCGACGAGCACGGTCAGGTCGCCCTGCGGGGCGTGGCGGAACCACGGCACCTGCGAGGCGACCGAGCCGGACGAGTAGACGGCCACACGGATGCCGTTGTCGCTCCACGCTCTCAGCCGCGCGGGCACGTCCTCGAAGAACTGCGAGTGGATCTCGCCCGCGGCGAAGCCCTCGGCCCAGATGATGCCCTGCAGGGTCTTCAGCGGCGTCGACTTGACGTCGGAGGCCATGAGTCCGCGGAGCGCCTCGGCGATCTCGGCGTCGGTGGCGTCGGCATCCAGACCGGTCTCGGCGATCGCGTCGGCGCGCGCGGCGCGAACGGTGTCGTCGTCGCGGCCGAGCACCTCGTCGAGGCGCGGACGGGCGTAGTCGTACAGGTCGCCGAGGATGAACCCTGCGGCGCTCGTGGTGCCCTCGATGTCGAGAACGACGACGTCGGCGGAGATGGCGGTCATTGGGGATCCTCGTCGGGAGAAGGGGACACGGGACGGAAGGCGACGGTGTCGGGCTGCACGGTCGCGGCGATCGGGGCGGGATCGGCGGGGGAGCGGCGTCGGCGGAGCGCGGGTGCGGCGTCGACGGCTGTGGCATCCGGATCGGTCGAGAAGTGCTCACCGACGCGCGCGGGCTCGAACGTTCCGCGGCTCGTGGCGATGCGGGTCACCAGGCGCGGGGGAGTGACGTCGAACGCGGGGTACCACGCGTCGGTCACGAGGGGGCTCGCGGTGCGCTGACCGAGCACCTCGAGCACCTCGCGGGGGTCGCGGTCCTCGATGACGATGTCGGCGCCGGTGGGGGCTCCGGGATCGGGCGCCTCGACCATCGCGAAGTACGGGATGCCGAACGCCGCCGCCGCGGCCGCGTGCGCGAGCGTGCCGACCTTGTTCACGACCGACCCGTCGAGGGCGACCCGGTCGGCCGCGGTGACGACGGCGTCGATGGGGCCGGTGCCGACGCCCCGCGGCGAGGCGAGCGCGGCGGCGGCCATGCCGTCGGTGATGAGCGTGACCTTCTGGTCGAGTTCGCGCAGCGAGTGCGCGGTGAGCCGGGCGCCCTGCAGGTAGGGGCGGGTCTCGGTCGCGACCCACTCGATCTCGCGACCGGCTTCGCGCGCCGCGGCGACGAGACCGAACAGGTAGGCGTCGGCCCAGCAGTGCGTGAGGATGCGCGGCGACTCGGGCAGCAGCGACAGCGTCGCCCGGCCCAGGCGCAGGCTCGCCTCGCGGTAGTCGCGGTCCACGGCGGTCGCGGTCTCGAGCGTCGCGGCGACGAGGGCGACGGTGTCGTCGGCGTCGCGGCCGGCGTCGAGGATGCGGGCCACCGCGTCGCGCGGGTGCGCGTTCGTCGGGCGGGCGGTCGCGAGGGCGCGGCCCGCGCGTCCGAGGGCCGTGCGCGCCTCACCCAGGGGCAGCCCGCGCGCCTGCAGGGCGGCGAGGGCCATCCCGGCGCTCGCCGCGTACAGCGGGCCCGAGCTCTGCGTCACCATGTCGCGGATCGCCGAGGCGACCTCGTCGGGGGTCGTGGCATCCACCCATTCCACCCGGGCGGGGAACACGCGACGGTCGAGGATGCGGACGACACCGGCGGATTCGTCGAGGACGACGGAGTATTCCAGGGTCGCGGTCGAGGTGGACATCGAGGTCATCCTCCCACGGGGGACTGACACGGGCCGAGTCGATGACGCCGCGCGACCGGATGCCCGAGCGATTCGGCAGGTGTCAGTTGCTGGCCCTGTGAACGACGTCACGATGCCAGCCGGCGAAGTTCGTTACTTCGACGATCGAATGCCCCGGGACCTGGGGATCGGTCGGAGAGGCATATGCCCATTGCGACGCGAAGTCAGCCCCGGCGGAAGCGTGTCGAATCGCTCGGGCACGTCGGTCGGATCGGGAAGGCGAAACGAATATCGGATGAAGTGGTGATGAGCCTCAGCGTGTTCACAGCGAGGGGCACCGCAGGCGGGCGCTCTGTTCGTCGCCGCCCCCGGGAAGGGTCGAGGTTGGGTCACGCCCGGTACCTCGCTACGCCACGTCGGTGTGCGTCGAGTACCGCCCGATGACCATCGCGATCCCCTCGCGTACGAGTTCGCTCTCGGTTTTCCCGGTCGTTGCTCTGATCGCGCTGAGTTTCTCGTAGTCGGTTTGTGGAACTCGCCCTCGCACGGTGGGAGAGGTCCCGGATGCTGCGGCGGAACGGGGCGGACGTCCGGGCTTGCGCATGGCTTCGCGGATGTTCTGCTCGTCGCCGAACTCGCGGAGAAGGAATGCGCGCCCCGCTGCGGAGGCCGCGTCGCCAGCGCGGACGTCAAGGGGGGCCGCAACAGGGCTGCCGGACTCGGAGATCCGCTCCGCCCGGGTGTCATTGCTCTCGATCATCCGGGGTTCTCCTCTCGATACCGTCTCAGCTTCGGCCCCAGACGCATGGCATGGAAGACCCGGGCTTCGGGGACTCCGCCGAAGTCTTCGACCAGGACCTCGAGTTCACGGGAGGTCTGTGCGTGCTCGGGTCCGATGTAGAGCACCACCCTCCCTCCGCGTTGCCCGGTTTCCGGAAGCGTTGCGACATAGGTCGCGTGCAGGATCGCGTAGACCTGGTCGGATTGGCTGACACCGTGCTTACGACTCGACTCCTCCCAGATCGGGCTCACGATGAGCTCGCACTCCGACAGAGAAGATCGGCCGAGATGAAATGTAGCACAATTAGCCCTTCGTGCGTCGAAGGGCTCAGTATCGGTCGGTCCGGCGGCTCGCGCAGCTGCCGTGTCGGGAGCCAGGGCCGAGACGCCGCGCAGTTCACGAGTGATTTCGCCCGACAGGTGCCGCGGGCCATAAACGCTTGGCGTCTGTTCCTGCTGTCGCGCTGCGCATAACCTCAGCGCTTCACGCACCCTCCGCCCGATCCGGCCGGATGCCACTGACCCGGCGCGGATCGCCGAGGTTGCGCCCGTCGCTCGCGCGCCCACGCGCCCGCGTGAGACAATGGCCGCGGCGTGCCCGGACCGACCTTTCCCCGCACGGCGCCTCGGGTGCCGCCGGGTCGAAGGGCCACCGGGCCCAGAGGACAGCGTCCGCCGCACCTTCTCCTGAGGAGTCGAGATGTCCGCGAACACCACCGCCGCCACCGCCGAGACCGCACCGGTCGAGCGCGTGCAGCAGCACCGCCGCTACCTGATGTGCCGGCCCGAGCACTTCACCGTCAGCTACAGCATCAACCCGTGGATGGAGCCGTCGCGCCCCACCGACACCGACCTGGCCGTGCGCCAGTGGCAGGCGCTGTACGACACGTACACCGAACTCGGCCACGAGATCGAGCTCATCGACCCCGTCGAGGGACTGCCCGACATGGTCTACACGGCCAACGGCGGTTTCGTGATCGACGGCGTCGCATACGGACCGAAGTTCCGCTTCCGCGAGCGCGCCGACGAGGCCCCCGCGTTCATCGACTGGTTCGCCGCGAACGGCTTCCAGGTCGCCGAGCCCGTCGAGGTCAACGAGGGCGAGGGCGACTTCCTGCTCGTCGGGAACACGATCCTCGCCGGCACCGGTTTCCGCTCCACCGGCGACAGCCACCGCGAGGTGGGCGAGGTCTTCTCGCGCGATGTCGTCTCGCTGACCCTCACGGACCCGCGGTTCTACCACCTCGACACCGCGATCGCGGTGCTCGATCCCGTCGAGGGCCCCGGCGGTGTCGAGAAGGCCAACATCGCGTACCTGCCGAACGCGTTCGACGAGCGCAGCCAGGCGATCCTGCGCGAGCGCTACCCCGATGCCATCCGGGTCTCGGATGCCGACGGCGCGGTGTTCGGCCTGAACTCGGCCAGCGACGGCAAGAACGTCATCATCTCGCCGCGCGCGAAGGGCTTCGAGGCGCAGCTGCGCGAGCGCGGGTACACCCCCGTGCTCGTCGACCTGTCCGAGCTGCTGCTCGGCGGCGGCGGCATCAAGTGCTGCACGCTCGAGCTGCGCGGGGGCACCCGATGAGCACCGCCGTCGACGACCTCGGCGCGCAGCTCATCGCCGCCGAGAACGCGCACGTCGCGCACAACTACCACCCGCTGCCCGTCGTCGCCGCGCGCGCCGAGGGCGTCTGGGTCACCGACGTCGAGGGCAAGCGCTACCTCGACCTGCTGTCGGCGTACTCCGCGCTGAACTTCGGCCACGGGCACCCGGCGATCCTCGCGGCCGCCCGTGAGCAGCTGGAGCGCCTCACGCTCACGAGCCGCGCGTTCCACAACGACAAGCTCGGGCCGTTCGCGACTGCGCTCGCGCAGCTGTGCGGCAAAGACCTGGTGCTGCCGATGAACACCGGGGCCGAGGCGGTCGAGACCGGCATCAAGGTCGCCCGCGCGTGGGGCTACCGCTCGAAGGGCATCGCCCCGGATGCCGCGACGATCATCGTCGCGAACGGCAACTTCCACGGCCGCACCACGACCATCGTCGGCTTCAGCGACGACCCCACGGCGCACGACGACTTCGGTCCGTACGCGCCGGGGTTCGTGCACGTGCCGTACGGCGACGCGGATGCCATCGCTGCGGCGATCGACGAGAACACCGCCGCGGTGCTCATCGAGCCGATCCAGGGCGAGGCCGGCGTCGTGATCCCGCCCGAGGGGTTCCTCCGCCGGGTGCGCGAGATCTGCTCGGCGAACAACGTGCTGTTCATCGCCGACGAGATCCAGTCGGGCCTCGGCCGCGTGGGCGAGACGTTCGCGTGCGACCGCGAGGGTGTCGTGCCCGACGTGTACCTCCTCGGCAAGGCCCTGGGTGGCGGCATCCTGCCCCTGTCGGCGGTCGTCGCGAACGCGGACGTCCTCGGCGTCATCCGCCCCGGCGAGCACGGCTCGACGTTCGGTGGCAACCCGCTCGCGAGCGCGGTGGGTCTGCGGGTCGTCGAGATGCTGGCATCCGGTGAGTTCCAGACCCGCGCCAAGGCGCTCGGCGAGCACCTCGCGCACGGTCTCGAGAGCCTCGTCGGACACGGCGTGACCGCCGTGCGCGTCGCCGGGCTGTGGGCGGGCGTCGACATCGACCCGGCCGTCGGCACGGGACGCGAGATCGCCGAGAAGCTCCTGTCGCGCGGCGTGCTGGTGAAGGACACGCACGGCCAGACGATCCGCATCGCCCCGCCCCTGACGATCCGCGCGACCGAGATCGACTGGGCGATCGAGCAACTGCGCCACGCCCTGTCCTAACCGCGTGAGGGGTCAGTTTCTGTCGCTTCGCATCGCTCGAGGCGACAGAAAATGACCCCTCACGCGACGGTCACGGGCAGCTCGTGCCAGCCGGTCGCTCCGTCGGGGGC
>NZ_VBUM01000010.1 GCF_005774735.1 Microbacterium sp. 5K110 | reverse complement strand
GCCCCCGCCCCCGCCCCGCGTCCAGATCACGTGAACTGGCCGACCGTACATGCGATGGCGTGCAACGCCGCGTCACTTCGTCCAGATCACGTGAACTGGCGGCGCCCCGCCCCCGCGCGACCCCGCGTCAGAGGTCGAACGCGGCGCGCACGCCCTCGTTCACGACGACGCCCGCACGCACATTCAGGCCGCGGGCGAGCGCCGGATCGGCGGATGCCGCGGCCTCCCAGCCCGCGTCCGCGATGCGGGTGATGTACGGCAGCGTCGCGTTGGAGAGGGCGCGCGTGGAGGTGTGGGGCACCGCCCCGGGCATGTTCGCGACGCAGTAGTAGAGGGAGTCGTGGACGCGGAACGTCGGGGCGTCGTGCGTCGTGGCGCGCGAGCCCTCGAAGCAGCCACCCTGGTCGATCGCGATGTCCACGAGCACCGAGCCCGGCTTCATCGCCGCGACCATGTCGTCGGTGACGAGCTGGGGTGCCGCCGCCCCCGGGATCAGCACCGACCCGATGACGAGATCGGCGTCGGCGAGCTGTTCGGCGATCTCGAGTCGGGTCGACGCGCGCGTCTGGATCGCGCCGCCGAAACGCTCTTCGAGCTGACGGAGCTTGGGCAGCGAGATGTCGATGACGGTGACGTCCGCCCCGAGTCCGAGCGCGTTGGCGGCGGCGTGCTCGCCGGCGACACCACCGCCGATGACCACGACCTTCGCCTTGGGAGTGCCGGGGACGCCACCGGGGAGGAGTCCCCGGCCGCCCGAGGCGCGGAGCAGATGATGGGCGCCCTCGATGATCGACAGGCGACCGGCGACTTCGCTCATCGGCGCGAGAAGGGGAAGCGCCCGATCGGCCGTCTGCACCGTCTCGTACGCGACCGCCGTCGTCCCGGCCGCCATGAGGGCGTCGGTGAGCGGTCGGTCGGCGGCCAGGTGCAGGTAGGTGAAGAGCGTGAGGTCGGCGCGGAGGAAGCCGTACTCGGGGGCGATCGGCTCCTTGACCTTGACCAGCAGCTCGGCGCGCGCCCATGTCTCGTCGGCGGTGGCGACGATCTCGGCGCCGGCGGCGCGGTACTGCTCGTCCGAGAACCCGCTGCCCTCGCCGGCGCCGGCCTGGACGAGCACTTCGTGCCCGCGCCGCGCCAGAGCATCGACACCGGCGGGCGTCATGGCGACGCGGTTCTCGTTGTTCTTGATCTCGGTGGGCACGGCGACGCGCATGAGTCTCTCCTCGGAGTGGGGGTGGCAGGAAGAATCGCAGAAAGTTGTGTTTCCGTGGCGTAAATCCGCAGAATCTTCGTTACGGATGCCATTCACCTCGGTATCGTCGGCATTCGAACGATTCTGCAGCCGAGAGACCCGAAGGATCTGCGATGGCCGACGACGATCTCCATCCGCTCGACGCGCGGATCATCGAGCTGCTCTCCGCCGATGCGCGCATGACCAATGCCGCCCTCGCCGACGCGCTCGGGGTCGCGGCATCCACCGCGCACACCCGCGTGCGGGGCCTCGTCGATCGGGGCCTCATCACCGGCTTCCACGCCGCGGTCGACCAGAGCCGGCTCGGGCGCGGTCTCCAGGCGATCGTCGGGGTCACCCTGCGACCCGGCCAGCGGCACGAGAGCATCCGCGCGTTCGCCCAGGACGTGCGGCAGCACCCCGACGTCATCCAACTCTTCTTCCTCGGCGGGGCCGACGATTTCCTCGTGCACATCGCGGTGGACGACTCCTCCGCCGTGCGCCGCTTCGTCGTCGATCAACTCTCAGCCCGGCACAGCGTGGCATCCACCCGCACGAGCATCATCTTCGAGTACCACCGCAACGGCCTGGCCGCCGATTTCACCTGACCTCGCGTCCCGTCGGGCTGCGGTTCTGCACGCGGAGCCGCAACGATGAGCACGGCAACGCCCGCGGCGGGCGACCGCGGACCGCGACTCCCGGCCGATAAGGTGGCGGAACCGTGCACCGCCGCTCGGGGAGGGGGAGAGCGATGCTGCTGACGATCGGCCTCGCCGCCATGTGCATCGGCGTCGCCGTCAGCGTGGTGGGTATCGCCCTGCCCCGCGCGTCCGCGCCCGTCCCGTTCACGACTTTCCTGCAGTACGCGACCATGGCCGGCATCCTCTCCATCGGTTCGACCGTGATGTACGTCGTGCACAGGTACGACGGCGCGCGGCTGGCCCTGTCCGTCGGGGACGCCGGCATGGTGCTCGCCGCCGGAACGATGACCGTCGCCGTCGCGGCGCTGTCGACGCGACGCCGACGTGCCGCCCTCGGCGTCGTCACGGCGATCGCGATCACCACGGCGATCGTCACGGCGAGCACCAGCGAGGACACGTCTCTCGTGATCAAGGCCGCGGTCCTCACGGTGGTGAGCGGCGCCTGCGCGCTCGCCGCCGCTCGTTCCCCGGTGGTTCCGCACACGCCCGCACGCCTGCTCGCCACCGCGATGGGTCTCTATGCCGTGTACTCGGCGGCGCGCGCCGTCGTAGGGGTGACGACCGGGTGGGCGGGTCCGGTGGGGGCGGTGTTCCGCTCCTTGGAGATCGGCGCGGCGATCGCCATCGCCACTGTTCTGGTCTGCGGGCTGACCGTCATCCTGTCCCTCGGGTCGGCGACACGACTGTCCGACAGCGATCCGCAGGAGCTCACGGTCATCGCGATCAGCGACGCGCGCCTCGTGGCGGCCGCGTACGGTCCCGACCGCCTGAGGTCGCTCGTGGACGAGCTGCGGGTCGCGGCCCACGCTCTCGATGACCGCGCCGTCGACGTCCGGCATGGCGTGGCGACGGCCCTGCCGTCGGCACTCTCGACCCTCGGCGACCAGATGCAGAACGCGTTCGGATGGAACCCTGAGGAGATCGCGCTCCTGAGCGAACGCGGCGGTCGGCGCGGCCGGATCGATCAGCGCTGAGGGTGCCGCGTCGGGTCGCGGCTCAGCTCAGAGCAGCGGCGAACGCGGCGATGTCCGCCGGAGTCGAGCGGCAGCAGCCGCCCACCAGCCGCGCGCCGGCGGCCACCCGCCGTCGAGGACGAGCGGCCGTGCGTCGAGGTCGATTACGCCTCGTGGGTCTCGCCGGCGGCGAGCACCCGCAGCACGCGCGCCAGCATCGCCTGATCGGCGCGATTCACGTCGCGGAGGGCGTCGGCTTCGAGCCGCACGAGTTCGGTCATCGCCGCGTCGACGCGTTCGATGCCCTCGGGAGTGATGGCCACGAGGATCGCCCGCCCATCCGAGGGGTTGGGGCGACGGTGCACGAGCCCGCGGTCCGCGAGCTTGTCGAGGCGATTGGTCATCGCCGCGCTGCCGATCATCGTCGCCGAGATCAGCCGCGTGGCGCTGAGCTCGGTGTCTGCGCGGCGGAGGACGGCGAGCACGTCGAACTCCCACACGGCGATGTCGGCGCTCGCGAAGGCGCGCGCGCGCAGCTTCGACAGGTGGAAAGCGGCACGGCGCAGCCGCGACATGACGTCGAGGGGGGTCAGATCGACGTCGGGCAGCAACTGCGACCACGCGTCGATGAGGAGATCGACCTCGTCGTCTTTGCTGCTGGACACGGTGGACACACCTCGACGGTACCGGAGCCGCGGGGGGCGACGGCTCCACCGCCCGCGAGTCGGGGGGCGATTCGGCGATCGTGCCGCGTCAGTCCCGCGTCGGAGCACCGCTGCGCGCCCCGAACCCGCGCGCCAGGGTCGCGCCGGCAGCGGTGAGCCACGCGCCCGGGGCCGACAGGGCCGCCTCGGGCGAACCGGCAAGGTCGGCGAGGGCGACCGCGTCGCGGAACGCCGAGGTGTCGGCATCCGGAGCGATGCGCCCGGCCACGAGCAGCGCGGGGCACGCCGACGCGCGAGCCAGGGCCGCCACCCGCTCGGGCACCTTGCCCGCACCGGAGCTCGCGTCGAAGGATCCCTCGCCCGTGATGACGACGTCGGAGGCGGTGATGGCGTCCGCGAGGCCGACGAGGTCGGCGATCCGCTCGGCCCCCGGCACCAGCTCGGCGCCCCACGCGAGCAACGCCGCGCCGGTGCCGCCGGCCGCGCCGCCACCGGGCTCGGTCGCATCGACGCCCAGGAGCGCCGCCGCCCGGGCGAGCGCCGCGTCGGCGTCGGCGATCTCGTCGGGCCCGAGGCCTTTCTGCGGCCCGAACACCGCCGCCGCGCCGCGCGGGCCGGTGAGGGGACTCCGCACGTCCGTCAGGACGAGCGCCCCGGAGGGTGGGAGCGGGCGCAGCCCGGAGCGGTCGAGGCGGGCGGCGTCGCGCATCCCCCGCAGCCCGGCGGCGACCTCGACGCCCGCGGCATCCGTGATCCTCGCCCCGAGCGCGGAAAGCGCACCGAAGCCGGCGTCGGTCGAGGCGCTCGACCCGATCGCCAGCACGAGCCGCGAGACGCCGTGATCCAGGGCCGCGGTGATCGCCTGTCCGAACCCGTGCGTACCGGCATCGAGCGGGCGCAGGGTGTCGCCGAGCAGCTCGATGCCCGAGGTCGAGGCCAACTCCACGACCCCCGTGCCGCGCGGGGCGTCCCCCGTCGCGGGGAGGAGGACCCAGGATGCCGCGACCTCGCGGCCGTGCGGACCCGTGACGTGCACCGGCATCCGGCGCGCCCCCGGCACGGCGACGAGGAAGGCATCGAGGGTTCCCTCGCCGCCGTCGGCCATCGGGAGCTCGACGATACGGTCGTCGCCCCGGACGCTCCGCCACCCCGCGGCGAGCGACGCGGCGGCATCGGCCGCGGAGATCGAGCCCTTGAACCCGTCGGGGGCGAGAAGCACAACGGTCACGCCGCGACCCTAGCCGCTCGGCATCCGGAGCACGACGCCGGTGGCGCGGCGACCGAACTCCTGAGGAACCGCACGTCGGACCGTTCCGCCACCGGGCTTCCCGCCGCCACGGCCGAGAACTCCGGAGTTCGGTCCGGCCGCGCGGCGCGCCGCCCCGCCGCGGCCGTGTCAGCGGGACGTCCGGCCGCCGCCCCGCCGCGGCCGTGTCAGCGGGACGGCGGGGCGGCGGTCGTGGCGCGGACGACGAGTCGAGTGGGCAGCTGAACGTGGGTCTCGGGCAGCTCTTCCCCCGCCATGAGGGCCAGCACGATCCGCACCGCCTCGGCGCCGAGGCGCTTCATCGGCTGCCGCACGGTGGTCAGCCCCGGCTGAGCGCGCGCGGCCTCGGGCACGTCGTCGAACCCGACCACCGAGAGATCGTCGGGCACCCGGAGCCCGCGTTCCCCGGCGACCTCGATGATCGACAGGGCCGACAGGTCGTTCGCGGCGAACACGGCCGTCGGCCGGTCGGGCAGGGCGAGCATGGTGTGCGCGGCTTCCCGGGCGACGTCCTGCTCGTAACGCCCGACCCCCACGAGGACCGGATCGAACGGGATGCCGGCCGCCGCGAGCCCCGCACGGTAACCGGAGGCGCGCGCCACCGCCGACCGCAGATCGGGGCGGCCGGCGATGAAGCCGATGCGGCGGTGTCCGAGCTGAGCGAGATAGTGGACGGCCTGCTGTGCACCGGTGTAGCTGTCGGATTCGACCGTGGGGAGGTCGGCCCGGCCGGTGTGCGGGTCGACCGCGACGATCGGCACCTCGCTGACGACGTTGACCACCGTGGGGGTCACGATGATCGCCGCATCGATGAGGGTGCCACTGAGCCGGCTGAGCGATCGCCGCTCCCAGCCCTCGCCGTCACGACGCGAACCGCTGTACGCCAACAGGTCGTAGCCGGTGCCGGACAACGCTCCGCCCACGCCCTTGAGGATCTCGGCCGAGAACGGTTCGATGTCGGCCACCAGGACGCCGATCACCCCGGTGCGGCGAGAGCGCATGCTGCTGGCGACCAAGCTGGACTCGTACCCGAGCGCCTCGACGGCGTCGAGGACGCGCGCCACGGTCTCGGGCGAGACACCGTACCGACCGTTGACGGCTTTGGACACGGTCGCCACCGAGACGCCCGCGGCCGTGGCGACGTCGTGGATGGTGGCGCGTCTGTTCACGGCTCGAGACTAGTCGTGGAAATCATTTTCGAAAACGTTTGACGATGGTCATCCCGCGGGTGACACTTCTGACACCCCGGACCGCACATCCGGGCGTGAACGACCGGCATCGCAGCCGAAAACCGGAGCATCCCGCGAGGGACGCACCTCGACGAAGAGAAACGGGAATCACATGAAAACGCGGAAGATCATCGCCGCAGCGGCCATCGCCGTCGCCGGCACCCTCGCCCTCGGCGGTTGCGCGGGCGGAGGCGGAGGACAGAACGCCGACGGCAGCGTCACCCTGACGTTCTGGCACAACTCCACCACGGGCGACGGCAAGAAGTACTGGGAAGACACCGCCGCCGCCTTCGAAGCGGCCAACCCCGGTGTCACCATCGAGATCCAGTCCCTGCAGAACGAGGAGATGGACGGCAAGCTCCAGACCGCACTGAACTCCGGAGACGCGCCCGACATCTTCATGGCGCGCGGAGGCGGCAAGCTCGCCGACATCGTCAAGGCCGGCCAGGCGATGGACCTCACCGACAAGATCTCGGCCGACGTCAAGACCGCGCTCGGCGGCTCGCTCGGTGCGTTCGAGGTCGACGGCAAGAACTACGGCATGCCCGTCGCCGTCCTCCCCTCGGGCATCTTCACCTCGCAGGACCTCCTCGCCGCCGCCGGCGTCACCGAAGCCCCCGCGACGATCGCCGACCTCGAGGCCGCCGACGAGAAGATCAAGGCCACCGGCGTCGCCCCGATCGCCGTGGGCGCCAAGGATGCGTGGCCCGCCGCGCACTGGTACTACAACTTCGCCCTCCGCGCCTGCGCCGAGAACGTGCTCACCGATGCCGCCGAGAGCCGCAGCTTCGACGACCCGTGCTGGCTGGAAGCGGGCGAGAACCTGCAGTCCTTCCTCGCCACGAAGCCGTTCAACGAGGGCTTCCTCACCACCGCCGCCCAGCAGGGCGCGGGGTCGTCGGCGGGTCTGCTCGCCAACCACCAGGCCGCCATGGAGCTCATGGGCGCCTGGAACCCGGGCGTCATCGCCTCGCTGACCCCCGACGAGCAGCCGCTCGCCGACCTGGGCTGGTTCCCCTTCCCCGAGGTCCCCGGCGGTGACGGAGAGCCCGGCGCCATCATGGGCGGTGTCGACGGCTACGCGTGCTGGGTCAACGCTCCCGCACAGTGCACCGACTTCCTGAACTTCATGGTGACCCAGGAGAACCAGGAGCGGTACGCCGACGCCTTCCAGACGATCCCCGCCTCCAGCGAGGCCACGAGCGCGGTCACCACGCCGGCTCTGCAGTCGGCCCTGGCCGCCTACACCGACGCCCCCTACGTGTCGGTGTGGCTCGACACCCTCTACGGCCAGAACGTCGGCAACGCGCTGAACGTCGCCGTCGTCGACATGTTCGCCGGCAAGGGCAGCCCGCAGGGCATCGTCGACGCCGTCAACGCGGCTGCATCGCGCTCCTGAGGAAGCTCCCGATGACCACCGTGCGTCACCCCGTCGCCACCGCGTCGGACGACGCCGCCGGTCGCCGCCTGGCCGAGGAGGGTGCCACCCGCACCCCCTCGGCCGGGCCGGCCTCCGTTCGGCGGCGCCGCGAGAACTGGCGCATCCGCGGCGAGCTCGCGATCCTCCTGGGGCCTGCCCTGGTGGTTTTCGTCTCGTTCGTCATCCTGCCGGTGGCCCTCGCCGCCTTCTACGGCTTCTACAGCTGGTCGGGATTTGGGGCCCCCACCGACTTCGTCGGCTTCCGCAACTACCTCACGATCCTCACCGACCCCGCCTTCCACGAGGCGCTCGGGCACAACGTCTTCATCGTGGTCGGCTCGCTCGTGCTGCAGGGACCGCTCGCCCTCGGGCTCGCGCTGCTGCTGAACCGCAAGATGCGGGCGCAGTCGCTCATCCGCGTGCTGATCTTCGTGCCCTACGTCATCTCCGAGGTCGTCGTCGGCCTCGGCTGGGGCCTGATGCTGCAGTCCGGCGGAGCGCTCAACGGGGCGCTGGAGAAGATCGGCCTGTCTTCCCTCCAGGCCGACTGGATCTCCGACCCCGCGCTGGCGATCTGGACCCTGCTGATCATCATCACGTGGAAGTACATCGGCTTCGCCGTCATCCTCTTCCTCGCCGGGCTCCAGGGAATCCCCGAAGAACTCTCGGAGGCCGCCGCCATCGACGGCGCCTCGTTCTGGCAGATCCAGCGCCACATCGTCCTGCCGCTGATGGGACCCACGATCCGCATCTGGGCGTTCTTGTCGATCATCGGCTCGCTGCAGCTGTTCGACCTCGTCTGGATCATCTGGGGCCAGTACGTCGCCTCGACGGCAGGGACCTCGACCATGGCCACCTACATGGTCGCCAACGGCCGCAACGCCGGCAGCTTCGGCTACGGCAGCGCCGTGGCCGTGGTGATGTTCCTCATCTCGCTCGCCGTCGCCCTCATCTACCAGCGCTTCGTGCTCCGTCGTGACACGGCCGGCGCCCTCACGGGAGACACCAAGTGACTGCCACCGCCACCCTCGTCGCGCCGAAGGCGCCGCGTTCCGTCCGCCGCGCCCCCGCGGGCCGCAACCGCTCGAGCTCTGTGATCGTGGGCTTCGTCGCGCTGCTCCTGATCGGCCTGATGCTCGCCCCCGTGGTGTACATCATCCTCGGCGGCTTCCGCTCGAACGCCGAGATCACGGTCGACCCGTCGGGCTTCCCCACCCAGTGGAACTGGCAGAACTACGCCGACGTGCTCGTCAGCGGCGTGTTCTGGGGACAGGTCGGGAACTCCGCGATCGCCGCGATCGCCACGACCGTCTTCGTCGTGGCCCTGGGGCTGATGGCGGCGTACGCCCTCTCGCGCTACCGCTTCCGCGGACGTGGGGCCCTGTACGCGCTGTTCACCGCCGGGCTCATGTTCCCCATGACCGTCGCGATCACGCCGCTGTACATCCTCGTGCGCAACATCGGACTGACGAACTCCCTCGCGGGGGTCATCATCCCGCAGATCGCGTTCGCGCTGCCCCTGACGGTCATCATCCTGTCGCCCTTCCTCGCGGCGATCCCCAAGGAGCTGCAGGAAGCCGCGTCGATCGACGGACTCGGACGCCTCGGGTTCTTCTGGCGCATGGTGCTGCCGCTGGCCGTTCCCGCGGTCGTCACCGTCGGCATCCTGGCCTTCGTGAACAGCTGGAACTCCTACATGCTCCCGCTGTTCATCCTCAACAACGAGGCCGCGTACACGCTGCCCCTGGGCACGCAGGCGTTCGCCTCGCAGTACTCCGTCGACACCGCCCGCGTGCTCGCATTCACCTCGCTGTCGATGATCCCCGCTCTGCTGTTCTTCAGCGTGTTCGAGCGTCGGATCGTCGGTGGCCTCACCGGCGCTGTGAAGGGCTGATCCCACATGACCATCCAGAACACCGATGTCGGCTCGGCGCTCACCCCGGGGATCTCGGACCGCGTCCAGGCGCTCGTGGCCGAGATGACCCTCGACGAGAAGCTCGCGCAGCTCGTGGGCTACTGGGTTGACCAGGGCGACGAGGTCGTGGCGCCTCTCTCGGGCGAGAAGGTCACCTCCACCGACTACGTGGATGCCACGGCGCACGGCCTCGGCCACCTCACGCGCGTCTACGGCACCCGGCCGGTCGACCCCGTCGAGCGCGCCGCGTGGCTGTGGGGCGAGCAGCGCCGGCTCAAGACCGAGACGCGTCTGGGCATCCCCGCCCTCGTGCACGAGGAGTGCCTGACGGGCTTCGCCGCGTGGAAGGCCGCGACCTTCCCCACCCCGCTCGCGTGGGGCGCCTCGTTCGATCCCGAGGCCGTCGAGCTCATGGCATCCGCGATCGGTCGATCGATGCGCGACGTCGGCGTGCACCAGGGCCTCGCGCCGGTGCTCGACGTCATCCGCGATCCGCGCTGGGGACGCGTCGACGAGTGCATCGCCGAGGACCCGTACGTCGTGGGCACGATCGGGACCGCGTACGTGCGCGGTCTGCAGTCCGCCGGGGTGCACGCCACCCTGAAGCACTTCGTGGGCTACTCGGCCTCGCAAGCGGGCCGCAACCACGCTCCCGTGCACGCCGGACCGCGCGAGATGCAGGACGTGTTCCTGCCGCCGTTCGAGATGGCGGTGCGCGACGGTGGCGTCCGTTCGGTCATGAACTCCTACGCCGAGATCGACGGGGTGCCCGTGGCCTCCACCCCCGAGCTGCTCACCGATCTCCTCCGCCGACGGTGGGGCTTCGACGGCACGGTGGTCTCGGACTACTTCGCCGTGGAGTTCCTCCGTTCCATGCACGGGGTCGCCGGCTCGCTCGGCGAAGCCGCCCAGCTCGCACTCGAAGCCGGGATCGACGTCGAGCTCCCCGGGCCCGACGCGTACCCGCACCTCGCCGAGCGGGTGGCATCCGGGGATCTGCTCGAGGCCGTCGTCGACCGCGCGGTCGCCCGCGTGCTCGCCGAGAAGGAGGACCTGGGACTCCTGGATGCCGACTTCGACGACGCCCCGACCGCGGTCGACCTCGACGATGCCGAGCACCGTGCGCTGGCGTACCGCCTCGCGATCGAGAGCGCGGTGCTGCTGCGCAACGACGGCGTGCTCCCGCTGGCCGCGCCCGGCCGGATCGCGGTGCTCGGCCCCAACGCCGACAGCGCCGAGGGCCTCATGGGCTGCTACTCGTTCGCCAACCACGTGCTCGCCCACCACCCCGGCACGCCGATGGGATTCGAGATCCCGACGGTGCGCGAGGCGCTCTCCGCGCGCTTCGGCGACGTCACCTTCTCCGAAGGGTGCGCGGTCGAGGGCGACGACGACTCCGGTATCGCCGCCGCCGTCGAGGTCGCTCAGGCGGCCGATGTCGCGATCGTCGTCGTCGGCGACCGCGCGGGCCTGTTCGGCCGCGGAACCGTGGGCGAGGGGAACGACGCCGATTCGCTCGAGCTCCCCGGACTGCAGCGTCGCCTGGTCGAGGAGGTCGTGGCCACGGGGACCCCCGTGATCATGGTGCTGCTCACCGGACGCCCGTACGCGATCGGGTGGGCCCTGGACGAGGCCGCGGGCCCCGCCGCCGTCGTGCAGGCCTTCTTCCCGGGCGAGGAGGGCGGACCTGCCCTCGCCGCGCTGCTGGCGGGGGATGCCGCCCCCTCGGGTCGCCTGCCGGTCTCGCTCCCCCGCGCCGCCGGCGCGCAGCCGTACTCCTACCTGCACCCGCTCCTCGGCGGCCCCTCGGGGGTGACGAGCACCGACCCGACCCCCGTGCGTCCCTTCGGCTTCGGGCTGTCGTACACGACGTTCCGTCGCGAGGGTCTCGCCGTGGACGGCGAGGTGCGCGCCGGCGACGCCTTCTCGGCGCGCGTGCGGGTGACCAACACCGGCGAACGCCGCGGTGCCGACGTGGTGCAGCTGTACGCGCACCGCGCGGTGGCGAGCGTGACCCGTCCGGTCGCGCAGCTCGTGGCCTATGCCCGCGTCGAGCTCGAGCCCGGCGAGAGCGCGGACGTGCGGTTCACAGTTCCGGCCTCCCGCCTGGCCTACAGCGACCGGGCGCTGCGCCGGGTCGTGGAGCCGGGTGAGGTCGAGCTGCGCGTCGGGCCGTCGTGCGCCGAGACCGACGCTTCGGCGCCGCTGCACATCACGGGCCCGACGTACGAGCTGCGGCCCGAGGACGCGCGCGTCGTCGGCATCGAGGTCGTCCGGGGCTGAGGCGCCGCATCACTCTCACGCCTCCTTTCCCGCGAGACTGCATCCGGCTGACGTCTCCACTGCACGCTGCTGTGGGTTTGTCAGTCGGCTGCAGTCTCGCGGCCGGTAGCGTGGACGGATGACGCTCTCCGCCGCGCCCACGGCCGCCTCGCGCGCGTACGACGAACGCGAGACCGTCGGCGCCGATCCGTGGTCGATCGACCTGGAGCGCATCCAGTTCTCGCCGTACTTCTCGCGTCTGTCGGCGGTGACGCAAGTGGTGTCGCCGTCGATCTCCGGCGCCCCCGTCCACAACCGCCTCACGCACTCGCTGAAGGTGAGTGCGATCGCACGCGTCGTCGCGTTGCAGTTGAACACGCGCGCCGGAGCCGACGTGTGCGACCCGACCGTCGTCGAGGCGGCGGCGTACGCCCACGACCTCGGCCACCCGCCCTTCGGTCACCTCGGCGAGACGACCCTCGACCGTCTGGCCCGCACCGAGCTCGGCCTGACCGACGGGTTCGAGGGCAACGCCCAGACCTACCGCATCCTCACCGCGCTCGACGTCGTCGAGAACGCCCCGCGCGGACTCAACCTCACCGCCGCGGTCCGCGCCGCCTCGGCGAAGTACCCGTGGTCGCCGTCGGTGTCGGCCGCCGAGATCGAGCGCATCGGGCCGCCCCGCGGCATCCGTCGGTCCCCCGACGGCGCGTACCGCGTGCACAAGTACTCGGTGTACGACATCGACCTCGCCGACCTCGAGCAGGCCCGCGCGGGGCTCGACGTGGAGCCGCTGCGGCAGAGCATCGAGGGCGCCGTGATGGACCTCGCCGACGACATCGCGTACTCGGTGCACGACGTCGACGACTTCTACCGCGCCGGGATCCTCGACCACGCCCCCATCGCGGCCGAGTTCCGCGGCTGGCTCGACGACGTGATCGAGTGGCGCTCCCGCGACGACGCCGAGGTGCGCGCCGAGCTCGTCCCGGGCGCCGCCCTCGAGCGCCTGCGCCGGAAGATGCGCCGCGACGACCCGTGGATCGCCGACGACGAGGCGTTCCTGGACGCGGTGAGCGACGTGGATGCCGAACTGGTCACCGACCTGCTCGCCCGCCCGTTCGACGGGTCGCTGTCGGCCGAACGACGTCTGGCCGCGTTCACCGACCGGTGGATCCGGCGCTTTCAGGAGTCCGTGCGGCTGCGGACCCTCGACACGCCCCGCTCGGGACCCGTGGCGCTGTCACCGTCGGCCTGGCACCACGTCGAGGTGCTGAAGTTCGTGCACAAGCGCTTCGTGCTCAGCCGCCCCGACCTGGCGATCCAGCAGCGCGGCATGAGCCGCATCCTCGCGCGGTCGGTGCGCGCCCTCGGCGAGTGGCTCGAGGACGATCTCGACCGCGCGCGGACCCCGCGCCGCCTGCGCGAACTCATCGCGCTCGCTCGCGAGCAGTACGCGCTCCTTCCAGCGGAACGTCGTCCGTCGGATGCCGAGGCCGAGACGCTCGCGCGCTCCCGCGGAATCGTCGATTACGTGGCATCCCTCACCGACGCCCAGGCGTTCACGCTGTCGGAGGCGATCTCCGGACGCGCCGACCGCCTGTGGTCGCTGGGACAGCGGCTGTAGCGGCGCCTCAGCACGGTTTGGGGCGCGTTCTTCCGGTTGGGGCGTGAAATTCCGCGCCCCGAACGCAAAACCGCGCCCCGAACCGGGATGCCACGAGCCCCGACGCCGAGGGCGTCGTGATGGAGTTCGCCTCGGCACCTGTGCACCTGGACGCCGCATCGGCCGAACTCGTCGGCGACACCTTGCTCGTGCAGCGCCCGTGACCCCCCTCGTGTCGTAGCGCTCGACGCCCGCCCCGAACGCGAGAATGCCCCGGATCCGCGGGCGTCCCACCACCGACGCGGATCCGGGGCACGGTTCGTGCCGGAGAACCGGAGCACGGTTCGTGGCCCCGGGGCCACATCTGTCGCCCCGGGGCCACGGGACGCGACCCGAACGGGACGCGTACTTGCCGCACCGCCCCGGGGCCGTGAGGCAACCCGGGGCGGCGGGGATCAGATGCCCTGGGCCAGGCGGTAGTACGCCTGGTTCCAGCGCAGCTCGCTCTGGAAGCCGCGGACCGTGGTGTCCTCGTCGATGACGACGAGCTCGGTCTTGGCGATCTCGGCGAAGTCGCGGAACACCTCGATGCCCACGGCCGTCGTCATGACGGTGTGGTGGGCGGCGCCGGCGGCGAGCCAGCACGCGGCCGAGGTCGCGAAGTCCGGCGCCGGCTTCCACACGGCGCGGCCGACGGGGAGCTTCGGCAGGTCGGGGGCGTCGACGTTCTCGACGACGTTGGCCACGAGCCGGAAGCGGTCGCGCATGTCGCTCATCGCGACGACGAGCGCGGCGCCGGGGTCGGCGGTAAAGACCAGGCGCACCGGGTCCTCCTTGCCGCCGATGCCGAGCTCGTGGATCTCCAGGCGCGGCTTGGCCGACGTGAGCGAGGGCGAGACCTCGAGCATGTGGGCGCCGAGGATGCGCTCGTTGCCGGGCACGAGGTCGTAGGTGTAGTCCTCCATGAGCGACGCGCCGCCGGCCAGGCCCGCGCCCATGACGTTCGCGACGCGGACGAGGATCGCCGTCTTCCAGTCGCCCTCCGCGCCGAAGCCGTAGCCCTCCGCCATGAGGCGCTGCACCGCGAGACCCGGGAGCTGCTTCAACGCACCGAGGTCTTCGAACGACGTCGTGAAGGCGCCGAAGCCGCCCTCCTCGAGGAACGAGCGGAGACCGAGCTCGATCGCGGCGCCGTCGCGGAGCGACTGGTGGCGCGCGCCCCCGGGGAGGAGCTCCTCCACGACGTCGTAGCTGTCGACGTACTCCTGCACGAGCGCGTCGATCTCGGCATCCGTGGCCTTCTCGACGGCTTCGACGAGTTCGTTGACGCCCCACGTGTTGACCTGCACGCCGAAGCGCAGCTCGGCCTCGGTCTTGTCGCCCTCGGTGACGGCGACGAAGCGCATGTTGTCGCCGAAACGCGCGAGCTTGAGGGTGCGGGCCGCGGTCCAGCCGGCGGCGGCGCGCTCCCAGTCCTCGATCTGCTGGCGCACGGCGGGGTTGGAGACGTGACCGACGACGGTCTTGCGGGCGACGCCGAGGCGCGTCTGGATGTACCCGAACTCGCGGTCGCCGTGCGCGGCCTGGTTGAGGTTCATGAAGTCGAAGTCGATGTCGTTCCACGGCAGTTCGACGTTGGCCTGCGTGTGCAGGTGCAGCAGCGGCTTCTGCAGGGCGTCGAGCCCGGCGATCCACATCTTGGCGGGGCTGAAGGTGTGCATCCACGCGATGACGCCGATGACGTCGTCGCGGCCGTTGACCTCGAGGGCCATGCGACGGATGCTGTCGGAGTCCTTCAGCACGGGCTTCCAGACGACCTTGACGGGCAGGCCGTCGAGGCCGGCGACGACGCCCTGCGACTGCTCGGCGACCTGCTGCAGGGTCTCCTCGCCGTAAAGGTTCTGGCTGCCGGTGACGAACCAGACCTCGTAGCCGTCGAGGTCGTTCTTGAGCTTCGTGCGGGTCATGACTGTTCCTTTTCGGGTGATCAGAGGGATGCCACGGCGGCCGCCTCGACGGCGAGTCCGGCGCGGTAGCGGTCGAGGTAGGACGAGAAGCCGGCGACGTCCGCCGGGTCGGGGTCGACGGTGACGATCGGCGCGTCGGCGAAGACCACCTCGGCGAGGTAGGTGTCGAGGTCGCGGCCCGCGCCGTCGGCGGCGTAGGCCGCCAGCACGGCCATGCCCCACGCCCCGCCCTCCGACGCGGTCTCGGCGACGGCGACCGGGGCGTCGAGCGCGGCCGCGAGGAACCGCTGGGCGACCCCGGCGGTCCGGAACATGCCGCCGTGGGCGTACATCTTGTCGAGGGCGACGCCTTCGCCGTGCAGCACGCTCATGCCGAGCGCCAGAGTGCCGAACACGCCGTACAGTTGCGCGCGCATGAAGTTCGGCAGGGTCAGGCGGCTGTCCGGCGTGCGCACGACGAGCGGGCGACCCTCGTCGAGACCCGCGATGGGCTCACCGGCGAGGTGGTTGTAGACCAGCAGCCCGCCGGCGTCGGCTTCGCCCGACAGAGCCGCGGTGAAGAGCGCCGCGTACGTGGCATCCGGAGTCGCGGGGGTGCCGGCCGCGGCGGCGAACGCCGTGAACATGTTCGCCCACGCCGCGAGCTCGCTCGCGCCGTTGTTGCAGTGCACCATCGCCACGGCGTCGCCCGAGGGCGTCGTCACGAGGTCGAGCTCGTGGTGCACCTCGGTCAGCGGCCGCTCGAGCACGACCATCGCGAAGATGCTCGTGCCGGCGCTGACGTTGCCCGTGCGCGGAGCGACCGCACCGGTGGCGACCATTCCGGTTCCGGCGTCGCCCTCGGGCGGAGCGAACGGGATGCCGGGACGCAGCGCCCCACTCGGGTCGAGCAACACCGCGCCCGAGGGGGTCAGCTCCCCGGCGTCGGCGCCGGCGACGAGCACGCGGGGCAGCAGGTCGGCGAGCGCGGGCACACGACCGGCGGCGAGGGCGTCGTAGCGCGCGACGAGGTCGGCGTCGTAGTCACGGGTCGCCGAGTCGATCGGGAACATGCCCGAGGCATCGCCCACGCCGAGCACCTTCTCGCCCGTGAGCGCCCAGTGCACGTATCCGGCGAGGGTCGTGAGGAAGCGGATCTCGGGAACGTGCGGCTCGGCGTCGACGACGGCCTGGTGCAGGTGCGCGATCGACCAGCGCAGCGGGATGTTCACGCCCAGGAGCTCGGTGAGCTCGGCCGCCGCCACACCGGTGTTGGTGTTGCGCCACGTGCGGAAGGGGGCGAGCAGCTCCCCGTCGGCGTCGAACGCGAGGTAGCCGTGCATCATCGCGGACACGCCCATCGCGGCGTACCGCTCGGGGGTGACACCGTACTTCTGCCCCACGTCGGCGACGAGGTCGGCGTACGCCGCCTGGAGGCCCGACCACACGGCATCCAGGGAGTAGGTCCACAGCTTGTCGGCGTAGACGTTCTCCCACTCGTGGGAGCCGACGGCGAGCACCTCGGCGTCGGGGCCGATGAGGCAGGCCTTGATGCGGGTCGAGCCGAGCTCGATGCCGAGCGAGGCCCGGCCTTCGGTGATGTGCGCGTTCATCGGCGGTCGTCCGTGCTCTGTCCGTAGACGTTCTGGTAGCGGTTGTAGAGGGCGTCGATCTTGTCCTGCGGGATCGGGATGAGAGGGCCCGCCTCGCGCGCGATGTGCACGGTGCGGGCGACGTCTTCGAGCATGACGGCGGCCTTCACGGCATCCTTCGCGTTCGTTCCGATCGTGAAGGGACCGTGGTTCTGCATGATGACGCCGCGCGAACGGTGTCCGCGGAGGGTCTCGACGATGCCGCGGCCGATCGAGTCGTCGCCGATGATCGCGAAGGGGCCGACCGGGATGGGGCCGCCGAACTCGTCGGCCATCGCGGTGATGACGCAGGGGATCTCCTCGCCGCGGGCCGCCCACGCGACGCCGTAGGTGGAGTGGGTGTGCACGACACCGCCGACCTCGGGCATGTTGCGATACACGTACGCGTGCGCGGCGGTGTCGCTCGAGGGGCTGCGCTCGCTGCCCGGCGTGCCGGGGATCGCGTTGCCGTCGAGGTCGCAGAGGATCATGTTCTCCGGCGCGAGGTCGTCGTAGGAGACGCCGGACGGCTTGATGACGAACAGCTCGGCCCCGGGGACACGGCCCGAGACGTTGCCGCCGGTCCAGACGATGAGGTTGTAGCGCACGAGCTCGGCGTGCAGTTTCGCGACGTCGGCGCGGACGGCGTCGATGGCCTCCTGCACCTCGGGGGTGAACGTCGGTGCGGCGTCGGACACTCGGGTCTCCTTCGACTCAGTCGGGTGGGGGTGCGGTCAGCCCCTTGGACGCGATGTTACCGGTAACATCGCGGGACCGCGACCCCCTGCCGACACCGGCTTACGGCCGGACGGCCGCCCAACTCCTGCAGTTTCGGCGGCGCGGGCCGGCCGCATGGCGTCATTCCGCGAGGCTCACCGGGCCGGATCCCCGAAGTGCAGGACTTGTGCTCGGCGGACCGCCGCCACCCGGTATCCGGGACCGCCCTGGCACCCGCCGCCCCGACATCCGGGACCGGCCCGTCGGCCGTGGCATCGGCATCCGTACGGTCGGGGGACGGATGCCGCGGCCCCGACGCTGCCGTATCGCGTCGACGCGGTGCACCCCGGCCCTCAGCCGCGGCGGGGAGGCGCGGTCGACGCGCGCACGACCAGCACGGGGTCCGCGGGGCGCACCGGCGCCTCCCCCAGGACCGAGGCGACGGCCTCTTCGGCCTCGCCCTCGACGTCGAGGCGCACCGTCGTGAGCGCGGGCGTGTAGAAGGCGGCATCCGGGTTGTCGTCGAAACCCGTGACCGAGACGTCGCCCGGCACCGACAATCCCCGGGCGAGCAGCCCCGAGACGAGGCCGAGGGCCATCTGGTCGTTCGCGACGGCGACGGCACTGACGCCCTCGCGCACGGCCCGGGCGACCGCGTCGGCGCGCGCCTCGCCCGAACCCGCGCTCCAGTCCCCCGCCCCGCGCCACGCGACTTCGACTCCGCGCGCCCGGGCGGCGGATGCCACCCCCGCCGAGCGGGCGCGGGCCTCCCGCCAGTCCGCGGGGCCGGCCACCTCGGCGATGCGCCGGTGCCCGAGATCGGCGAGGTGCCCGACGACGAGGGCGACCGCGGCGCGCTGCTGATCGCCCGACTCGCCGTACAGCGGCACGATCGGCACGTCGTACCCGCTCAGGGGCGTCTGCGCGTGGGACGCGACGAGCACGATGCCGTCGACGCCCTGCGCGAGCAGGTGACGCACGGCTGCGTCGACATCGGACGGGTCGTCGGACGCGCTGTAGGCCGTCGTGATCCAGCGGCCGCGGGCGCGCGCCGCGCGCTCGAGCGCGGCGATGCCGGCGGACGGCCCGTGCAGCGACGCATCGGATGCCACGACCCCCACGGTCCGTGTGCGGCTGGTGCCGAGCGCGCGGGCGGCGTTGTTCACGCGGTAGTCGAGCGCGGCGACCGCGGCGAGGACGCGCTCGCGCGTGGCATCCCGGATACCGGGGTAGTCGTTGAGGACGCGCGACACGGTCTGGGTGGAGACCCCGGCGCGGGCGGCGACCTCGCGGACGCCCACGCGCTTGGGTCCTCCGGCGTCGCTCATGGTCCCTCACAGTAGCGGCGCGCGCGGCCCCCGGCGTCCGCCGCCCGCGCCCCACCCCCGCCCGACACGCCGAGACCGCACCCGGCCGACGAACCCACGGCAGCGTGCAGTGGGGTTGTCGGCGGAGTGCGGTCTCGGCGGTCAGCGACCGGGTCGGGTCACTCGAAATTGCGGTGGCGCGCCACGAGGTCTTCGAACTTCGCGCCGGTGCGGCGCACCAGCATGAGGTAGAGCACATCCCAGAAGATCCAGAGCGACTGCTCGAAGAGGCTCCCCATCGCCTGAATGGTCGGCACGAGGCCGGTCGGGTCGTCGGCGCCGTACGTGTGCGCCGGGACCGTCAGCACGATGTCGGCGAGCTGCGCGGTCGGTCCGTCCGGGACGGCCGTGGCCACGAGCAGCGTCGCGCCGGTCTTCTTCACCTGTTCTGCGATGTAGTGCAGGTGCGGGATGTTCGCCGGGCCCGAGGGCATGATGAACAGGTCGTCGGCGGTGACCGCGGGGGTGGTGTCGTCCCAGCCCCAGTGCACGGTCTTGCCGAAGTGCGTCAACCGCATGGCGAACGCCTTCGAACCCAGGCCCTCGCGGCCGATGCCGAGGACGAAGATGCGCTGATGCTTCTCGAGCGCGTCGAGGGCGGCGTCGATATTGTCGAGCGGAACCCGACGGAACACCTCCCCCAGCTCCTCGACGACGGTCGAGCTGATCTCGCGGAACTCCGACATGGGCGGTCCTTTCTGTGTCGGTGAGGTCAGCGGCCGGTGGTGCGGCCGCCCCAGCGGCCGACCAGCAGCGCGAGGAGGATGACCGCGCCGTAGACGGCGTTGATCCAGAAGGTGGGGACGCCGGCGAGCGTCAGCACGTTGGTCAGGGTACCCAGCAACAGGACCCCCATGAGCGCTCCGACGATCCGGCCCTGTCCGCCGTTGAGCTGCACGCCGCCGATGACGGCCGCCGCCAGGGCGCTGAAGATCAGGTTGTCGCCCATGCCACTGGTGACGGAGGCGAGACGACCGGCGAGCATCATGCCGGCGAAGGCGGCGAGGGCGCTGGCCACGACGAAGGCCGTGATGAGCACGGCATCCACGCGGATACCGGCGGCGCGGGCCGCGTCGGCGTTGCCGCCGATGGCGTAAAGCGCACGACCCCACGCGGTGTAACGCAGAACGAGACCGGCGATGAGGAACAGGATGCCGGTGATCCAGATCGCGGCGGGGATGCCCACCCAGCGGGCCGAGCCGACGTAGCGGAACGCCTCGGGGAGGCCCGCGAGCGTCTTGCCCTGGCTGACGCCGAGCGTGATGCCGCGCAGCAGGATGAGCATCGCGAGCGTGACGATGAACGGATCGAGCTTGACCTTCACGACGAGGAAGCCGTTGATCAACCCGATGACGACGCCGGTCGCGAGGGTGACCATGATCGCGACGCCGGGACCGATCTCGGACCCGAGACCACCCATCGCGGCGGGGACCATGAGCCACGCGGCGACCATCGGCGCCAAGCCCACGGTGGACTCGAGCGAGATGTCGAGCTTGCCGGTGATGAGGATGAAGGTCAGGCCGATGACGACGATCCCCAGCTCGGCGGACTGCCGCAGGATCAGGGTCAGGTTCGCCGCCGACAGGAACGCGGGGCTGACGACGGCCCCGACGATGGCGACGATGATGAGGCCCGGCAGGACGCTCAGCTCACGCACGTTCTTCACGACGGTGCGCACCACGGGGTTGGTCGTGGGGTCGGGGGTTCGGACGACGGTGGTACGCACGATGTTCACTCCAGGCCTTCGATGGCTCGAACGATGTCTTCTTCGGTAGGGTCGGCGAGCTCGGCCGACATCCGGCCCTCGCGCATGATGAGGACGCGGGAGCTGACGAGCAGCTCCTCCACGTCGTCGGAGATGAGGATCACGGCCACGCCGTCGGCGAGCGCGCGCAGCATGAGGCCGTAGATCGCGTCCTTCGCGGCGATGTCGACGCCGGCGGTGGGCGAGATCAGCACCAGGACGCGGGGCTTGCGAGCGAGGGCCCGAGCGAGAACCACCTTCTGCTGGTTGCCGCCGCTGAGGCCGGACACCGCCAGCGACGGATCCGCCGGCACGAGCGCGACGTCGGAGATGAGCTCGCGCGAGAGCGCGGTCTGCCGGCGCGGTGAGAACACGCCCGCCGGCGCGAGCTGGTCCATGATGCCCATGGTCATGTTCTCGGCGACGCTCAGCTGCGGGACGTAGCCGTCGCGGTGGCGGTCGGCGGGGACGAACCCGACCCCGGCGCGCTGGCTGGCCTTGACGTCACCGCTACGGATCGCGGCCCCGGCGACGACGACCTCGCCCGAGGACACGTCACGCAGACCCGCGATGGCTTCGCCGACGGAGTACTTGCCCGAGCCTCCGACACCGCCGATGGCGACGAGTTCGCCCGGGGCCACCGAGAGCGAGACGTCGGTGAACGCCCCATCCTTCGCCGTCGCCCCCCGCAGCTCCACGGCGGGCGCCGCATCCGGATCCGAAGCGAGGCTCTCGGCACGGTGCCGACGCTGCTCCTGCCCGGCGAGCAGTGCCTCGACGAGGTCGTCGGAGCGGATGTCGTCGCCGAGGCGCGACCACAGCAGCTTTCCGTCCCGCAGGACCGTCGCCGAATCGCAGATCGCCGTGACCTCGCGCAGGAAGTGCGAGACGAACACGAACGTCACGCCCGACTGCTGCAACTCCTGCACCTTGTCGAACAGACGGCGGATCGCCGCGCCCTCCAGCTGCACGGTCGGCTCGTCGAGCAGAACGATGCGCGTGCCGGACTCCAGCGCCTTGGCGATCGTGAGCATCTGGCGCTCCTCGATCGGGGCGTCCGAGAGCAGCATCTTCGGGTCGAGGCGGATGTTCCAGTCCGAGAGGATGCGCTCAGACTCGGACTGCATCTTCTTCCACGACACCCGCGCCCCCGAGGTGGGCAGGCGTCCCGCGAAGAGGTTCTCAGCGATGGTGAGGTTGGCGAACACCGAGGGGCGCTGGTAGACGCACGCCACGCGCTGCTGCCAGGCCTTGGGATCGGATGCCGGGGGCGCGGCCTCGCCGAAGAAGCTCACTGTTCCGGTGTCCGGCGTCTCCAGACCCGTGATCATGCGCAGGAGCGTGGACTTGCCGGCGCCGTTGCGCCCGATCAGCCCGTGCACCTGCCCGGGGAGGATCGAGACGGAGACGTCCTGAAGCGCCTTCGTCGCACCGTAGGTCTTGCTGACGCCGTCGATCTGGATGGCGGGCACGGTGGTCGATGGGGTGGTCATGACGTCTCCGTCTCGGGGGTGTCGTGGTGCGGCCGGATTACTTGGTGGCGCCGAACGCGTCGAGGGCGAACTGCTTGTTGCCCCAGAGGTTCGGGTCCTCCACGTTGTCCTTGGTCACGACCGGGGTGGGCAGCAGGTCGACGAGGTTGCCATTGCGCTCCTCGATGACGCTGCCGTGGTCGGTGTTGCCGGCCTTGAACGTCTCGCCCTTGATCGCGCGCGTGAGGTAGTCCACGCCGTAGTCGATGTAGTCGGTCATCGGCTGCGCGACAGCGGCATCCAGCCATCCGTCCCGGATAGCGGTCATGGCCATGGGGCTGGCGTCGACGGAGACCTGGACGATGTGGCCCGGCTGACCGGCGGCGACGAGCTTGCCCGCGGACTTGAGGGTGTCGAGGATCGTCGGGAAGAACGTCGCGTCGCTCTGGTTGTAGATGCCCGCGACGTTGCCGTACTGGTTGAGCGCGGTCTCGATTCCGGCTGCCGCCTTCGCGGGGTCCCACTCAGTGGCGACGTTGACGAGCTTGACGTTCGGGTACTTCTGCTTCATGCAGTCGTTGAATCCGTTGGTGCGGTCACGGCCGTTGGAGGTGACCGGGTCGCCGTCGAGGGTGATGACGACGGCGTCCGCGGCGACGCGCTTGCCCATCTCCTCGCACGCGAGCTCGCCCATCTTGACGTTGTCGGCGCGGACGATCATGGCGATCTTGCCCGAGGCGGGCGCCTCGTCGATCGCGACGATCGGGACGCTCGAGTCGTTGGCGTACTCGATGGCCGGGACGATGGCGTCGGCGTCGCCGACGGAGATCACGAGGCCCTTGGCGCCCTTGTTGATGAGCGTCTGGATGTCGGTGATCTGCTGCGCGGCGTCGCGGTCGGCGTTCGTCGCCGGGATCGTGGCGTAGCCGAGCTCGGCGAAGCGCTCCATGGAGCCGACGTTCTCGGCGTTCTGGAACGGGTCCGTGTGCGGCTGCGAGTAGCTCAGCGGAGTGTCGGCCGGGCTCAGGTCGCCGCCGCCGGCTCCCGAGCCGGTGGATGCCGCGCCGGAGCAGCCTGCGAGGAGCAGGGCGCTCGCGCCCAGGAGCGCGAGTCCGGTGATGGGTGAAGTTCGCATGCGTACTTCCTCTCTGAAGTGCAGAAGCCTCTGGGGCCGGTGACGATTCGGGATGCAGGACCAAAGCCCTGCACGTATCGTACGTGTTGTACGTACAGAATGTACACCGTAAATCGCAAAAGTGATCCATCGAGGCCTCGGGCCGCGACGATGCGGGTCGGGTATCCGCACCGTCTGTACAGTCGGAACCAAACGTACGACGAACGCGCGATGATGCGCACGACGACGAGGAGTATCACGTGGCGCACACCATCGAGCGGGTCTCCCCCGTTCCGTACTACGAGCAGCTCTTCGAGATCCTGCGCGACCGCATCGCCCAGGGCGACATTGCCGAGGAGGAACGCCTGCCCAGCGAACTCGAGCTGTGCCGCGAGTTCGGCCTTTCGCGCGCGACCGTCCGCCGGACGCATACGCCGTGCTCACGCGGCCGGTATCCGCTCTTGCTGAGTACCGGTACTCAGTGTTACTTTCTAGCGGTAGTCAACGATGAGGAGTAGCGGATGGGCAGACAAGACACCGAGATGCTCAAGGGGGTGCTCGAGGGTGTCGTCCTCGCCGTGCTGGCGCGGCGACCGGCGTACGGGTACGAGATCACCGTCGACCTCCGCGACCGGGGCTTCGCCGACCTCGCCGAGGGCACGGTCTACGCGATCCTCGTCCGCATCGAGCAGCGCGGTCTCGTCGATGTCGAGAAGGTGGCATCCGAGAAGGGGCCGCCGCGCAAGGTCTTCACGCTCAACGACACCGGGCGGGCGCAGCTCGCCGAATTCTGGACGACCTGGAGTCTGCTCGCCGACCGGCTCGAGCAGCTCCGCGAAGAAGGGAACTGACATGGCCTGGTACGAGAAGATCATCGGCGACCTGAGCGCCAAGAAGCAGTGGCGCGAGTATCGGCGCCGCCTCGACGCCCTCCCCGCGCCGTATCGGCAGGCGGGTCGAGCCCTCGAGCGGTACGTGCTCAACCTCGGGCCGACGAGCGAGCCTGACGCCCTCATCCGCATGGTGACCGACCTCGCCGACCTCCTCGAGCAGGCCGCGGCGGCCGGCACGCCGCTGCGGGATCTGACCGGCGACGAGCCGGCGGCCTTCGCCGAGGAGTTCATGGCGAACTACGGCGACGGCAGCTGGATCGGACGCGAGCGCGCGCGCCTTGCTCGCGCGATCGACGAGGCGACCCGCTCCCAGGGCTGACCCCCCCATCCGCACACGCCTCCGGACCCGGCTGGCCGGGGGCGATGGTCTCGTGCGCCCTCCGGCCGGTACCCACGAGAGGAAAAGTGCATGTCCATCATCGATACCGGCCCCGCGATCCGCGTGCGGGGCCTCCGGAAGTCCTACGGCGACGTCGCCGTGCTCGACGGCGTCGATCTCGACGTCGAGCGCGGCACCATCGTCGCGCTCCTCGGCTCCAACGGCGCGGGGAAGACCACGGTCGTCCGCATCCTGTCGACGCTGCTCCGCGCCGATGCCGGGACGGCGGTCGTCGACGGAGCAGACGTCGCGGCCCAGGCGGCGCGGGTGCGCGCCTCGATCAGCCTCACCGGACGGTTCGCCGCCGTCGACGAGGTCCTGACCGGTCGCGAGAACCTCACGCTCATCGCGCGTCTGCGGCATGTGCCCGACCCCACCGGCGCGGCGGACGAGCTGCTCGCGCGGTTCTCGCTCACGGATGCCGCACGCCGAGCGGCATCCACGTATTCCGGCGGCATGCGCCGTCGCCTCGACATCGCCATGAGCCTCGTCGGCCGGCCCGCGGTGGTCTTCCTCGACGAGCCGACGACCGGACTCGACCCGCAGGCGCGTCTGGAGGTGTGGGATGCCGTGCGCAACCTCGCCGCATCCGGCACCACCGTGCTGCTCACGACGCAGTACCTCGACGAAGCGGAGAACCTCGCCGACCGCATCGCGATCCTGCACGGCGGACGCATCATCGCGGAGGGGACGCTGGCCGACCTGCGGGCGTTGTTCCCCCCGACGACCGTCGAGTACGTCGAGAAGCAGCCCACCCTCGAGGAGATCTTCCTCGCCATCGTCGGCTCCGCCGGCTCGCTCGACGAGGGGGAATCATGACCACGCACGCTCTGTCCGACACCGCGGTGCTCACCGGCCGCTCCCTGCGGCACATCCTCCGCAGCCCCGACACGATCGTGACCACGGCGATCATGCCGGTCGCGATCATGCTGCTGTTCGTCTTCGTCCTGGGCGGCGCCGTCGACACTGGCGGCACCGCGTACGTGGACTTCCTGCTCCCCGGCATCCTGCTGATCACCGTGGCATCCGGCATCGCGTACACCGCGTATCGCGTGTTCCTCGACGTACGCGGAGGCATCGTCGATCGGCTCCGCTCCATGCCGGTTGCGCCGGCGAGCGTCCTGTGGGGACATGTCCTCACGTCGCTGCTGGCGAACGGGGTGTCTCTCGCGCTCGTCATCGGGGTGGCGTTGCTCGTGGGCTTCCGGTCGGGAGCCTCGGTCGGGGCATGGCTGGCGGTCGTCGGCATCCTGATGGCGTACACGCTCGCCCTCACCTGGGTCGCGGTGGTGGCGGGGCTCGCGGCGAAGACCATCGACGGCGCCAGCGCCTTCAGCTACCCGCTGATCTTCCTGCCGTTCGTGAGCTCGGCCTTCGCACCCACCGACACCATGCCGGGGCCGGTGCGCTGGTTCGCTGAGAACCAACCCGTGACCTCGCTCGTGGATGCCATTCGCGCGCTGCTCGCGCAGCAGTCCGTCGGCGCGAGCGTGTGGATCGCGCTGGCGTGGTGCGCGGGCATCCTCGCCGTCGCGTGGATCGTCGCGGTCGCCCGGTTCCGGCGGTCGGGACGCTGAGGCCGGGTTACGCGGGTGCGTAGCCGTCGGCGCGGCGGCGGCGCACCTGCTCCTCGAGGTCGGCGAGGTGCATCTCGCGCTCGAGGTCGGCGATCTGCTGCTCGGTCGTCCGTGCGTCGGAGGCGCGCGGGGCCGGAGCCGGCTCGGCATCCTTCTGCCACCGCCGCGGGTCGCCGAAGCTCATCGGCTCGCCCCGCCGCTCCCACTCGCGGCCGATCGTGAACCACAGGATCGACCCGATCAGCGGCAGCAGCACGATGAAGAAGACCCACGCGAACTTCGGCAGGTGCTTCACCTGGTCGTCGCGCCGGGTGATGGCGTCGATGAGCGCGACCACCATGACGGCGAGGGTCAGCAGGGCGAGGAGCGGCATGGCATCCACCCTCTCCCACGCGTGGACGCATCTCAAGGCTCGCGTGTCCGGCGCGGAGGGGCGGATGCCGGGGCCCGGGGCTCAGGAGGCGACGCGGACGCGCGGCTCCTCGTCGGCGTCGGCGCGGCCCTGCGCGTCGCCGCGCGTCACGATCAGCAGCACGACCGCCCAGACGACGTAGGCGACGGTGCCGACGAGCGCCACGACGTTCGCCGAGTTCACCGACGCGTGGGTGCCGTCGTCGATTCCGCCCGACGCGAGGATCGTCGTCGGATCCGTGAGGGTGTGCAGGACGATCGGCCACACCAGCGAGCCGCCCACGCGCAGCGTCGCGTACATGCAGATGCCGAACGCGAACGTGTAGACGACGGTCGGACCGACGGTGGAGATGCCCTGCCCGGTGAACAGGTTCGAGAAGTGCAGCGAGGCGAAGATCGCCGACGACAGTGCCATGACCGCCCACTCGCGGTACCCGTGCCGACGGAGCATCACGACGACCATTCCGCGCGTGAGGAACTCCTCGGAGAAGCCCACGAACAGTCCGGCGACGAGCACCGCGATGACGACGGCGACCCCGTAGCGGGCGTACTCGATACCGAAGAAGTGGAACACGATCGGCACGAGCACGAAGATCGGGCCGAGCCAGAACCACCACTTGCGCGGCACCGGCTGGCGTCCGAACAGGGGGCGGGGGAGCCAGCCGAGCGTCGCGGCGATGATCAGGAGCAGGACGCTCCCGAACAGCGGTTGCAGACCGATGGCGATGAAGGCCGAGATCGGCGTGGCGAAGATGTCGTCGGCATCCGCCAGCCCTCCCACGAGGGGGCGCAGCGCCAGTCCGGCGAGGTTGTACGACGCGATGTAGATCACGGCCATCAGGACCGCGCGCCACCAGCCGCCGCGGTTCCAGAACCGCTGCCACCCGTTCGTGCCCGTCACGTCGTGACGGCGGGAGTCGTCCCGCATCGACGTCCCGCTCACGCGAAGAACCGGTTGGCGCGCTGGGTGTAGAGCAGCGAGATCCCGGCGACGGCGAGCAGGATCGTGATGATCGCGCCGACCAGGACGTTGGCGTCCCGGTGTGCGATGGCCTGCAGGATGGCGCTGAGGATGGTGAGTCCGAGGGATGCCGTGACGATCACGCGGGCGATCCGGTTGGCGCCGAAGAGACCGAAGCTGACCAGCAGGGTGATCACGCCCACCACGATCGCGACCCACGTCGAGGGGATGGACACACCGGCCGGGGAGATCGCCCCGGTCAGGATGAGGATCGAGAGGCCGATCTGGAGGACGGCGGTGATCCAGGCGAGGACGGCGACGAGGGTCACGCCGCCGGGGCGGTCGTTGTAGGCCATCAGTCCGCGTCCTTTCCGAGCTCTGCCAGGAGGTCGTTCAGGCCGAGACCGCCGATGGTCTGCGCCTCGAACTCGAGGGTGTTCCCCGTCGTGGTGTCGGTGAGCTCGATCACGCGGACGGTTCCGCTGTGGCGGCGCTCGACCTCGAGGTCGGCGCGGTCGATATGGGCGACGGGGCGGAGGTTCTTCCACCCGCCCACGACGCCGGTGGACTGCCGGCCGAGGACGTAGAGCTTCGTCTCGGACAGGGCCAGGACGATCGAGGGGTAGCTCCCGTGCGACGCGCTGTGGGCGCGCTGGGCCAGCATTCCGCCCGCGACACCCCACGCCATCTGGTTGTTGCCCCCGGCGCTGACGCCGATGATCGAGCCCACGAGGCCGGACTTCGTCGACCCCCGCGGCATGACGACGGCGACGTCGGTGATCTGGTCGTCGGGGATGACGGCCTGTGCGCCCTCGCGCGCGTGCTCTTCTCTGGACATGACTGGCCCCTTCCGTCCTTTTAGGACATCACTGAACAACAGCCTTCCAGGACATGCCTGAACAATGCAAGGGGGGTCATCTCACGGTCGGAGTGTGGGCGGAGCCCACTCTGCGACCTCGGCGAAGAGGGCGACCAGGCGCTCGCGCTCGTGCTCGATGCCGTCCATCACCGCCCCGATCGCCCGCAGGCCCGCGGCGGTGGCCGCGAGCACCACGGCGCGCCCATCGCCGGGCACGGCCCCGCGCCGACGTTCGACGAACCCCTTCGCGCACAGCTGGTCGACGATGTACACCACGCCGGGCGGTGAGACCTCGAGGGGCTCGGCGAGATCGTTCGGCCGGATGCCACCCGCCCCGGCGATCATCACCAGAGCCGCACGCTGGCGGGCCGCGAGTCCGCCGCGGGTCGCGGCCGGAGGCATGTAGGCCACGAGCGCGGCTCCCGAGGCGCAGATGCGGAGGAGGAGCTCGAGGGGGTCGACCGACGGACCCGACGTCGGCGACGGGGAAGCGCCCTGCAGCCCCTGGCTGATCTCGCGGGCGATCCCGTCGCTTCGGCGGAGGAATGTCGTCACCTCGGCGCGCAGCCGCTCGGTCTGTTCCTCGCCGCGATCGGTGAGGACGACCTCGACCGCGCGTTTGTCGGCATCCGAGGGTCTGGTGGAGACGAGACCCTCCGTCTGCAGCCGCAGGACCAGCCGTGAGACGGCGCGCCGCCCGAGGCCGCTCACGTCGGCGATCCGGCGCGTCGTCACGACGTGCTCGGATGCCACGACCACCCGCGCGAGGATCTCCTCGATCTCCGCCCACTGGGTGCCGAAGACGGCGTCGACGACGCGCGTCATGTCGTCGTTGAATCGGCCCAGCAGCTCAACTGCGCGGGCCCGGGCCGTGGCATCCATCGGGGTGGTCGCTCCTTTTCGCCCCCTATCCAACCAGGGCTTCGTCGAAGCATCCCGACCGTGACGCCCGCGACGGGACGGACCCCGCGGGCGGGCCCCGCGGTCAGGCGCCGGAGTCGCCGACTTTGCGTCCCCGGCGGGCCGGATTCTGCGCGGAGTCGTGCGCCGACACCTGGGCGACGGGCTGGCCGCCGCGCTGCTGGCCGGGGAGCGGCCGCGAGCGGCGGCCGTAGATGAGCTCGGACGAATCGAGCAACCACGGGACGAGGGTGATCGAGACGCCGTGGACGAGCATGAGTTGCTGCGCCAGGCGCCGGGAGCGACGGTTGTGGAGCATCGACTCCCACCAGTGGCCGACGATGAACTGCGGCAGGTACACCGTCACCACCGCCGAGCCGTGCTTCTCGCGGTAGCTCTTGATGAAGCTGATCACGGGCGAGGTGTACGTGCGGTAGGGCGACTCGATGATGACGAGCGGGATGGGCATGTCGTGCTCGGCCCAGTCGCGCTGGACCCGGGTGGCATCCTCGTCGTTGATGGCGACGTGCACCGCGAGGGTTTTGTCGTGCTTGGCGGCCAGGGCGTAGTCGATCGCCTTCATGACCGGCTTCTGCAGCCGGTTGACGAGGATGATCGCCACGTCTCCCGACGACCCGAAGTGCACCGTGTCGTCCATGCGGATCTCGTGCTCGACGTCGCGGTAGTAACGGTTCACTCCGAGCATCAGGACCGCGAGGATCGGGATGGCGATGAACACCAGCCACGCACCGTGCGTGAACTTCGTGACGGTCACGATGAGCAGCACCACGACGGTGAGGGTCGCGCCGACGGAGTTGATCCACAGTCCCAGCACCGCCGAGCGACGCTCGTAGCGCGCGGACTCCTGTTTCGCCGCTTCGGGTGTCAGCAGTCGCAGTTCGCGCAGCGTTCGACGCCAGTGTCGGACCATGCCGATCTGTCCGAGCGAGAACGACACGAACACGCCGATGATGTAGAGCTGGATCAGCGTCGTGAGGTTGGCCTGGTAGACGATCAGCACGCCGATGGCGACGATGCCGAGGATGACCATGCCGTTGGAGTACACCAGGCGGTCGCCGCGGGTGTTGAGGGCCTTGGGCGCGTAGCCGTCGCGGGCGAGCACGGCGCCGAGCAGCGGGAAGCCGTTGAACGCGGTGTTGGCCGCGAGCAGCAGCACGCACGCGGTGGCGGCCTGGATGATGAAGAACGGGATGCTGCCCATGCCGAAGGTGGCCGCGGCCACCTGTGCCATGAGGCTCGGCTGCGGCAACGTGCAGTCGAAGCCGATGAGGTGGCAGGGGTTCTCGGCGTAGTGCACGCCGGAGAGCAGCGCCAGGGCGGTGAGCCCGACGAACAGCACGATGGCGATGCCGCCCATGAGCGTGAGGGTCGTCTGGGCGTTGCGGATCTTCGGTTTGCGGAAGGCGGGCACGCCGTTGGAGACGGCCTCGACGCCGGTGAGGGCCGAGCAGCCGCTCGAGAACGCCCGCAGCACGAGCAGGATCAGCGCAGCCTGCGTGAGGGATTCGGCCTGCACGGCGTACTCGGCGCTCGAGGCGACGGGCACGTCGCCGAGCAGCGCGCGGCCGAGGCCGACGACGATCATGAGGCCGACCGACCCGATGAACAGGTACGTGGGGATCGCGAAGACCGACGACGCCTCGCGAACACCGCGGAGGTTGACGATCACGATGAGGATGACGAATCCGACGGCGATCTCGACGCGGAACGGGTTCAGCCCGGGCAGCGCGGAGATGATGTTGTCGACACCGGATGCCACCGACACGGCGACCGTGAGGACGTAGTCGACCAGCAGGGCCGCCGCGACCACGACACCGGGCACCTCGCCGAGGTTCTTGCTGGCGACCTCGTAGTCGCCGCCCCCGGAGGGGTACGCCTTGATCAGCTGCCGGTAGCTCAGCACGACCACGACCAGCAGCACCACGACAGCCACCGCGACCCACGGGCTGAGCGTCAGCAGAGCCGTTCCGCCGATCAGCAGGATCATCAACAGCTCCTGTGGCGCGTAGGCCACGGAGGAGAGTGCGTCGGAGGCGAAGATGGGGAGTGCCATCTTCTTGGGGAGGAGCTGCTCGTCGAGTTTCTCCGACGTGAGCGGCTCCCCGATCAGGATGCGCTTGGCCATCGGCGTCTGTTCGCCGGGCTCGCGACTTTCGTCAGTCACGGCGCGCGACATTACGCCCCGCGGAGGCCCGGCGCAATCCGACGCGCACGGGGTTCACTCCGTCGTCGCCAGACCGTGACCACAGCAGGGTCAGGATGCCGCGATCTCGGCCGCGTAGGCGGCCACGGCGTCCGCCCCGAGGTGGTCGTCCGCCGAGATCGTCACGACCGTGTCGCCGGTGACGACCACCAGCTGTCCGTACGCCCCGTGCAGGCGCCATGCCGGCCCCGGTCCGTCCCACGCGCCCTGCGCGTATCGGCGGTACCCGTCGGTGTCGCCGCCCGTGTCGACCCATGCCGTGTGCACGGCATCCGCCCCCTCCGCGGGGATCACGCGACGCCCGTTCCAGACGCCGCGGTCGCGCAGGAGCGCGCCGAGCCTCGACATCTCCTCCGTCCGCAGCGACAGTCCCTCGCCGGCGAGGATGCGCCCGTGCGTGCAGCGTCGCCACTCGAGGCCCTCGAGCCCGAGAGGGGCGAACAGGCGCGGCTCGAGGAAGGCGGCGACGTCGCCCACGCGATGCGCGAGAAGAGCCATCGCCGTGTATGTGCTCGCGTTGGAATATTGGAAGACACGGCCCCGCGACGGGCGGGAGAGGAACTCCCCGGCGACATCCGGCCAGTCGGTCATCATCGTCGCCGACCACGGGAAGTCGATGCCGCTCGTCATCGACAGCAGGCGGCGGAGGGTGGTCTGCGCGCCCGCGGCCAGGTCGGGGGCGATCGCCTCGGCCGGCTCGTCGAGCCCGACCAGGCCCTCGGCGACGGCGAACCGCGCCGCGAGCGTGCAGACGGACTTGCTGACCGAGTGGATCTCCTCGCGCACGTCGGGAGTCCACCGGTACTCGGCGACCTCGTCGCCCGACCGCACGTGGAGACCGTGCGCGGTGAATCCGGTGGCGTCGATCCGAGCGACGAGGCGATCGCGGAGGTCGTCGGCGCGGGTCATCGTCCCAGGCTAACGAGCCCGCCCGTCCGGGCGCTCGCCCGGCATCGGCTGTCGCGCATGCCTAGGATCGCGGAGTGAACAACATCCTCGGGCCGGGCATGCTCGCGGTCGCCCTCGGCGGAATCGTCGCGTTTCTCGCTTTCATCCCCTTCGTCGCGGTCAGCTACCGCCGTCGCGGCGGACTGACCACCGGCCGCACCCTGCTGTGGGCGGGTGCGGCGGTGTACTTCTGGGCCATCTGGACCTACACGCTCGTCCCGGTGCCCGACTCCGACGACTACCGGTGCGCCGGCCGGAACTTGCGGCCGTTCGAGTTCGTCGACGAGATCCGCGCGGCCGTCGCGGTCTCGGGCCGCTACCTCACCGATCCTGTCGTGCTGCAGGTCGCGCTGAACGTGCTGCTGTTCGTGCCCCTGGGGTTCTTCCTGCGGGTGCTCGGGGGCCGCGGCATCCTGATCGCGGGCCTGGTGGGCCTGGGCATCTCGGGGATCATCGAGACGACGCAACTCACCGGCGTATGGGGCATCTTCCCGTGCGCGTACCGTGTCTTCGACGTCGATGACCTCATCGTCAACACTTTCGGCGCCCTCCTCGGATCGCTCCTCGCCTTCGCGGTGCCCAAGAAGCACCGTGGCGCGCAGAAGACCCCGGATGCCGAGATCCCCCGCCCCGTCACGCGCGGGCGTCGCCTGCTCGGCATCCTGTGCGATGTCGTCGGGGTCGGGCTCGTCGGCTCGGGTGTGGCGGTGGCGGTGCAGGCGGTGCTGCTGCTGGTCGTGGGCGACCCCGGCCGTACCGGCGACATCGCCTCGGTCGCCGGGAACACCGTGGCCGCGCTCGTGTGGCTGGTCGTGATCCTCGGCACGGGTCGCTCGATCGGCGACCTCGCGACCCGCGTGCGGTACACCGACGGCGTGCTGCCGCGCTGGCTGGCGCGGCCGCTGCGATTCCTCACCGGGGCCGCGGCTTACACCGTGCTTCAGAGCCTTCCCGCGCCGTGGTCGCTGTCGGCGTTCCTGCTCGCGCTCGCGACCGTGGTGCTGCTCTTCGTGTGGCGCGACGGTCGGGGTCTCACCGGCTGGATCGGCCGCCGGCGCCTGGTCGACGACCGCGAGGGCGTCGTGAGCCCGACGGTGGATGCCCCGTCGGGACGCCTACGCTGATCGGCATGGGGGAGCCTCTTTCTCCGGACGATGCGCGCATCCTCGCGCTCGAATCCGACGCGGTCCGCGGGCACGCGCTGAAGCTGCTGATCCTCGAGCCCGGCACGGCGCTCGACCTGGATGCCGTGCGCGCGGGCGTGCTCGCCCGTCTCGCCGCTTTCCCGCGGGCGCAGCAACGGGTCGTCGACGGCCCCGACGGGCCATCGTGGCAGGACGTGGACGACCTCGACCCGCGCGCCCACGTGCGGAAGTTCCCGGCCGCGGATCCCGTCGAACTGCGTTCCGTCGTCGGCCGGCTGATGTCGGAACCGCTCGACCGCGCCCGACCGCTGTGGACGATCGACCTCATCGGCCCTCTGGCCGACGGCCGCGAGGCCCTGGCGATCCGCGTGCACCACGCGATGGCCGACGGCATCACGGCGGTCCGCTTCCTGGACACGGTGGTGTTCGAGCCGCACGACGCCCCGGCGCACGACGTCGGCATCCGCGATCCCGAGGCCCGTCCGACCCGCTGGCGGGAGTGGGAACGGATGCCGCTCACCCTCGCCCGCGAGCTGGGTCACCCGGGTTCTCCGTCGCCGTTCGACCGCCCGCTCACGGCCCTGCGGGCGCTGGCATTCGCGGACGTGCCGCTGCGCGAGGCCCGCGAGGTGGGGGCGTCGCGGCCGGATCACGCGACCGTGAACGACGTGCTGCTGGCCGTCGTCGGCGGAGCGGTGCGCCGTGTGCTCGAGCGGCGCGGGCACGTGCCGCACCTCAACGCTCAGGTGCCGGTGAGTCTGCACGAGGCGGGGGAGGACGCCGCGACCGTCGGCAACCGCGACTCGTTCATCGACGTCGACCTCTGCCTGCACGAGGTCGACGATGTGCGCCGCCTCGATCTGCTCAGCGCCCAGACCCGGGAGCGCAAGCACGGCCACGACGCGCGCTCGCTCGACGACCTGTTCCACGCGCTCGCGGCCGCGGGCTCGGTCGGGTCCGCTCTGCGCGGCTTCGCCGACGGCCCCCGGGCCTTCGCGCTGTCGGTGTCGAACGTGCCGGGGCCGCGGGTCGCGGTCGGTGTCGCGGGGCGACGCGTGACACACGTCTACACGTCGTCGGAGCCCGCGCCTCACCACGCGCTGCGGGTAGCGGCGATCTCGAACGACCGGTGGCTCGGCGTGGGCTTCTGCGTCGACCCTGTCGCCGTTCCCGACGTGGAGGCGTTCGCCGATGCCGCGCACGACGCGTGGGAGGCGTTGCGCGGGGCTGCCGGCTGACGTCGCACTCACACCTCTGCTCAGCGCTGGCCCGCTGCCGTGACGGGCGAACCTCGTCCCACATAGTGCCGTTTCGGTCTTCTTATGTGGGACATGCACCGCCAGAAGTGGGACGAGGCTCAGGGGGCGAGAGCGCCGGCGGACCTTACAGGCTCCCCGCCGGCACCGCGAACGTGTCGCACGCGTTCACGCCGCCCGCGCGCCCGGCCTCGAACCAGCGCTGACGCTGCTCGCTCGAGCCGTGGGTCCAGCTCTCGGGGTTGACGACCCCGCCCGATTCGGCCTGGATGTGGTCGTCGCCGACGGATGCCGCGGCAGCCAGGGCGTCCGTGATCTCCTGCGTCGTGGGAGGTTCGAGGTAGGGCGTGCCGTTCTCGTCGACCTGGTCGCCGGCGTCCGCCACCCACGCGCCCGCGAAGCAGTCGGCCTGCAGCTCGGTGCGGACACCGTTGCTCGCCGGTCCCGTGCCGTTGTTCGGGTGCTGCTCCATGACGCCGATGAGCTTCTGCACGTGATGGCCGTACTCGTGTGCGAGGACGTACAGCTGCGCGAGCGGACCCGCGGTGGTGTCGAACTGTTCGCGCAGGAGGGCGAAGAACGTCGGGTCGACGTAGACCGTCTCCTCCGGCGGGCAGTAGAACGGCCCGGTCGCGTTCGACGCCGTCCCGCACCGGGTCGAGGTCGACCCGTCGACGATGATGAGCTGCGGCTCGCGGTACCCCTCGAGGGTCTTCTGCCAGAACTGGTCGATGTTGAGCGATGCGGCCGCGAGGCGGCAATCGTCGTTGCGGTTGGCATCCTGACCCGTCTCGCAGCTCGCGATGCGCTCGCCGCCGCCGGCGGGAGCGGCCGGGTTTCCACCGCCGTCGCCCAAGAGTCCGGTCAGGTCGGTGCCGGTGAAGAGCGAGATCAGCAGCACGACGACCGCACCGAGACCCACCGCGCCCCCGCCGACCGCGGCCACCGTGCCGCCACGGCGTCGAGCCGAATTGCCGCCCACGCGGGCGTTGTCGTTGAACGTCACGTCCGAGACGGTAGCGCGCGGCGAGCGGCTCCGGTGGGGGGTTGAACCGGGCGGATCAGCCGGTCGCGCCCATCGGGCGCGTCGAGATGTCGTAGGTCGCGAAGGGGAACGGGTGCAGCAGCGAGTAGCTGCTCCAGTCGTCGACGCGGACGGTGGAGATCGCCCAGAACCCGACGGCGAACGTCACGAGCGTCAGCACCACGATCGCCATGCGGGCGTTGTTCACGACCCGCAGCGCGTCGTCGATCGTGTCGGCGCGTCTCAGCATCCGCGTCAACGACAGCACCACGATCAGGGCGATCGCGACGTAGACGAGCGGGCTCGCGCTCATCGTGACCGAGCCGCACATCGGTGCGATGTCGGTCGGCTGCCCGTCGGCGTCGAGGAACCCACCGCTGCCGGTCGCTCCACCCGAGCAGCTGCTCATCGAGCCGTGGAGGAACGTCGCGAGCATCGCCGCCGCCACGATGGCCCAGATGAGGAGGGTGCGGATGCTGACGATGATCGCGGCGCCCGGAAGCAGCACGTCGCTCGGCGACTCTTGCTGCGTGACGGTCATGGTGGCCTCCCCGGGGGTCCCCTCCACCCTCACACGGAGGCCCCGATCAGTCCAGGAACTCCCGCGCCGCGACGACGAGGTTCTCGACTCCGCGATCGATCGTGGGCTGCATCAGGGGGGCGAAGAACGGCGAGTGGTTGGTGGGGATGTCGCGCTCGATCGTGCCGCCGGCCAGGGCGTCGGCGAAGACCTGCGGATCCACTCCGCCCCAGAACCAGAACACGAGCGGCGCGCCGGACTCGCGGGCGAACCACGACACGTCCTCGCTGCCGGTGAACATGCCGGGGTCGACGACGCTCGCCTCGCCGAACGTCCGACGGAAGGTCGCGGTCAGACGGGCCGTGGCATCCGGGTCGTTGATCGTCGGCGGCAGGGAGTGGTCGGTCGTGATCGTCGGCGTCTGCTCGGCTCCGGAGGCCTCGGCTTCGGCGCGGACGATCCGCTCGACCTTGCTCATCACGCGCTCACGCGCGACGTCGTCGGGGTAGCGGAGGCTGAGCTCGAGCTTCGCCTCGGCGGGGATGATGTTGTTCTTCAGCCCCGCGTGGATCGAGCCGACGGTCACGACGGCGACGTCGCGCGGGTCGACCTCGCGCGAGACGACGGTCTGCAGGCGCATGACGGTGGCGGCGGCCATGACGACCGGGTCGATCGTGGAGTGCGGGCGCGAGCCGTGCCCGCCACGGCCATGGAGCACGACGGTGAGTCCGTCGGAGGCTGCCATCTGCGTGCCGGGGCGCACGCCGATCGTGCCGGCCGGGAGCGGGGTCACGTGCTGCCCCAGCACGATGTCGGGGCGCGGGTATCGGTCGAGCACGCCGTCGGCGATCATCGCCTGGGATCCTGCGCCGTACTCCTCGGCGGGCTGGAACACCGCGACGACCGTGCCCGACCACTCCGCGGTGGTGGCGACGAGTCGCTCGAGCGCGCCGATCAAGGCCGTGACGTGCATGTCGTGGCCGCACGCGTGCATGACGGGGACGGTGGTGCCGGCAGGGTCGGTGCCGCGCGCGGTGCTGGCGTAGGGCAGCCCCGTCTTCTCTTCGACGGGGAGGCCGTCCATGTCGGCCCGCAGCCACACCACGGGACCGGGGCCGTTGTCGATCTTCGTGACGACCCCGGTCGTGCCGACGCCCTCCTCGACCTCGAGTCCCAGGTCGGCGAGGTGCCGCGCGATGACGCCCGCGGTCCGCGTCTCCTGGAACGACAGCTCGGGGTGCGCGTGCAGGTCGGTGTACAGGCTCTCGAGGTCGACGCTCATGCCCCGAGCCTATGCGCCGCGTCGTCGCGGTGTCCCGTGCGCTTCCGTGCCGCGGCACCCCCCCCGCGGTTCAGTGTCCAAGACACGCGGACGTTCGATCGTGGCATCCGCATGTCTGGGACACCGAAACCGTCGCGCCGGGTCTCCGGTACCGGATGCCACGTCCCCTGTCCAGCCGTCCCGGGCGGACGACGGCGGCGGCGAGGCTGGATGCATGGCCACGACACACTTCGACTACCTCATCGTCGGCGGCGGAATGGTCGCCGACACGGCTGCCCGCGGCATCCGCGAGATCGATGCGGCCGGGTCGATCGGCATCCTGAGCGACGACATCGAGGAGCCGTACACGCGGCCCGCGCTGAGCAAGAAACTGTGGACCGACGACGAGTTCACGTGGGACAAGGTGCCGCTGAACACCGTCGATGACACCGGCGCCGACCTCCGGCTGCGGACGCGGGCGACCGCGATCCGTCCCGAGGCTCACGAGGTGGATGCCGCCGGCGAGACGTTCGAGTACGGCAAGCTGCTCGTCGCGACCGGCGGGCACCCGGTGCCGCTCCCGATCGAGGACGGCACGAACGGCGAGCGGGCGCTGTCGTTCCGTACGGCCGCCGACTACCGGCGCCTCCGCGCCCTCGCGCACGACGTCGACCGCATCGCCGTGGTCGGTGGCGGATACATCGGCTCCGAGCTCGCCGCGGCCCTCGTGCAGAACGACGTCAACACCGTCCTGATCCACACCGGGGCCGTCCTCGGCGACGCGGTGTTCCCGCCCGCCCTCGCGGAGCGGTTCGAAAGGCTGTTCCGCGATGCCGGGGTCGAGATCGTCGCGGGCGCGAAGGTCACGGGCGGCGCAGCGGGTGCCGCCGGCATCCGTCTCGCACTCGAGAACGGTGACGAGATCCGCGCCGACGCGGTCGTCAGCGGCCTGGGCATCGAGATCGCCACCGACCTCGCCGAGGCCGCCGGGCTCACGGTCGAGGACGGCATCGTGGTCGACGCGCAGCTGCGCTCCACGGCGGAGGATGTCTGGGCCACCGGCGACATCGCGAGCTACCCCGATCGGATCCTCGGACGTCGCCGCGTCGAGCACGTCGACAACGCCAACGAGATGGGCCGGGCCGCAGGCCGCAACCTCGCGGGCGCCGGGGAGCCGTACACGCACACGCCGTACTACTACTCGGCGGTGTTCGGCATCCGGTACGAAGCGGTCGGAACGCTCGACTCGTCGCTCGAGACGGTGGAGGACTGGATCGACACCGACCGCGGTGTCGTCTACTACCTCGACGACGATCGCGTCGTGGGCGTGCTGCTGTGGAACGTCGAGGACGCCCGCGACGCCGCTCGCGCCGTGCTGGCCGAGGCCGACACTCTCATGCACGACGACCTGGTCGGCCGCATCCGCTGACCGGGCCTGCACAACTCCGGCAGTTTCGCCGGTGTGGTGCGCTGCGCGCGGTGTCTGGGCTGATTCGCCGGAGTTGTGCACCCCCGGAGGCTGCAGCTCCCGGGCGCGCGGCGCCCGCTCAGGCCGCGGGCGGCGCCGTCGACCCGCGCTCGAGCAGTGCGAACGGCAGGGTGCCGCGGCGCGCGGCGGGCGCGGCGCCGTCGAGCTCGGCGAGCACGGCCTCGGCGGCCCGCTCGCCCTGGCCGCGGGCGAACTGGTCGATCGTGGTCAGGCCGAACCACCGGCCCAGGTCGTTGCCGTCGACGCCGATGATCGAGACGTCCTCCGGTACCCGCAGCCCCGCCTCGCGGGCGGCGAGCACGGCACCGATCGCCATCTCGTCCGAGGCGGCAAAGATCGCGGTCGGGCGCCCGTCCCCGCCGAACAGGCACCGGGCCGCGCCCGATCCTCCCTCGATCGTGAAATCCGCGGCGGCGAACAGCGGCACCGCGCCCGCGGCATCCATCTCGTCGGCGAAGCCCCGACGACGCAGCGCCGGCACGGACGAGACGGCGTCGGTGGTGGCATCCGCCCCGATGTGCGCGATGCGCCGGTGCCCGAGGTCGAGCAGATGCCGGGTGGCGACGCGGCCGACGGCGAGGTCGTCGACGGTGAGGGTCGTCAGCAACGGTGTCGGTCCGGCGATCGCGACGATCGGGATGCCGAGTCCTCGCAGCAGCGTCGACTCCTCGGCGTCCAGTTCGAGGGCGATCGTGATGACGCCGTCGATGCGTCGGCGCCGCAGGTGGTCGTCGAAGACGCGGCGACGTTCGGCGGGGTCGGTGCTCACGCTGTAGAGCGTGATGTCGTAGCCCTCGCGCACGAGGCCGTCGGAGATCCCGGCGAGCACGGTGCTGAAGAACCACCGGTCCAGCAGCGGCACGACCACGCCGATCGCACGGGACCGCCCGCTCGCGAGGCTCGACGCGGCCGCCGAGACGACGTAACCCAACTCCTCGGCGGCCGAGAGCACCCGCGCGCGCGTGCCCGACGACACCTGCCCGCGCCCGCTCAGAGCCCGCGAGACCGTGGCCGTCGACACGCCCGCCCGTCGGGCGACGTCGTCGATGCCGACCACGGTCTCGCGGGAACCGGATGCCACGGCTCAGGCCGCGGCGATCCAGACCGTCGTGTCGGTGGGGAGCCCCGTGCCGTCGAGCGGGCCGCTCGCGATCAGGATCTCGCCCTCCGGCAGCGCGACAGCGGTGTCGCCGAGGTTGGCGATCACGGTGACGGGACCGTTGCGGAACGCCACCACGTCGTTGCCGAACCCGTCGAGCCACTCCAGCGCGCCCGCGCCGAGGCCGCGCGCGCGACGCTCCGCCAGGAGCGAGCGGTAGAGCGACAGCGTCGAGGCCGGGTCGTCCACCTGCACGTCGCGGGCGAGCTCGGCCCACTCGGCCGGCTGCGGCAGCCAGGCGGCGCCGGTGTCGTTGAAGCCGTACGCGGGGGCGTCGGCGGTCCACGGGATCGGCACGCGGCAGCCGTCGCGGCCGTAGCGCTCGCCGTTCGTGCGGAACCACGTCGGGTCCTGACGCGCGTCGTCGGGCAGGTCGATGACCTCGGGCAGGCCCAGTTCCTCGCCTTGGTACAGGTACGACGAACCGGGGAGCGCCAGCATCAGCGAGGTCGCGGCGCGGGCGCGGCGCAGACCCTTCACGGGGTCGGGCTGGCCCGGGGACTTCGGTCCGATACCCGCGCCCTGCGGGTTCTCGGCCGTCAGCGCGAGACGCGAGGCATGACGCACGACGTCGTGGTTCGACAGCACCCACGTGCTCGGTGCGCCGACGGCACCGTACTCGTCGAGCGACTCGTCGATCACGGTGCGGAGGGCTTCGGCATCCCACGTGGTTTCGAGGTAGTGGAAGTTGAACGCCTGGTGCATCTCGTCGGGGCGGACCCACAGTGCCGTCTGCGCGACGGTGGGGAGCCACGCCTCGGCGCACAGCGCGCGGTCGCCGTCGTACTCGGAGAGCACGTCGTGCCACTCGCGCCACACCTCGTGCACGCCGGGTTGGCCCCAGTAGGGCACCTCTTCGGCGTCGCCGCCCATGGAGCCGGCGTCGGGGTCCGGGGTGTAATCGGGGAGGCCCTCGGCCTTGATGAGGCCGTGCGCGACGTCGACGCGGAAGCCGTCGACCCCGCGGTCGAGCCAGAAGCGCAGGACGTCGCGGAACTCCGCGCGCACCTCGGGGTTGGTCCAGTCGAAGTCGGGCTGCGACTCGTCGAAGATGTGCAGGTACCACTGGCCGGGGGCGCCGTCGGCCTCGGCGACGCGCTTCCACATGCCGCCGCCGAAGACGCTCTCCCAGTTGTTCGGGGGCAGTTCGCCCTTCTCGCCCGTGCCGTCGCGGAAGATGTACCGCGCCCGCTCGGGGCTGCCCGGGGCCGCGGCGAGGGCCTCCTGGAACCAGACGTGCTGATCGCTGGAGTGGTTCGGCACGAGGTCGACGATGACCCGGATGCCGCGTTCGTGCGCGCCCGCGAGCATCGCGTCGAAGTCGGCCAGGGTGCCGAAGATCGGGTCGACGTCGCGGTAGTCGGCGACGTCGTACCCCGCGTCCTTCTGCGGCGACCGCTGGAAGGGGCTGAGCCAGATGGCATCCACCCCCAGCTGCTGCAGATCGTCGAGGTGCGCGGTGACGCCGGGCAGGTCGCCCAGGCCGTCGCCCGAGGCGTCCGCGAAGGAGCGGGGGTAGATCTGGTAGATGACGGCGGTGCGCCACCACTCGGAGCCGGGGGCGGACGCGAGTTCGGGGCGCGGGTCCTCCTGCGTGAAAGTCATGCGACCACGCTAGTGCAAGCGCTTGCAGTGTGGCGAACTCCGGGCGGCGTTCCCGCGGTCAACAGAACCATGTCCCAGTGATGGCCACTTCGGCGCCCCGCATCCGGCCACCATCGGGACATGCTCCGCCAGAAGTGGGACAAGGTCCGCGTCTAGGCTGGGGCGGTGCCCGACGCCTCCGCCATCGCCCGTGCCGAATCGCTGATCGGCAGCATCCCCGACTACCCCGAGGTCGGAGTGACGTTCCGCGACATCACGCCGCTGCTGGCGGATGCCGCGGCCCTGCGCGCCACGATCGACGCGCTGCTCGAGCCCTTCGCGGGCCGCTTCGACGTCGTCGCCGGCATCGAGGCCCGCGGATTCCTGCTCGCCGGCGCCGCAGCCGTCGCGGCGGGCGTGGGCCTGGTGCCCATCCGCAAGGCCGGCAAGCTCCCGCGGCCCGCGGCATCCGTCTCGTACGCGCTCGAGTACGGCACGGCCGAGATCGAGATGCACGACGACATCGCCGACGGCACCCGCGTGCTGCTGCTCGACGACGTGCTCGCCACCGGCGGGACGCTCGAGGCCGGCCGCGCGCTCGTCGCCCGCCTCGGCGGCGAGGTCACCGGCACCGCGGTGCTGCTCGAGATCGACGCGCTGGGCGGCCGCGAGGTGCTCGGCGGCGACGTGCACTCGGTCTTCCACGTCTGACGCGGCCGGCTGCGCGCCGGTGCCCCACCGCGCGGGCATCGCTTCCGTGCCGCGTCGAGTCGTCGGCGACCCGGGGGCTCACCGGCGACCAGGTCGCTCGCTGATCCAGGCGACGGCCGCGTGCATGCCGGACTCGATCGGACCGCGGCGGAACCAGCGCAGCCACAGCACGGCGAAGATCGCGGCGACCGCGGCGAAGGCGAGGAGCACCCAGAGCGGTTCGCCGGGCATCGCGCTGAGCCCGAGCGCGTTGATGGCGAGGACGTGCCCGGTGTACACGGTCAACGACATGGTTCCCACCGCCGCGATGGGCCACGTCAGTCGCGGCAGACGCGAGGACAGCCAGATCGAGGCGGCGATGACGACGAGCGCGGCACCGACGCCCCCGATGATCTCCAACGGTGCGCCCGTGTGCTGGTCGGCGCTCAGCAGACTCGCCCACTCGACCTCGCCGGTCGGCTTCCCCTCGCCGAACGGCTTCATCCCGGCGCCCTCGGCCTTGTCGAGCATGCTGCCGAAGTCCTTCTTCGATGCCTCCCAAGTGGGGGCCGCGCCCGGAACCAGGAGGCGCGCGGCGAACGCGCCGCCGTACCCGACGATCATCAGCCCGACGCCCCACACGAGAAGGCGCACCTTGCGCAGCCGTTCGACGCCGATGCGGCCGAGCCCCAGACCGACGAAGAGGAACGGCATCCAGGTGATGGCCGGGTACGCCCCCGTCAGCAGAAGTCGTGTCACCCCTTCTCCCGAGAGGAGGGCGATCGGATCGACGCGATCGATCTGTGCCAGCGCCCCCGTGACGACGGCCGAGGACCGCAAGAGCATCGACGCGATGGGGCCCGCCACCGCGGTGGCGCCGGCAAGGATGAACAGTGTCCGAGGCGCAAGGCGGAGGAAGGGCAGAGAGAGCAGGAAGAACACCCCGTAGTAGGCCAGGATCACCTTGACCGGGGTGCCCAGGGCCACGAGGGCCGTGCCGAGAGCGAGGATCAGGACGGCGCGGACGGCGATCTTCTGCGCCGCCACGCGCGAGCTCGCGCCGATGTCGCGGCCCCCGGACATCAGGGCGAGGGACACCCCGGCGAGCGTGGCGAACAGGATCGACGACCGCCCCTGCGCCAGGGCCATGACCGAGCCGACGACGGTGCCGTCGTCGGCCGAGGGGCCCACGTGCGCGGCCAGCATGCCGAGCATCGCCACCCCGCGGGCCAAGTCGATACCCCGGATGCGAAACCGCTTCGGAGCCGGCGGCCCCTCGGGCGTCGACCGGGTGAGCGCGGCGGGAGAGGGGCTCGTCATCGTCGTGTTCCGTTCGGTCGTGGGGCGCGGTAAAGCGGACGGTGGGCGGGACGAGTCACGGCTCAGGGAGCCGCCGACTCGCGGGAGCGGCGGAGCGCTCCGGTCAGCTGGGCGGCCTTCCTCAGCGTCAGCCCGGGGATGTAGCAGCGGACCAGTGCGATCGCGATCGAGGGGAGCTGCGCGGGGTCCGGGTAGACCATCCAGAGCGGAGAGAAGACGGGCTGGAACTTCTTCTTGAAGTTCGCCAGCGACCGAAAGCCGTACGCGGGCTCGAGCAGCGCGCCGAGGGCATCCAGCCCGCGGTCCAGGGAGCTGCGGTCGTGCTCGTCGCCCGACGTATGACGGGCCAGCGGCGAGCCCGACAGGCTCAGGAACGTCATGCCGTCGGCGCGGAGCTGCTCGACGGCCCGGCCGATGAGGAACTCCATCACGCCGTTCATCGCCCCGTCCCGGCGACGCATGACATCGAGGGCATAGCCCACCACCTGGCCGTCACGGTGGACGGGGATCCAACTCGTGAAGGCGACGATGCGCTCATGCGCGTCGCGGGCCAGCAGCAGCCGCACCGCGGGGTCGTCGATCTGCTCGGTCGAGCCGAGCGTGAATCCCATCTCGGGGATGCTCTTGTCGGCCACCCAGGCCTCGGAGATGTCGCGGATCTGGCCCCGCTCGAGGAACGTCAGGGCACTCCAGCGGGTCCACTGCGAGGTGACTCCCTCGCGGTCGGCGCGGTGGGTGGCGGTCCGCACGTCCTGGCGCTTCTTTCCGGTCGGCATCCACGTGACCGGGTCGATCAGCGCCTCCTCGGCGACCTGAAGCCGCTGCCACCCCAGCGAGTCCAGACGCGCGCGGTCGGCTTCATCGACGCTGTAGAAGACCGGCGTCCAGCCGTGTTCCTCGCAGAAATCGGCGAAGGCGCGCCCGACCGTAGGGGAGGTGCGGTCGGGGCCGAAGGGGCCGCCGAGGGTCACCGCGAACCCTCCGCGGACGCGGTAGGCGACCGCGGCCTCGACGTCGGGGGAGAACCAGTACGAGTTGCCCTCCCAGAGCGTCATGTGTCCGAGGGTGTCCCCGGATCCCGCCGCGAGCAGCGTCTGCGCGCGCTCGCGATCAGGCGACCCGGCCTCGGCCCGAGAGTTCGCGATGAACCGCACGGATGCCACGGCGACCGCGACCCAGAAGAGCAGCGGCGGCAGGTACCACACGACCTGCGCCGCCCCGCTGGCCGGCACGAACGCCAGCGCCTCCGCGGGGAGGAGCGACGGGGGGAGCAGCCGGAGCGGGAGCGTCGCCATCAGGGCCGGCACGCTCGGCCACGGGCGGAACCCGCCCGCGAAGGCGAGGGTGCCGACCACGGCGATCGTGAGGGAGAGGATCGCGGACAGAAGGATCGTCGAGGCGAAGCGGCGGCGGACGATGGCGCCGGAGGGGATCTGGGCGGCCGAGCGGAAGCGGAGGAGGAGGACGGCGGCGGCGAGGGGCAGAAGCGCCCCCACGACCATGCCGAGCACGGTCTGCCACACGTCGGTGACGGCGAATGCTTCGCGTGCGCCGGCGAGCTGCTCGAGCGTGTCGATCTCGCTCAGCGCGACGAGGGCGACCATCGCGACGAACGTCATCAGGTTGATCGCCACGGCGAGGTGCAGTGCGCCGCGCCGCCCGCGCAGGATCCCCCAGGCCGCGACCAGCAGGACGACCTGCGGCAGCGCCGCGATCCACCCCGCCCACGGCTGGAGCTCGGTGTAGTCGCTCAGCGGGACCGGACACGGCGCGGCGCTCGAGCCGATGGCGCAGACGACATCGTTCACCGTCGCGAGGGGGTCGTACGACAGCCAGCCGTAGATCGACAACAGGCCCGCGCCCGACCCCCAGAGGGTCGCGATCACCGGGCCCACGGCGATGATGACGGTCAGGGCGGCCAGGAGGATGCGCTTCTCGCGGAGCGAGCTGCGCAGCACCCCGGGGGCGCTCGACCCACCCATCAGCAATCCCGCGCCCGCGCCCACCGGGAGGGCGATGAGCGCGTACATGTCGCTGGCGGATGCGGCGTAGAGGAAGAGCGTGACGGCGAAGACGATGCTGCCGAGGCGGATGCGTCGGCGCCACAGCGGTGACGCGAAGCAGCTGGCGGCCATGGCGACCGTCACGAGCGCCGCGAGAGGCGGTGCCCCCGCCACCGGCGGAGCGTTGAGGGGGATCGCCGGGATGACGTGCTCCTCGAAGACGCCGAGCGCCTGTCCGATCGTGGCAACGACCAGGCCGCCGCCGAAGAACGCCGCCAGAAGGCGACGGGTTCCGAGCACGCCCTCGGCCAATCCGCACACGACGAGGGTGACCGCGAGCACCGCAGCCAGGGTGAGCGGCTGATCCACGCGCAGAAGGGCCAAGAGCATCTCGCGGACGTCGAACGGCCCGGCATCCAGCTTGCCGCCGCCCGTGGCCATCGTCACGACGCTGGCCACCACCATGGCCGTCGCAATCGACACGGTGCCGAGGCGCCGGCGCAAGAGGGTGACGGCGGCGCGCGAGCGCGGCGTGCGAGGGTCCTGCCGCGCCGCGGGCGTCGATACCGTCGGGGTCGAGACCTGAGACATCGGTCCTCCGTCTGACGTGGATGCCGTGGGTCCGGCATCCCTCTCCATGCTTCCCGCCGCGGCTTCCGGGGCCATCGGCCATCCGGCCGTGGGTCGCATCCGATCGGGTGGTGCCGCCGCTGCCGACCGGGTCAACGAGCGCCCACCTGCGCCGGCCACAGCCACCGGACCATCAGCGGCCCGGCGATGCCGTGGAGCACCACGCTGCCCAGAACGACCATGCACGTGGCGGCGAGCACGAGGAATCCCTCCTCGCCGGGGAGGGCATTGGCGGCGATCAGGCCGAAGACGATGGATGCCGCGCCGCGTGGCCCCATCGCGGCGACGAACAGTCTCTCCTTCGGCGTCGCGTCACTGCCGATCAGCGAGAGGAGGACGGGGAGGAACCGGCCGAGCGTCAGGGCGACGAGCGCGAGGACGATGGCCGGCCACCATTCGTACGTCTCGCTCAGCAGGACGATCGCGGCGAAGCCGAAGGCGAGCCACAGCAGCAGGTTCAGCAGCCAGGACAGGTCTTCGAGCAGGGTGATCTCTGCGGCGGCGAGAGGATCCGTGCCGCGGGTGAGGCGCACGGCCACGCCCGCGACGAAGACGGCGACGAAGCCGTTGCCTTGGAGGGCGAGCGCCAACCCGAACACGATCAGCGGCGCGGCGATGAAGGCGATGCGCATGCTCTGCGGCTCCGTCCAGCCGCGACGGTCCGCGAAGCGGATCGCTCCACCGATCACGGCTCCGGCGACGGCGCCCACCAGGATGGCGATGAGACCGGCCGGTGCGGCAACGGCGAAGGCGCGGCCGGCGTCGGAGGTCGTCCCCGCCGCCGCGAAGGCGACGGCGCCGAGGAGGAAGGGCGAGACCAGACCGTCGTTGTAGCCGCTCTCGATGCTCAACCACCGGCGCACGCGCGCCGGGACACGGCTATCGCGTACGAGCGACGTCTCTGGTGAGAAGTCGGCCGGGACCGAGATGCAGGCGATGGCCAGGATGACCGCGATCGACAGCCCCAGCGGCAGCACGAGTCCGACGGCGAGCACCAGGATGAGCGACAGCGGCAGGCCGATGCCGAGAAGGCGCGCGGGCACGCCGGTGAAGTGGGAGCGCAGCGACCCGCGCACCTCGAGGGCGTCCACGAAGAGCAGGTAGGCGAGCACGATCTCCGCGAAGAAGAGGGTCGCCTTCGAGTCCAGGAACAGCTCACCCTGGCCCGGTAGCAGCGCCCCGGCGAGAAGGCCGAGCGCCGTCATGACGATGGGGCCGTTGACCGTGGCCTTGCGGAACAGCCGGCTCCACAGTGCCCAGATGAGCAGGGCGGCGCCGATGACGAGAAGGGGGACGGACAACGTGTGCTCCTGCGGTGTCGGTGGGCGGGCGAGGGCGGAGCGCTCAGCTCGCGAAGAGATCGATGTCGACCTCGTCGACATCGGGGAGGAAGCCCTGCGAAACGGTCAGGCGCACGGTCGCGATGCCATCCCACTCGCGATCGTCCCGTGGAGTCAGAGCTCGGACGCGAAGGGTGACCCCGGCGGCGGTTTCGTCGCGACTCAGCGCGAGTCTGTCGCCCCCGTCCACCCACTCGCCGTCACGGAGCAGGCTCAGCCGCGCGCGCGAGGCCGCCCCGTCGACGAGTTCGACCGTTGCCGAGGCATCGCGCGTCAGGGAGGCGACGGGGGCCGTTCGGAGTTCGACGGCGCCGGGCCTCTCGTCGGTCGGCCCGGCGGAGCTCTCCGAGGCTGCCGTCGCCTCGTCGAGGCGCGCCACACCGTGGCCCCGGATGCCGAGGGGCAGAGCGACGATGGAGAGCGTCACCGCGAGCGCAAGGGCGATCCCGCCGACGATGAGTCTGCGCCGGGCCTGTCGGGCCGTGGGAACGCGCTCGGGAGCGACAACGTGCATGCGATCTCCTCTGAACCGGGGGCGGGACTTTTCCACTGTCGCTCGTCGCCGGGAGTTCGGCACCGGCCGACCGGCTACGCTCCGGTCCGTTCGGGTAGACGAGGTCGCGTCACGCTCCCCGGGTGCCGCCGACTCCCTAACCTGGGCGCATGGCCTCCACTGCCTCCGCCCCCATCCGTGTCGTCGTCGTCGATGACGAGGCACTCGTCCGTTCGGGCTTCTCCTACATCCTCGATGCCGCTCCCGACATCGAGGTGGTCGCGACCGCTGACGGCGTGGAGGCGATGGACGTGCTCGAGGACGCACGTCCCGATGTGGTGCTGCTCGATATCCGGATGCCGGGACGCGACGGCCTGGAGGTGCTCCGCGAGATCCGCGCGCGCGGGTGGGCCATGACGGTCGCGATCCTGACGACCTTCGACTCCGACGATCACATCGCCGCGGCCCTCGAAGCGGGAGCGGCGGGCTTCCTCGTCAAGGACACCGACCCCCGTCAGCTCCCGCAACTCGTCCGCACCCTGCACGGGGGCGGCGTTGTCTTCTCGCCGACGGTGAGTCGGGCGGTGGTCGCGGGGTATCTGCGGCCGGAGCCCGGAGCCGATGAGCGGCTCGTGGCCGAGCTCACCGAGCGCGAGAAGGAGATCCTCGTGCACCTCGGGCGGGGGCTGTCCAACATCCAGATCGGTTCCGCGATGTTCCTGAGCCCCGCCACGGTGAAGGCGCACATCAGCTCGATCCTCGGCAAGCTCGGTGTCGATGGTCGTGTCTCGGCCGCCCTCGTCGCCGAGCGGGCGGGCCTCCTGCGCGACGCGGGTGGTGCCCGATGAACCGTCGTGCCCTCCTCATCGACCTCGCCCTGGTCGCGGCGGCGGCGGTGGACGGCATCCTGAATCTCTACACCGCGGGCGCGCCCGAGCTCGTCCTCACGCTCGTCGCCGCAGCGGGGCTCCTCTTCCGGCGACGTTTTCCGCTGGTGAGCGTCGCCCTGGCACTCCCCTCCCTCTTCGTGACGGGCGGACCGATCGCCTCGGTGATCGCCCTGTACACCGTCGCTGCGCTGATGACGTCGACGACGGTCGTGGTGGTGGCGTCGGTGGCGACGTTCCTCGGCCTCGTCGCATCGTGGCAGTTCTTCGAATCGCTGAACGATCTACTTCTCGCTGTGGTGTACGCGACGATGACCTCGGGCGGCGCTGTGGCGATCGGCCGTCTGCGCCGCAGCCAGAGCAGGCTGGCCGCGAGCCTGTCCGAGCTTCGGCGCGTGCGCGAAGAGGAGAACCGGCTCGCCGCCCGCGAGGCGGTCGCCGAGGAGCGCGCTCACCTGGCCCGTGAGATGCACGACGTCGTATCGCATCAGGTGAGTCTCATCACTGTGCAGGCCGGGGCGCTGATGGTGCGTGCCGCCGATCCCGAGGTCGTGGAGACGGCCGACACCATTCGCATCCTGGCGGCGACCACTCTCACGGAACTGCGGCAGATGCTGATGGTGTTGCGCGCGGACGGGCCCGAGGCGGCACCGCTGACCCCGCAGCCCACCCTCGACCACCTCGACGCGTTGCTCGACGCGACCGATCTCGACGTCACCGCGGACATCGCCCTACCGTCGGGCCTGCCGCGGGTGGCGCAGCGCGCGATCTATCGGACGATCCAGGAGGGTCTGACGAACGCGCGCAAACATGCTCCCGGCGCCCGCGTCGAGGTGACGGCCGGCGTCGTCGACGGAACCACGGCGCAGCTGCGCGTGCGCAATGCGATGCCGGAAGCGCCCGTGGCCGCACCGGTCGAGACCGCTCGGCTCGGTCATCTGGGCCTTTCCGAGCGCGCGCACATGCTCGGCGGCACCTTCCGCGCGGGACCGACGGCCGACGGTGCGTACGAGATCGAGCTGCGCTTCCCGCTCTCGGGCGCCGGAACCGCGCGGGACTGACGGGTTCTTCTGGAGTCCGGCCTCGCGCCTGCGCCCGCGGGCCCGCGCCGCGGCCCCGATCAGCGCAGCACGCTGGCGCCGAGCTCGACCGGGCTGCCCTCGATGTTGCCGACGATCCCGCGGATCACTCCCGTGCCGTCCTCGCGGCGCAGGCCGTCGTACCAGGCCTGCGTGGCCTCGACGTCGAACGCGTGCGTCTCGTGCGCGCGCTTGCGGGCGCGCAGCACCAGGTCGCCGGCCCGCTCGGTGCGGATCCGCTCGTACCGCTTCAGCGAGTCCTCGACGCCGAGGGTGGTCGTGGCGAACACGATGCCGAGGGCGAAGCTGTCCTCCAGCGCCGAGCACGCGCCCTGCCCGATGTCGGGGGCGGTGTTGTGCGCGGCATCACCGAGGATCGCCACGCGCCCCCGCACCCACGTGTCGAACGGGTCGATGTCCCAGATCTCGACGCGGTTGAGCGAGGCGTCGGGGTCGATGGCATCCAGAAGGGCCCGAACGCCCGGGGCGCCCCACGAACCGAACGCCGTCTCGAGCGCGGCCATGCGGTCCTCCAGCACGCCCGATGGGCCCGGCACGTCGACGAAGAAGTAGAAGCGGTCGCCCGCGACCGGCATGACGGCGCAGCGTTTTCCGTCGCCGACATACGTCGTCCACTGTTCGGGCGGTCCGATGCGCGGGTCGGCGTCGACCAGGCCGTTGTAGTTCACGTAGCCCGAGTAGCGCCGTTCGGGGCGGATGCCGCTGGGCTCGGTGACGTAGTCCCGTACGAGCGAGCGCGCCCCGTCGGCCCCGATGAGCAGGTCGGCGGTGTCGGTCGTGCCGTCGGCGAACGTCGCCGTCACGGTGGTGCCGTCGTCGGAGACCCCGACCAGCTGTCGGCCGAGGTGGATGTGGCCTGCGCCCACGGCATCCATCATGAGCGCCTGCAGGTCGGCGCGCGCGACGGGGTAGGGCCGCTGCCCGGTCTGGGAGGTGACGGATGCCAGGCTGAACCGGCACATCTCGTCGCCGGTGTGTCCGTCGTAGTAGGCCATGTCGTCCATGCGACCGCCGAGGGCGGCGACCTGGGGGCCGAGGCCGAGCCAGTTGAGGACCTTCACGCCGTTGGACCACAGCGACAGCGCGGCACCGACCGGGCGGTTCTCGCGCATCCGGTCGTAGACGACGACCTCGTGGCCGAGCTTCTGCAGCGCGAGGGCGGCGGAGGTGCCGCCGACGCCGGCGCCGATGACGATGACCTTCATGGCTCCTCAGCTTCCGCGGTAGGTCGTGTAGGCGAACGGGCTCAGCAGCAGCGGCACGTGCAGGTGCCCCTCGCCCGTGACGGTGAACGCCACCGTCGCGACGGGGTGGAACGACGCGACGCCGCGGGCGCGGAAGTAGGCGCCGGTGTCGAACGTCAGCGCGTAGTCGCCGTCGTCGAGGCGATCGGGGCCGAGCGCGAGGCGCCCGTCGGCGTCGGTGGACGCCGAGTCGATCGTCGCGCCGTCGAGGTGAGCCAGCGTCAGCGTGATGCCGGCCGCGGGCGTTCCGGTCGCGGCATCCAGGACGTGGGTGGTGAGGTGCGTCATTCGGCGGGCTCCGGTTCGTCGGGGGCGTCGTCGGCGAGGGTGGTCCGCAGGCGCAGCAGCGCGATCTCGGCGAGCTGCCGCGTCGCCTCGACCGTCTCGGCGTCGGGGCCGTTGCCGAGCCGCCGCTCGAGTTCGGCGCGGATCTCGCCCGGCGTGCGCCCGGCCGCGCGGATGAGGAACACGCGGCCGAAACGCTCTTCGTATGCGGCGTTGCCGGCCGCGATCGCGGCGACGTCGTCGTCGGCGGCGGTGGTCATCGCGGCCTGTTCGCGTCGGGATGCCGCGGCCTCGGCGTTCTCGCCCGACACCGTGGCGCCGATGCGCGGGTGGGCGTGCAGGGCCTGTGCGAGGTCGTCCGGCGACCAGGCGGAGGCGAGGTCTCCGGCGTAGGCGGCGAGGGCGTCGACATCCGCGTAGGGGCGGCCGGCGACGACGGCGTCCACCCACCCCGGGATGTCGGCCCACACCCGCACGACGGCGTCGGCCTCGGCGGCATCCGCGGTGTTGAAGGCGGTGAGGTGCATGCCCGCCACGCTATGCCGCGCGCGTTACGGGGCTGTGGCGCGATGTGTCGGCGATGTTGCTGTGAGGAACATTGTGGTGTGCCGGCTCTGGGTTCGGGGCCGTGGCTGGGCCGGGCTGTCGGGATTGGGGCGCGTTTCTCCGTTTGGGGCGCGTTATTCTGCGCCCCAAACGGAAGATCGCGCCCCAAACCCCGCCGACGCGACCCTATCCACGGCCCAGGTGTTCGCATGAATGTTGATGACGGTTACATCGGCGAAACGCGGGGCACTTAGCGTGATCGGCATGAGTACGAGGATCGCGGCCCGCCGCACGTTCGTCGACGGACGTTTCACTCCCGCCACGGTCGTGATCGACGAGGGCCAGATCACCGCCGTCACCGTCTTCGATCCGATGGCCGACCGCGTGCTGCCCGACGACGCTGTGCTGCTGCCGGGCCTCGTCGACTCGCACGTGCACCTCGACGAGCCCGGCCGCACCGAGTGGGAGGGCTTCGCCACCGGCACCGCTGCCGCCGCGGCCGGGGGAGTCACGACCGTGGTCGACATGCCGCTCAACAGCTCGCCGGTCACGACGACCCCCGAAGCCCTGGATGCCAAGCGCGCCGCCGCGGCGGGAAAGCTCGCGGTCGACGTGGCCTACTGGGGAGGTGCCGTCCCCGACAACCTCGGGTCGCTCCGCGCGCTGGCGGATGCCGGGGTCGTCGGGGTCAAGTGCTTCCTCTCGCCGAGCGGCATCGACGAGTTCGGCCACCTCGACGCGAACCAGCTCGAGGCGTGTCTCGCCGAGCTCGCCGTGTTCGACGGGTTGCTCATCGTGCACGCCGAAGACCCGGCGCATCTGCACGGCGACGGTCCGCTCGGACCGCGCTACGCCGACTTCGAGGCGACGCGTCCACCGCAGAGCGAGCGCGCGGCCATCCGCCGGGTCGTCGAGGCGGCCCGCCGCACCGGCGCCCGCGCGCACATCGTGCACGTGTCCGACGGTGAGGCGCTCGACGACGTCCGTGCCGCGAAGGCCGAGGGCGTGCGTCTGACCGTCGAGACGTGCCCGCACTACCTCACCCTGGACGCCGCCGAGGTGCCCGACGGGGCCGCGGCGTTCAAGTGCTGCCCACCGATCCGCGGCGCCGCGAACCGAGACCTGCTGTGGGCGGGGGTGGTCGACGGCACCATCGACGCCATCGTCAGCGACCACTCGCCCGCGACGGTGGAGCTCAAGTCCAACCCCGACTTCGGCCTGGCCTGGGGCGGAATCGCGGGGCTCCAGACCGGCCTGTCGTCGGTGCATACCGCGGGGCGGGGGCGCGGCATCCGTCTCGAAGATCTGCTGCCCCTACTGACCACAGGGCCCGCCCGCCTCGCGGGTCTCGTGGGCCTCGGCGTCATCGCTCCCGGCGCCCCGGCGCACCTCGTTGCGTTCGCTCCCGACGAGGAATTCGTCGTGGATGCCACGGCCCTCGAATACCGCAACCCGGTCTCGCCGTGGCACGGGCAGACGCTCACCGGCGTCGTACGCGAGACGTGGCTGCGCGGCGAGTCGGTGTTCCGCCGCGGTGAACCGGTGACGCTCCGCGCGGGGCGCGAGCTCGTGAACACGGTGGTCGAGGCATGAGCGCCGTGGTGGCGCCCGGCGCGCGGGTTCCCGGGGGCGCGGAGGCTCCGATCCTGCAGCCCGGCGTCGGTCCGATCCCCGGCGACCACTACGTCCGCGCGACGCCTGAGACGGTGCTGTGGGGGCGGCTTCCGTGCGCGGACGACGCCGCGGTGCTCGAGATCGCGTCGGGTGAGACCGTGACGTTCGACACCGTGAGCCATGAGGGCATCCTCGACGACCAGGGCAAAGACCCGGCGGCGTACTTCGCGTCGCACGGTGTGCCCGCGGAGCATGTGCTCGATGACGCGATCGAGATCGCGGCATCCGTCGCCCGTGACGTGATGACCGACGGCCCGCACGTCGTCGTCGGCCCCGTGCACGTGCGCGGCGCGCACCCCGGCGATCTGCTGAAGATCACGGTCGAGCAGCTCGCCCCGCGCGTGCCGTACGGCGTGATCTCGAACCGCCACGGCAAGGGCGCGCTCGTGGGCGAACTGCCCCGCGGAGAGCACAACGTCAGCGTCTTCGCCGCCGTCGCTGAACGGGACGGGGTGCTGCACGGCACGTTGCCCCTCGCGGAGGGCGCCGCGCCGGTGGTGGCGTTCCCGCTCGCACCGTTCCTCGGCACGATGGGCGTCGCCGTCGCCGGGCATGAGCGACCGCACTCGGTTCCGCCCGGCACCCACGGTGGCAACATCGACATCAACCTGCTCGTCGAGGGGACGACGCTGTTCCTCCCGGTGCAGGTCGAGGGGGCGCTCGCGTACGTCGGCGATCCGCACTTCGCGCAGGGCGACGGCGAGGTCGCGCTCACCGCGCTCGAGGCCTCGCTGCGCGCGACGCTGCGTTTCGAGGTGATCCCCGCGGATGCCGCCCGCGCGGCGTTCGGAGACATCACCGGACCACTCGTGCGGACCCCCGACTACCTCGTGCCGACCGGCATGGACCCCGACCTGGATGCCGCGATGCGCGCGTGCGTCCGCGCGTCGTTGTCGCTGATCGGGGGCCGCTGGGGCATGGACGAGCACCTCGCCTACGCGTACCTCAGCGCCGCGACCGACTTCGACATCTCGCAGGTGGTCGACATCGTGTCGGGGGTGCACGCCCGCATCCGCGAGGCGGACTTCGCGGCGGTTGCCGCCGTGGAGCCCGCGCCCCTGGCATCCATCGCCCCTGACACCGAGGGAGACGCCCCGTGACCCCCGCTCTCGCCCGCGCCTTGGCTCGCACCGAGGCTCCGTCGCCCGCTCCCGCCCCGTCGGTATCCCGCGGACGGGGGTGGGTCGCCACGACGATCGCGCGTCTCGGTCCGTCGACCGACACCGCGTCCGAGAGGGACGAGCGATGACGGATGCCACGGGTTCGGGCGCGGTCCCGGTCGATGCCGCCGTCGGCGCATCGATCCCGGCCGACCTGCGCGAGGCCTTCGACGCGTACGAACGCGCGATCGTCGCGAACGACCTCGATGTGCTCGACGCGTTCTTCGCGCCCGGGCCTCAGACCCTGCGCGGCGACACGGGCGGGCTCCTCGTCGGGCACGACGCGATCAGCGGGTTCCGCGCGCTGCGCGGCGGCGTCCCTCCGCGCGAGATCGCCGAGGTGCACTACCGGCCGCTCGGCGACGACGTCGCGCTCCTTGTCTCGGTCTCGGCGTTCCGCGGCGGCGGGCGGGGGCTGCAGACGCAGGTGTGGCAGCGGATCGGCGGGCAGTGGCTCATCACCGCGGCCCACGTGACCCCGCGCACCCCGGCGCTGGACCGCACGATCTGGCGCAGCGTCGGCGACCCGTTCCAGCAGGGCGCGTGGGAGGGGCCACTCGAGGGGCTCACCGTCGCGGTGAAGGATCTGTTCGCGATCGCGGGGTTCCGCATCGGCGCGGGCAACCCCACGTTCCTCGAGGAGGCCCGCCCCGAGAAGGCCACCGCCCCGGCCGTCGCCGATCTGCTCCGCGCGGGAGCGTCGCTGCGGGGGATCGCCCGCACCGACGAGTTCGCGTATTCGATCGCGGGCGACAACGTGCACTACGGAACTCCGCCGAACGGCGCCGTCGTGGGTGCGCTGCCCGGCGGCTCGTCGAGCGGACCGGCGTCCGCCGTCGCCCTGGGCCACGCCGACATCGGTCTCGCGACCGACACGGCGGGGTCCATCCGCGTGCCCGCGTCCTACCAGGGCCTCTGGGGCCTCCGCACGACGTATGACCTCGTGCCGCGACAGGGCATGCTGCCGCTCGCGCAGTCGTTCGACACGATCGGCTGGCTCACCCGCGACGGCGAGACCCTCCAGCGCGTCGCCGACTGGTGCCTGAGCTACGACGGCTCGGCCTCGACCGAGAACGTCTACGGCGCGTCGGGCGATGACCTGCCGTGGCGCTTCCTCGTGCCCGAGGAGATTCTCGACTGCGTCGAGCCCGCCACCCGCACCGAGTTCTCGCGGATGCTCGCCGCGCTCGCGGCATCCGAGGATCCGCCCCCGTTCCGTGCCGTGCACACGGGAGACCTGGATGCCACCTTCACGGCGTTCCGCACCGTGCAGGGCGCCGAAGCCTGGCGCAACAACGGCGAGTGGATGCGCGCGCACCCCGGGGCGGTGGGTCCGGCGGTGGCGGAGCGGTTCCGCATCGCGTCGCAGATCACCGCCGCGCAGGAGACCTCGGCGCGCGCTGAGCTGGAGCCGCTCGCCGCGGCCCTGGCCGAACTCGTCGACGGTGCCGTGCTGATCTTCCCGACCGTCCCCGGCCCCGCGCCCCTGCGCACCGCCGACGTGGATGCCGTCCGCGCGGCGACCCTGCGCATGACCGCCCCCGCGGCGGTGGCGGGGCTCCCCGCGGTCTCGGTGCCGCTCTTGACCGTCGCCGGCGCACCGGTCGGCGTGTGCCTGGTGTCGCGCGCCGGCACCGACATCGCGCTGGTCCGCCTGGCCCGGCGCCTTTCGGCGCTGGTCGGTGCGGAGGCCGGCCGATGAGCCGCGTTGCCCCGTCGCCCGGCCGAGCGAAACTCCTGATTTTCTGCGCCGAGATGGCGATCGGCCGCCCCCGCGTGCCATCCGCCGCCGGTTTATCAGGAGTTTCGCCCGCTCCCGCCC
>NZ_VBUM01000109.1 GCF_005774735.1 Microbacterium sp. 5K110 | reverse complement strand
AAGGTCAGTCGGTCGTGCCCGAGGTCGCGGTCGCCGATCACCCAGCGCGGGCGGGCGAGGAGCTCGTCCAGGTCGGTGGCGGGGTCGATCGCGTCGGGGAGCAGTTGCGCGAGGATCCACGGCTGCGCCCGTCCGCCCTGGCATCCGGCCACCACGGTCACGTCGCCGCGATCGACGATGGCCGGGGCGAGGGTGTGGGGCGGGCGCGCGCCGGGCCGGACGGCCGCGGGCGAGGACGGGTCGAGCGAGAACGCGCTCCCCCGGTTGTGGAGCAGGATGCCGGTCTCGGGGTCCAGCAGCCCCGAGCCGAAGGTCTGGTAGACGCTCTGCACGATGGTCACGGCGTAGCCCTCGTCGTCCATCGCGACCACCGCGGCGGTGTCGCCCTGCGGGCGCGGCTCCCCGGGCCCGCCGGGCGCCGGGCCCTGCAGCGCCAGGAGCGCGGCGAGATCGACCGGCCCGGCGAGGGGATCGCCCAAGTGGGCGCCCCGCGCGTGCGCTCCCCGCACGCTGGCCTCCAACAGGGCAGCGGCACCCGGGTCGCCCTCGGCGGCGGCGGCGACGCCCAGGAGCACGGCCCCCACGGAGGGCGGCGGAGCCACGCTCCATACGGCGCCGCCGATCCGCTCGCTGAGCGCGTCGACGACCTCGGGGCGGTAGCCGGCGAAGTCCTCCGCGGTGTGCGTGCCGCCCCCGGCGCGCAGCGTGCGCACGAGAGAGTGGGCGATGTCCCCGCGGTAGAAGGCGTCGGGGTCGTCGGCGAGGTGCCGGAGCGACCGCGCCAGCGCGGGCTGGACGAGGGCGTCCCCCTCGACCAGCAGCGCATCGTCGCGGGTGAACACCGCGCGCAGGCCCGGGTCAGAGCGGATCGCGTCGGCGCGCGAGACGAGAGCACGGTCGAGACCGGCGCTGACCGGGATCCCGTTCTCGGCGACGTCGGCGGCGGCCTGCAGAGCGCGCCCCAGCGGCAGGGTGGCGCCGAGCTCGGCGATCGCGCGCCACCCGGCGAGCACGCCCGGGACGGTGACCGAAGCGGCTCCCGCGCGGGGGATCTCGCGCCAGGAGGCGGACGCCTCGGCGATGGCCGCCGGTGCGGTCCCGGCCGCGACGACCGCGGTCGTGGAGCCGTCGGGGCGACGGACGAGCGCGATGACGTCACCGCCGAGGGCGCACTGGTGCGGATAGACGACGGTGAGCATCGCTGCCGCGGCGAGCGCGGCATCCAGGGCGTTGCCCCCGGCGGCGATGGCGGAACGTCCCGCGTCGACGGCGGCGGCGTGAGGGGCGGCCAGGGCGGTGGTCATGTCAGATCCCCCGTCGATCGGTCGAGAGGAAGTCGAGGTCGGCCCGGGGGATGCCCTCGCACAGATCGGCGACGGCGTCGCCGAGAGCGGGTCCGAACTTGAACCCATGGCCCGAGCACGCGGATACGGCGATGACCTCGGGGGTGTCGGCGAGCGCGCCGATCACGAAGCGCTTGTCCGCGGTCATCGTGTACAGGCACGCGGCCGCTTCGACGGGGGCGGTGTCGAGGGCGGGCACGTACGTGTGCAGCAGCGCGCGCAGTTCCTGCACCTCGGCCGGGGTCGGCGGGGCCACGGGGGTCTCGGGATCCCAGATCTCTCCGGCATCCACTCCGAGCTTGACGCCGTTGCCGTCGGCATCCGGGATGCCGAAGACGAGCCCCTCGGGACGATCGACCGAGAACGCGCCGAGCGCCGGCGGGATCCCCGCAGATTGCCCGGGCCGGACGGTGACGGTCAGGATGCGCCAGACCTCGAGCAGGTCGGACAGCTGCGGCAGGAGCCTTCCCGCCCACGGCCCCGCGGCCACGACGAGACGCGCGGCGCGGACGACACCGCGGTCGGTGCGGACCTCGACGCCGGTCGGGCCCGCGTCCCAACCCAGGATCCGCTCATCGGAGCGGAGATCGGCACCGGCAGTCGTGGCCACGTGCCGCAGCGCGACGAGGGCGCGTTCGGCCTCGATCACCCCCGCCGACGGGTCGTACACGGAGCGGTAGCCGTCGGGGACGGCGAACGACGGCATGAGGGAGGCCATCTCGGCGGGGTCCTCGACGAGGACGCAATCCGGACCCTGCAGCTGCGCTGCGCCCTCGTGGGCGTACAGTCCGCCGGTGCGGTGCAGCAGGACGGTGCCGGTCTCGCGCTCGAGGGACTCCCACGCGTCGAACGCCTTCTCGACGAGCGGATTCCACACCGGGTTCGGGTAGGCGCGCCGGATCATTCGCGTGCGGCCGTGCGAGGATCCGCGGGCGTGCGCCGGCGCGAATCGGTCGATGCCGACGACGCGCAGGCCGCGTCGGGCCAGACTCGCGGCCGTGGCCATCCCGTGGATGCCGAGCCCGAGCACGACGACGTCGGCCGAGACCGCGGCGGTCATCGGGTGACCCCCGCGCTGATCGCGGCGACACCGTCGATGAGAGCGGCCACATCGGTCTCGTCGTTGTAGACGTGCGGGGAAGCGCGGACGACACTCGGCACGCCACGGTCGCCCAGATCCCACTGCCCGTGCGTGGCGGGAACCGAGACGACGCGCACGCCCCGGCGCGCGAGCTCGACGACCGCGTCGGCGGGAGCCACGCCGTCGATGACGAACGTGACGATCGCCGAGCGGGTGCCCGGCGGGTCGGCGACCGCGACGCCGTCGAGACCGGCGAGTCCGGCGCGAAGACGCTCACCCGCGGCGACGAGCCACTGCGCGGTCGATGGGATGCCGCGCGCGATCGCCTCGTCGAGGGCCACGCCGAGTCCGAGGCGCGCGGCGACCGCCCCCTCCCAGGTCTCGTAACGCCGCGCCGAGGCGTCGAGCTCCCACGAGGCGCTCGAGGTCCAGCGTGCTCCACGCACGTCCGGGGCCGTCGGGAGCAGCCGGTCCTGGAGGGTGTCGCGCACATAGGCGAAGCCGGTGCCGCGCGGCGCCCGCAGGAACTTGCGCCCGGTCGTGACGAGGATGTCGCAGCCGATCTCTTCCACGTCGACGGACAGATGACCGACCGACTGGGTCGCGTCGAGGATGTACGTCCCGCCGTAACGCCGCACGACCTCCCCGATCTGGGCGGCCGGCTCGACGAGACCGGACGAAGTGGGCACGTGGGCGACCGTCACGATCGACGGTACCCCGTCCGAGAGGAGCGCATCGAGGGCGGCGACGTCGACGCGGCGCCGCTCGTCGTAGGGAGCGATGACGAGATCGATGCCCTGTTCGCGCGCGAGGCTCATGAGGTGCAGGGCGTGGCTGACATACGTGCTGCTGGAGGCGACGATGCGCTGCCCGCGCTGCGGGCGGAGGGCGTCCAGCATCACCCGCAGCCCGGTCGAGGCACTGTCGAACAGTGCGATCTCGGCCGGCTCCGCCCCGACCAGCGTGGCGGCGGACGCGTACACGTCGTCGAGTCGGCCGCGGCGCTCGGCGGCGGCCTCGTACCCACCCTTGGTCTCTTCGAGGCGGAGGTGCTCGACGACGGCGGCGACCACGCCATGGGTGGGCAGTGCCGCGCCCGCGGCGTTGAAGTGGCTGGCCAGCGTGGATCCGGTCGTGCGGCGCCGTTCGGCGGCCACGTCGATAGGGGGTCCGTCCACGGGGGGCGCGGGTACCGCGGCCAGCGCGGCGTCTGCGGTGGGGAGCGAGTTCATGGGGGACGGGATACCTCCGAGTAGGATCCAAACATACTACATGTGGATCCAATCTTGCTTCTCGATCTGGAGGTGTTGTGTCCCGCATGCTCGCCTACGTCGGCACCGCGCCGGCGAACGCCGCCACCGCGCTCGGGCCGGAGGTCCTGGCATCCTTCTCCGCGCTGTCGCGAGTGCACGCCGACGGATGGGGGTCGGCGTGGCGGGGCCACGACGGCGTCTCGACCCACGTCGTCGCGGATCGACGCGCCAGGCTCGACGACCTGGCGCGCGCGGTGCCGACCCCCACATCCGCCGCACTCCTCTACCTGCGCTTCGGCAGTTCGGGGACCGGCGCGACCGAAGCCGAGGCGCAGCCCTTCGTCCGCGGCCACGTGGCGTTCCAGCACAACGGCGCGCTGGCGCCGCCCGAAAGGCTGCGCGCAGCGCTCACCGCCGAGGAACGCGCGAACCTGCGCGGCTCCAACGACAGCGAGCTGTACTTCGCGCGCGTGTGCCGCGCCCTCACCTTCGCGGAGCATGTCGACCCACGGGCCGTCGCCGACGCGGTCGCCGCGGTGCGCGCGCTGTACCCCGACGCGTGCCTGAACGCCCTGCTGCTCACCCCCACCGCGCTCGTCGCGGTGCACTCCTCCGCCGGGAGGCCGGCGCCGCTCGCCGCCTTCGCCGCACGCGGGCTCGACGTCGTCGACCTCCCTCCCGGACACGGCGACGGCTACAACCGCCTGTTCACGCGGCGCACCGCGGCCGGCACGCGCCTCGTCGCGACCACCGGCATCCCGCTCGAGGGCTGGACGCCGCTCCCCGAGGAGACGGTCTCGATCGTGACGCCGGAAGGGCTGGCATCCGTCCCAATCCCCCGTCCGACACCCGTGTGACGCGCGAGAACCGGAGCGGGCCTACCGTGGACACATGGCTCGCATGCGTGTGGAACCCGACGACGCCCCGACGGCGCGCCTCTCGGACGGATCGATCGCCCGCGTGACAGCCTCGACGTTCGTCTCGGGCTCCGAGCTCGTCGTCGACGGCACCCCGCAGTCGCACGTCGATCTCGACGACCCCACGCACTTGCACTTCGAGTACGTGGCGCGCATGGGCGCCGTCATCGACAGACTCCGGATGCCGGGGCAACCCCTCACCGCGGTCCACCTGGGCGCGGGCGCCCTGACGCTCCCCCGCTACGTCGAAGCCACGCGACCGGGCTCGCGACAGCAGGTCATCGAGCTGGAGCCGGCCCTGTGGGATCTGGTGCGCGAGAACATCCCGCTCCCCCGCGGCGCGGCGATTCGTGTGCGCATCGGCGACGCCCGCGCCGGCGTCGGACGGCTGCCCGCCGGTCTGCGCGGCGCCGTCGACCTCCTCGTCAGCGACGTCTATTCGGGCGCGCAGACCCCGGCCCATCTGACGACCGTGGAGTTCTACCGCGAGGCGGCGGCGCTGCTCGCACCCGACGGCGTGCTGCTGGTCAACGTGTCCGATGGACCCGGGCTCGCCTTCGCCCGCCGGCAGGTCGCGACGATCCGCGAGGTCCTGGGCGAGGTCATCGTGCTCGCGGAGGTGCAGGTGCTCAAGGGGCGCCGGTTCGGCAACCTCGTCGTCGCGGCGTCGGCCGCGCCGCTGCCGGTGGAGTGGCTGCCGCGCCTGATGGCGGCCGGACCCCACCCCGCGAAGGTCGCTCAGGGGGCCGAGATCGACGAGTTCGTTCGCGACGCGCGCCCCGCGACGGATGCCGATGCGACACCGTCGCCGAAGCCCTCGGCATCCATCTTCGAGCGCTGAGACGGACCCGCGGTCGACCGCTCGCTCAGGTTCGCCACCCGACGGTGTGGCGAGGCGGATCATCCGGCCCCCGCACCGCAGACTGGAGTCCTTCGGCCATTCGAGAGGAGCGACGGTGAGCTATATCCACGGGTACGACCCCGACACGTTGCGCGAGATCACCGACTCTCGTGAGTGCGCGGAGCGGCTCGAGGAGATCGGCTCGCAGCGCAGCCTCCCGGCCCTCCTCGAGCGCACGTGGCTGCTCAAGGTGCTCGACCGGTTCGACGAGGCCCTCACCGTCTCGGAGCAGTCCGTCCGCGTGGCCCGCATGGCCGGAACGCGCCGCGACCTGTTGCGCGCGCGCATCCTGCACGCCACGATCCAGCAGTGCCGCGGCGCCTTCGCCGCCGCCGAGCAGGAGCTGACGGCGTGCGCGGAAGAGGCCGAGGGTCAGGGCTGGGCCGGTATCGCCGCGTTCGCCCTGCAGCACCGGGGCAAGGTGCACTACGACGAGGGCGAGTACGAGTCCGCGCGCAAGGATTTCAAGCGGGCGCTGTTCCTGCGACAGAACGCGGGAGCCTCCGACGCCGAACTGGAGTCGACGCTGCTCGCGATCGACGCCGCCGACCGCCGACGGACTCGCGCGGTCGTGGCGAGCTGACGTCGGAGCCCCCCTCTACGATTCCCGTCATGTCCGATCTGCAGCGTGTGCGTGTGTGGGCGGAGGCTCTGATCGCCCTGCACCTCGACGAATCGTGGTCGTTCGCGTTCGACAACGCCAAGCGCCGCGCGGGTCTGTGTGACTACGGGCGGCGCCGCCTCAGCGTCTCGCGCTACCTCGCCGCCCGCTACGACGACGACACCAATCATCAGACGCTGCTGCACGAGGTCGCCCACGCCCTCGCGGGGGCCGAGGCCGGCCACGGCCCGGTGTGGAAGCGTGCGGCCCGCGAACTCGGCTACATCGGGGGCACCACGCACGCCGGAGAGACCGCGAACGAACTGGCGCCGTGGGTGGGCACGTGTCCCGCGGGGCACGTCGCCTACCGGCACCGTCGCGCGACACGCCCCACGTCGTGCGCGAAGTGCGCGCCGTCCTTCGATCCCCGCTTCGCCCTGACGTGGATCCGGCGCGAGATCACCCCCGCGACGCGACTCGCCGCGTCGACGCCCCGCTGAACCGGACGCCCCGCCACGGCTCACGCGGCGACGCCCACGCCCTCACGCGGCACCGCTCGCCGCGCCACCCGCTCACGCGGCGGTGAACACACCCCCACGCAGGACCGGGACGACGGATGCCGCGTCGCGCTCGGCCGCGGCGAGCACGAGATCGCGCGCACCCGCGTCGGCCAGAACGCGGCCCGTGCCGCTGGCCGTGAGGAGATGCCGGACGGCGCCGCGCAGCGCCCGGAACCCTTCGCCGGCCACGGCCGCGTCGGGCGAGGCGTGGTCGATGCCGAGGTCGCCGAGCGCGGTGACGACGGCGCCGGCGCCCAGGAGATCCTCGACGGCGAACCGCACGCCGGACTCCGGCGCGTCGTCCGCATCGCCCGCCGCGATGACGGCGATGCTCGTCCGCTCCCCGCGGTCACGTTGCACGTCGAGCACGTGCGCGGCGACAGCCGCGGCGTTACGTACACCGGCGACGACGACGTGGGCCCCCGCCCGCTCCGCCGCGAGGGCGATCCGCTCGGCGTCGCTCGACGACGCCGCCAGCGTGCGGTCGTCCTCGGCCGCGGCGATCGCTCGCGCCGAGAGCCCCAACGTCTGCACCACCACGACGACGTGCGCGGGAGCCAGTCGGTGCAGACCCGCTTCGCCCCAGTCCAGTCGCACCTGGTAGTTCGCCTGCGCGAGGGCATCGGGGGTGTGCGGCATCCTTCGAGCCTACGACGAGCCGCGCACGGGCTCTCGCCGCGTCAACCCGTCCCGCAGCCGCCCGCGGAGTTGACACAATGCGAGCATGCGCATTCTGCTGAAGTTCGAGATCGCCTGCGATCCGGATGCCGCATGGCGGGCACTGCATTCCCCGCGGGCGGTCGCCGAGCTGTACGGACCGCTCCTCGATGTCGAGCCGCTCGAGGACATGCCGACCTCGTTCGCCTCGGGTGACGACGTCCCTGTCCAGATGCGCGCGGCGGGGGTCTTCCCGGTCGGCCGCCAGCTCATCTCGGTCTCGGACCGTACGACGCGCGACGCGCACGGCCCGGTGCGGGTGTTCCGCGACTGGGGCGTGCCGCTCACCGGCCCGCTGGCGGCGCTGGACGTGTGGGATCACCAGATGGCGGTCTCGGCGGTCCCCGGCGACCCGAGCCGGACGCTGTGGCGGGAACGTCTCACGATCGGCGGCGCCGCCGCCCCCGCGCTCTGGCCGGGGCTGTGGGCGATGTGGCAATGGCGCGCCACCCGCATCCGCGCGCTCGCACCGACGTGGGCGCACGATCCGGAACTCGATCACGACGACGCCGAGCCGCCCGCCTCCTGAACGTCCCGGGGCGGGTCAGACCAGACCGTGCCGGTAGGCGAACACGACCAGCTGCACCCGATCGCGGAGCGCGAGCTTCGTGAGGATCCGGCTCACGTGCGTCTTGACCGTGGCCTCCGACAAGAACTCGCGCGCGGCGATCTCGGCGTTGCTGAGGCCGGTGGCGGCGAGCGCGAAGATCTCCCGTTCGCGGTCGGTGAGCGCGGTGTAGCTCGCCGGGACCGGCTCGGTCGTGCCGCCTTCGGCGATGTGGGCGAAGAGATCGCGGGTGGCTTCAGCGGTGATGACCGCGGAACCCGCGTGCACGGTGCGCACGGCCGACAGCAGGAACTCCGGGTCGGAGTCCTTCAGCAGGAATCCGCTCGCGCCGTGCTGGATGGCATGTGCCGCCGCTTCGTCGAGATCGAACGTGGTGAGCACCACCACGCGCGGAGCGCGGGGTTCGCGCAGGATCTCCGCGGTCGCGGTGAGACCGTCCATGACGGGCATGCGCACGTCCATCAGGACGATGTCGGGACCTGTCGCTCGCACGACCTCGATCCCCTCCCGGCCGTCGGAGGCCTCCCCGACGACCTCCATATCGGGCTGGGAATCGAGCACCATCCGGATGCCGGCTCGGAAGAGGGCCTGATCGTCGACGAGCACGACACGGATCGGCGAGGTCATGACAGCGGTTCCTCTCGAGGGGCGGGGACATTGCGGCATCCACTCTGCCGCGCACGGGGGACGCGGGCGAACCGCACTCTCACGAGGGAGCTCCGATCGGCAGGCTCGCCCGCACGACGAAGCCGTCTCCTTCGGGCTGCGCCGACAGCGTCCCTCCGACGAGCTGGGCGCGTTCCCGCATTCCGATGAGGCCGTGCCCGGCGGACGACGGAGGCGCGGCGCCGATGACCCGTCGATTGCCCACCGTGAGCTCGACCTGGTCGGGATGCCATGCGAACCGAACGACGGCCCGGCGGTCGGCCCCGTGCCGGAGGGCGTTGGTGAGCGCCTCCTGCAGGATCCGATAGAGCGCGAGCTGCACCGCGGCGGGGGGCTCGCCGTCCGGTGGAGGCTCGACCGACACCTGCAGGTCGACCCCGGCGGCCCGCACCTGCGCATACAGCGTCTCGACGTCCGCGAGGGTGGGTTGGGGGCCGTCGGCCTGACTGTGCCGCAATTGGGTCAGCAGGAGCCGCACGTCACCGAGGGCGGCGCGGGCGGTCGACGAGATCGTGGCGAGGGCCTGGGTCGCAGCGGCGGGATCCTGAGCGGCGGCGTAGCGCGCCCCGTCGGCCTGCGCGATGACGACGGCGAGCGAATGCGCCACGACGTCGTGCATGTCGCGCGCGATGCGCACACGCTCCTGTTCGGCGACGGTGGCCTCTTCGGCGGCGCGCTGCGCCGCGGCGTTCGCGGCGGCGCGGTGGGCCGTGCGGACGAGCGCCCCCGTCACCCAGGCGAGGAGGAACGCGAAGCCCGAGGCCAGCAGCACCGCGAGGACGGCGAAGAGACTGTCGGGATTGAACACCCCGTTCACCCCGCGCAGGACCACGTACGCCGAGGCCACCGCGGCTCCGACGAAAGCCGAGACGAACCCCGCCCAGAACACGCGGCGACTGCCGTACGCGGCCGAGACGTAGAGCACGACGAACACGACGACGTCGGTCGGCGACGGATCGCGCAGGAACCCCATCTGCACGCACGCCCCGGCCCAGGCCAGGAGGAGGGCGACCCCGGGCTGCAGCCGTCGGAAGGCGAACGCGGCCGTCATGAGGGCGACGAACAGGAACGCCCCGAGGTTGCTCACGACGTCTCCCGGCCCCAGCTCGATCACGATCGAGAACAGCCCGAACACCCCGGCCACGACGAGGTCGACGGTCCGCTGGTACCGGAGCAGGGGACGCAGGGCGATGCGCATCCCCCACACGCTACGCGGCACGGGAACGGCCGGCATCCGTCGGCAGATGTATCTGCTGGGGGCGAGGCGGGG
>NZ_VBUM01000108.1 GCF_005774735.1 Microbacterium sp. 5K110 | reverse complement strand
CCAGCCGCCCCTGCGCCCCGGCGACCAGACCGAGACCGCCGATGAGATCCGCGCCTCGTGGGAGAACGACCCCCGCTGGGACGGCATCGAGCGCACGTACTCGGCTGACGACGTCGTCCGCCTCCGCGGCAGCGTCCGCGAGGAATCGACCCTCGCCCGCCGCGGGGCCGAAAACCTCTGGAACCTCCTCCACACCGAGGAGTACGTCCGGGCCCTCGGCGCGTACACCGGCGGTCAGGCCGTGCAGCAGGTGCGCGCGGGGCTGAAGGCCATCTACCTCTCGGGCTGGCAGGTCGCCGCGGACGGCAACCTCGCGGGGCAGACGTACCCCGACCAGAGCTTGTACCCCGCCAACTCGGTGCCCGCCGTGGTCCGCCGCATCAACAACGCGCTGCTCCGTCAGGACCAGATCGAGCGCGCCGAGGGCGAGATCACGCAGGACTGGCTCGCCCCGATCGTCGCCGATGCCGAGGCCGGCTTCGGCGGACCGCTGAACGCGTTCGAGCTGGCGCAGTCCCTCATCCAGGCGGGGGCCGCCGGCATCCACTGGGAGGACCAGCTCGCGAGCGAGAAGAAGTGCGGCCACCTCGGCGGCAAGGTGCTCGTCCCGACGCAGCAGCACATCCGCACGCTCAACGCCGCGCGTCTCGCCGCCGACGTCGCGGGGGTACCCACCGTCATCATCGCCCGCACCGACGCGCTCGCCGCCGACCTTCTCACGAGCGACGTCGACGAGCGCGACGCGGAGTTCCTCACCGGCGAGCGCACGAGCGAGGGCTTCTACCGGGTGCGCCCGGGTCTGGATGCCGTCATCGCCCGCGGTCTCGCGTTCGCCCCCTACGCCGATCTGATCTGGGTCGAGACGGGAGAGCCCGACATCGAGCTCGCCCGCGCCTTCGCCGAGGCGATCCACGCCCGCTACCCGGGCAAGCTCCTCGCCTACAACTGCTCGCCGAGCTTCAACTGGAAGCGTCACCTCGACGACGAGCAGATCGCCACGTTCCAGGCCGACCTGGCCGCTCTCGGCTACGCCTTCCAGTTCATCACGCTGGCCGGCTTCCACGCCGTGAACCACTCGATGTTCGACCTCGCCCGCGGCTACGCCGAGCGCGCCATGAGCGCGTATGTCGAGCTGCAGGAGGCCGAGTTCGCCGCCGAGGCCGTCGGCTACACCGCCACCAAGCACCAGCGCGAGGCGGGCACCGGCTACTTCGACGTCGTCTCGACCGCGCTCAACCCCGACAGCGCCACGCTCGCCCTCGCCGGCTCCACCGAGACCGCGCAGTTCCACTGACACTTCTCCCCTTCCAGAAAGCCACGATCATGACCCTCATCGGCTCACCGCCCACCACCGACGACCGACGGATGCCGGAGCCCTCGGCATCCACTCCCGCCCCGCACCTGCGGGTCGAACACCCCCTCGAGGGACGCGACGGCGAGATCCTCACCCCCGCCGCCCTCGCCTTCGTCACCGAGCTGCACGACCGTTTCGGCCGTCGACGCCACGACCGTCTCGCCGCGCGCCTGCGCGGACGCTTCGAGATCGGCAACGGCGAGGACCCGCACTTCCGCGCCGAGACCGCGCACATCCGTGAGGACCCGTCGTGGCGCGTGGCGGGGGCCGGTCCCGGCCTCGAAGACCGCCGCGTCGAGATCACGGGTCCGACCGACCCGAAGATGACGATCAACGCGCTCAACTCCGGCGCGCGGGTGTGGCTGGCCGACCAGGAGGATGCCACCTCCCCCACGTGGCGCAACGTCATCGGCGGCCAGCTGTCGCTGTTCGACGCGATCCGCGGGCAGCTGAGCTACACCAGCCCCGAGGGCAAGGAGTACCGCGTCACCGCCGAGCGCACGCCCACGATCGTGATGCGCCCGCGCGGCTGGCACCTGCCCGAGAAGCACATCACCGTCATCGACCGCGCGGGCCGCGAGCTGCCGGCATCCGGTTCCCTCGTGGACTACGGCCTGTACGTCTTCCACAACGCCCACGCGCTGATCGCCGCGGGCCGCGGACCGTACTTCTACCTGCCGAAGATCGAGTCCGCCGATGAGGCACGACTGTGGGACGACGTCTTCTCGTTCACCGAGGAGCGGCTGGGCCTGGCGCACGGCACGATCCGCGCGACGGTGCTCATCGAGACGCTGCCCGCCGCGTTCGAGATGGAGGAGATCCTCTTCGCGCTGCGAGACCACTGCGCGGGCCTGAACGCCGGCCGGTGGGACTACATCTTCTCGATCATCAAGACCTACCGCGGTCGCGGCGCCCGGTTCGTGCTGCCCGACCGCAGCGAAGTGACGATGACGGTGCCGTTCATGCGGGCCTACACCGAACTACTGGTGCGCACGTGCCACAAGCGCGGCGCCTACGCGATCGGCGGCATGAGCGCCTTCATCCCGAACCGCCGCAAGCCCGAGGTGACCGAGGCGGCGTTCGAGAAGGTCGCGGCCGACAAACGCCGCGAGGCCGGCGACGGCTTCGACGGCACCTGGGTGGCCCACCCCGACCTCATCCCGGTGGCCCGGGCCGAGTTCGACGCGGTGCTCGGCGACGGCGTCAACCAACTGCACCGCACCCGCGACGAGGTGACGGTGGAGGCCGGGCAGCTGCTCGACCTGAGGATCGGGCTCCCCATCACGGCCGCCGGCGTGCGCGGCAACGTCGCGGTGGCGATCCGGTACATCGAGGCGTGGCTGCGGGGCCTCGGAGCCGTCGCGATCGACGACCTCATGGAGGATGCCGCGACCGCCGAGATCTCGCGCTCGCAGATCTGGCAGTGGATCCACCAGGACCGCTCCACCGATGACGGCACGCTCATCACGCGCGAGTACGTCGAATCGCTGCTGGACGAGGTGCTCGCCGAGGCGGCCCGGTTCGAGGGCGACCGCTTCGACGACGCCGCCGAGGTGTTCCGCGAGGTGGCGCTGCGCGAGGAGTTCCCGGCGTTCCTGACGCTGCCCGCCTACGCGAAGTACCTCGACTGATCGGCGACGGAAGGGCCGGGGCCGCGTGCTCCGGCCCTTCCGCGCGTCTGCCGCGTGCGCGGCCCTTCCGCGCGTCTGCCGCGTGCGCGGGCCTACTCGCGGCCGGGGTCGAGCGGCGCGAAGCGGCGCACGCTCGCGCGCGACGTGAGCCGCGAGGCCGCCAGCGAACCGGCGACGGCGAGGAAGATCGGCAGCAGCAGGTCGAAACCGGTCGCGGTGAACTCGATCACGAGCACGATCGCCGTCAGCGGGGCACGCATGGTGGATGCCAGGAACGCCGCCGCCGCGACGATCGCGAGGGCGGTTCCGTCGGCCCCGGGCCACACGTACGCCCAGCCTGCGGCCGCGGCTGCGCCGAGCGCCGCGCCGATCGCGACCGAGGGCTGCAGGGTGCCGCCGACGGCACCGGAACCGAGCGAGACGACCGTGGCGACGTACTTCAGCAGCGCGAGCAGCAGCAGCATCAGCGCGGGCTGCGAGAGGTCGAAGCCCGCGGTGGCGAGCGCGCGGCCGTTGCCGAGGATGAGCGGGAAGGCTGCGCCGAGCGCGCCGACGGCGGTGAAGGCGACCGGCAGCGCGACCAGGAGCTTCCACCCGGTCGGGCGGAACGCTGCCAAGCGCGCGGTCACGGTCGAGAAGCTCGTCGCCGCCCACCCCAGGAGCGGACCGAGGAGGATCGCCGCGACCAGCAGCGACGGGCTCACCTTCACGGCGGGCACCTGATAGAGCGCGACGTCCCCGACGAGCGGGCGCGCCACGATCGTCGCGATCGCGCTGACGGTCAGGGCGACGACCGCGGCGCCGACGCTGAACTGCGCCAGCAGGATCTCGATCGCGAAGACCGCACCCCCGAGCGGGACGTTGTAGACACCCGCGAGACCCGCGCCCGCCGCCGCGGCGATGAGGATGCGCCCCCATCTCGCGTCGAGGCGGAACCAGCGCACGATCTTGGATCCCGCCATCGAGGCGAGCTCGCGAGGGGCGACCTCTTTGCCGATCGAGGCGCCGAGCGCGACCGAGCCGACCTGGATGACGGTGTCGGCCAGCGTCTCCCACCAGGGCATGTGCGCCCCGGCGACACCCTGCTCGACGCTGGCGATGCGTCGCCCGAAACGGCGCAGCAGGTACCACCCGAGCGCCGCGACGACACCGGCACCGCCGACCGTGACGATCGGAAGCCACCACACGCGGGGGGATGCCAAGCCGTCGAGGAACGGCCCTTCTTCGTGCCCCCACACGAGGTGCTCGATGGTGTGCACGATCCAGACCAGCAGCAGCACCGCCAGTCCTGTCGCGACGGCGACGATCAGGGTCGCGAGCCCGAGGCGGAACAGGATTCCGAGTCCGCGGCGGTGCGCGCGCGTGCGCTCGGGGGCGGGGGCTGTCACGCCGCCACGCTAACGCACCGTGCGGGAGCGTCCGGACACGCGCTAGCGTGACCGCATGAGCTCCCCCTCGGCGGCAGAACAGCGGGCGACCGACTCTCTCGGCATCGTCGCCGTGATCCTCGCGGCTTTCGTGCTGCTGCCCGTCCTGATGATCTTCCTCATCGGCCTCGCCCCCGGGATGAACGCGATCTGGTGGCTCGGGATCGTCCTGCTGCCGATCATGGCGTTCCTGGGGATCGTCGCCCTCGTCATCGGTGCGGTCGGCATCGTGCGGCGGGTGCGCCGGCACCGCACCCCGGTCCTGTCGATCGTCGGCGCGGGGCTCGGGCTGCTGCTCGTCCTGCCGGGCGTGTGGGTGCTCTTCAGCACGACCCTGTAACGGGGGCCTGGGCGCCCACGGCATCCGGGGCGCGCCGAGTAGGCTCTGTGCCGTGACCGACCGCGCACCGCTCTCCCGCAAGCTCTCCGCCATCGCCGAATCCGCGACCCTGAAGGTCGACGCCAAGGCGAAGGCCCTGAAGGCCGCCGGCCGCCCCGTCATCTCGTATGCGGCCGGTGAGCCCGACTTCGCCACTCCCTCGTTCATCGTGGATGCCGCCGCCGAAGCGCTGCAGAACCCCGCGAACTACCGCTACACCCCTGCGGCCGGGCTTCCCGTGCTGCGCGAGGCGGTCGCCGCGAAGACGCTGCGCGACTCGGGACTCGAGATCGCCCCGTCGCAGGTGATCGTCACCAACGGTGGCAAGCAGGCGGTGTACCAGGCGTTCCAGACCGTGGTGAACCCCGGCGACGAGGTGCTGCTTCCCGCCCCGTACTGGACGACCTACCCCGAGGCGATCGCCCTCGCCGACGGCATCCCCGTCGAGGTCTTCGCCGGCGCCGACCAGGACTACAAGGTCACCGTCGCGCAGCTCGAGGTGGCCCGCACCGACAAGACGACCGTGCTGGTGTTCGTCTCGCCCTCGAACCCCACCGGTTCGGTGTACACCCCCGAAGAGACGGCCGAGATCGGCCGGTGGGCCCTCGAGCACGGCATCTGGGTCATCACCGACGAGATCTACCAGAACCTCACGTACGAGGGCGTCCGCGCCGTCTCGATCGTCGAGGCCGTGCCCGAACTCGCCGGCCAGACGATCCTGGTCAACGGGGTCGCGAAGACGTACGCGATGACCGGGTGGCGCGTGGGCTGGATGGTCGGACCGGCGGATGCCATGAAGCTCGCGGGGAACCTCCAGTCGCACCTGTCCAGCAACGTCAACAACATCGCGCAGATCGCCGCCGCGGCAGCCCTGAACGGGCCGCAGGACGAGGCGGAGCAGTTCCGACAGGCCTTCGACCGCCGCCGCCGCCTCATCGTGTCGGAGCTGGCGAAGATCGACGGCGTCGAGGTGCCGAACCCCCTCGGGGCGTTCTACGTCTACCCCGACGTGCGGGGCCTGCTGGGCCGCGAGTGGGAGGGCGTCACGCCGACGACCTCACTCGAGCTGGCAGACCTGATCCTCGAGAAGGCCGAGGTCGCGGTGGTGCCGGGCGAGGCGTTCGGCCCGAGCGGTTACCTGCGTCTGTCCTACGCCCTCGGCGACGCCGAGCTCCTGGAGGGCGTCCACCGCCTCCAGCGCCTCTTCTCCTCAGCGCGAGCCGCGTGAGGGGTCAATTTCTGTCGCTTCGGAGCGCCGCAAGCGACAGAAATTGACCCCTCGCGCGGGGGCTGTGGAGACGCGCGGCGCACGGCACGCCGGGAGCGACAGGATGGAGGATGCCTTCGTCGCCCCAGTCCCGCGCGCCCTCCCCGGCGTTCACGATCACTGAAGCCGAGTCGGCGGGGCTCTCGCCCAGCACGCTGCGATCCGCGGCGTGGAGTTCGCCGTTCCGCGGGATGAGAGTGGTCCCGGGAAGCCATGACGAACGCCAGCGCGTGGGCGCGCTTCTCCGGGCACTGCCCGACCTTGCATTCTGCTGCGGGCCGACGTCCGCCGTTCTTCAGGGCCTCCCGCTGCCCTGGACGTTGGCCGCGAGCGCCCTGGACACACCTGTCGTGGGCATGCCGCGAGCACACGTCCGCATCCGCCGACCGGGTGTGATCGGTCGGCGTCTCGACGTGCGGGACGAGGATGTCATCGAGGTCGACGGCATCCGATGTTCTTCTCCGCTTCGCACGTGGGCGGAGTTGGCCGAGCGCCTTTCCGCGGCAGAGCTGACCGCGCTCACCGATCACCTCCTCGCGCGGCGACGACCGCTGTGCACCCGAGAAGAACTGGAGGTGATGCATCGACGGTTCATCGGTGGTCGAGGATCGAAAGTGAGGCGACTCGCCATCGATCTGTCCGTGGACGGGTCGGAGTCACCGAAGGAGTCGGAGCTGAGGGTCCTGCTGGTGATGGCGGGACTCCCCGCCCCGGAGTGCAACGTCGAGATCTTCGACGGTCACCGATTCATCGCGCGCGTCGACCTGCTCTACCGCCACGCGCGTCTCGTCATCGAGTACGACGGCGACTACCACCGCGACGCACGACAGTGGAGCAGAGATCAGTCTCGCCGCGCGGAATTGGAGTCCTTGGGGTACCGGGTCACGGTGGTGACGGCCCGGGACTTCGACGCCCCCGAGGCGCTGCTGATGCGCGTCCGCCGCCTGCTCGCCGGCGCGTGAGGGGTCAGTTTCTGTCGCTTCGGAGCGCCGCAAGCGACAGAAATTGACCCCTCGCGCGCGAGAGCAGGGCTACAGCTCGACGTTCACCAGGACGGGCTCGGGCTGCAGGAGCAGACCGAACTCGGACTGGACGCGCTGCTGCACGAACCGGGCGAGCTCGGCGATCTCGGCGGCGGTGGCCTCGCCGCGGTTGGTCAGGGCCAGCGTGTGCTTGGTCGACAGCCCCGCGCGCGAGCGCGGGAAGCGGAAGCCCCGCGACAGGCCCGCGTTCTCGATGAGCCAGGCCGAGCTGACCTTCACCTCGCGCTGCTCGATCACCGGGGGCGGGACGACACCGGCGAACGCCGCGAGCGGGATCACGGTCATCGGATCGACGATCGGCGACATCGGCCACCGGGGGCACTCCGCCGGAAGGGTGCGGGCGAACGCCTCGGAGACGATCGCGTTCTGGAAGAACGACCCCGCGCTCCACGTGTCGGGGTCTTCGTCGTCCAGGACCATGCCTTTTCGTGCACGGGTCGCGAGCACGTGCTCGCGGATCCATCGCAACGACACCGCGGCATCGGCATCCAGTCCCAGGGCCCCGCGCAGCTGCGCCCCCGGAACCGGTCGGTCGCCGTCGCCGACCCGCTCCAGCTCCAGCGTGACCGAGACGATCACGGCGGGGCGTTCGGCCACCGACCCGTAGTGGTGTTTGAGCACCGACGTGCGGAAGCCGAGCCCGAGGTCGGATGCCGAGACCGTCGACAGCTCGCCGGTGGACTCGTCGAGCAGCTCCACTTCGACGAGGGTCTGCACGATCTCCTGGCCGTACGCACCGACGTTCTGCACGGGAGCGGCGCCGACCGTGCCGGGGATCCCGGACATGGCCTCGATGCCCGCGAGACCGCGCGCGACCGTCTCTGCGGCGAGGGCATCCCAGTCGTGACCGGCCTGCACCCGCAAGCGGACGGTGTCGGGACGCGAGCCGGGGAGCTCGTCGATCCCCGAGGTGCGGACACGGATCACGGTCCCCTCGAACGGCTCGTCACCGACGAAGAGGTTCGACCCACCGCCGACCACGAGCCACGGTTCGCCGGTGGCCCAGACCTCGCGGAGGGTGCGCACCAGTTCATCGGACGTGGTCGCCTCGACCATGCGTGCGGGGAGCCCCCCGGTGCGCAGAGTCGTGAGCTGCGACAGCGGAACCGACGCGACCTCGGGCATCAGGACAGCCGCACGCGCACCTGCGCCTTGCCGAGGACGGTCGTCCCCGCGTGCGTCACGGTGAGGTCGATGCGGGCGGACTCGTCGTCGACGGCGCCGACTTTGCCGCTGACGTCAAGGTCGGCCCCGGCCTCGGGGTCGACGACGACGGGACGCGTGAAGCGGACGCCGTACTCGAGGATGCGGCCGGTGTCGCCGAGGGCCTCGGCGAGCGTGCCGACCGCGATGCCCATCGTGAGCATGCCGTGCGCGAGGACGCCGGGCAGCCCGACGGCTGCGGCGACGTCGTCGCGGTAGTGGATGGGATTGAAGTCGCCCGACGCACCCGCGTAGCGCACGAGAGCCTCGCGGGTCAGGTGCACGGAACGCTCGGCGACGACGTCTCCGACGGTGAACCCGCTCATGCGCCCGCCTCCCCCGCCAGCAGGACGCTGATCGTCGTCACGACGTGGGCGCCGTCGGCATCCACGATCTCGGCTTCGCTCGTGATCATCGCGTTCCCTCCGAGCGTGCGGATGCCGGTGACCGCGAGCGTCGCGGTCAGCTCGTCGCCGGCGACGATCGGACGCGAGTAGCGGAAGCGCTGCTCGGCGTGCACGAGGCGCGAGAGCTCGATGCCGGAGTCGGGGTCACCCAGAAGCTGCTGCAGCGTGAGGTCTTGAACGACCATCGCGAACGTCGGCGGTGCGACGACGTCGGCGTATCCGAGCGCGCGGGCGGCCTCGGGGTCGGAATGCTGGGGGGCGTCGGCGAAGACGGCGCGGGCGAACTCGCGCACCTTCTCGCGGCCGACGAGGTACGGCGCGGTCGGCGGGAAGGCACGGCCGACCAGTTCGGGGTTCACGGGCACCGGTTCAGTCTACGGCGCGCCGCCGTGACCGCTCAGCGCTGGTGGCGGCCGCGCACCGCCTTGACCGCCATCTGCGTGGCGATGAACACGAGGAAGATCGAGAACAGCACGTTGCCGACGAAGGGGTCGACGATCTTGGCGAGCGACGCTCCCAGGGCCGTCGTCATGCAGGCGGCGATCCCGACGCACGCGGCGGCGCGCAGGTCGACGTTGGAGCGGCGGAGGTTGCCAAAGGTCCCCGAGACGGCGGTCGGGATCATCATGAGCAACGACGTGCCGCGCGCGATCAGGTCGCTCGTGCCGAACAGCAGCAGGAGCGCCGGGACGACGATGATGCCGCCGCCCACTCCGAGCAGCCCCGCCAGGATGCCGGTCACGATACCGAGCGCCAGCAGGCCGGGGCCGGTGGCCCAGGTCAGCTCCAGCTCGGCGTCGCGCGAGGGGATCACGAAGTACAGGCTGACGATGACGCCGACGAGGAACACCACGAACGCCCACCGCAAAGCCGTCTGGGAGATCTTCGGCAGCAGCCAGGTGCCGATCTGTGCCCCGCCCACCGCGCCGGCGGCGAGGATGAGCGCCGGGATCCAGGCGACGTGTCCGTCGATCGCGTACGTGATGACGCCGACCGAGGCGGTGGGCACGATCGCCGCGAGCGAGGTGCCGGCGGCGAAGCGCTGGTCGAAGCCGAGGAGCAGGACCAGCAGCGGGACGATGACCGTCCCCCCTCCGACGCCGAACAGGCCCGACATGAGCCCGGCGAGCAGCCCCACTCCGATGCAGACGATGTAGAAGCGAGCGGTGCGGGGCGGGCGGGTG
>NZ_VBUM01000107.1 GCF_005774735.1 Microbacterium sp. 5K110 | reverse complement strand
GCCACCGCCCGCGGAATCCCGCGGGCCACCCCCGACTGAGCCGCAGCTTTTCAGGAGTTCGGCACGACACAACGGCCGACCCACCGTCCCCGGTCGACGGATGCCACGCCCCGGCGCTCCCGCCCGAGCAGCGTCGGGTCCGCAGCCCCGACCCGGCGACTACTGCGCGAGCAGCGTCGGGTCCGCAGCCCCGCGCCGGCGACTACTGCGCCAGAAGCGCCGGGTCGGCCGCCGTCGCCGCGGCCCGGGCCGCCACCGGCAGCGCCTCCAGCACACGCTCGAGCGCCTCGTCGTCGTGCGCGGCGGTGAGGAACCACGCCTCGAACACGCTCGGGGGCAGCGAGATGCCGGCATCCAGCATCGCGTGGAAGAACGGGGCGTACCGCCACGACTGCTGCGTCAGCGCCGTGGCGTAGTCGCGCGGAACCTCGGGCAGGAACGCGACACCGAAGAGCGAACCCGCGCGGGGGACGGTGTGCACGACCCCCTCGGCGGTGAGCGCCGCGTCGAGGGCGTCGGCGATGCGCGCGGCCGAGGCGTCGACCGCGGCGTACACCTCGGGTGTCGCCAGCCGCAGGGTCGCCAGGCCCGCCGCGACCGACAGCGGGTTCCCCGACAGCGTACCCGCCTGGTACACCGGGCCGAGGGGCGCAAGGTGGTCCATGACGTCGGCGCGACCGCCGAGGGCGGCCAGCGGCATCCCCCCGCCGACGACCTTGCCGAACGTGAGGATGTCGGGCAGGTACGTCTCGCCCTGCGAGGCCTGCAGGCCCCAGAACCCGGCGGGGTGCACGCGGAAGCCGGTGAGCACCTCGTCCATGATCAGCAGGGCGCCGTGGCTGTGGGCGATGTCGGCCAGAGCGGCGTTGAAGCCGGGCAGCGGCGGGACGACGCCCATGTTCGCGGATGCCGCCTCGACAATGATCGCGGCGATGTTCTCGCCGTGCACCGCGAACGCCTCGCGCACCGCGTCGAGGTCGTTGTAGGGGAGCACGAGCGTCTGCGCCGCGATGGGGGCGGGAACACCGGCCGAGCCCGGGAGCGCGAGCGTCGCGACGCCCGAGCCGGCGGCGGCGAGCAGCCCGTCGGAGTGCCCGTGGTAATGCCCGGCGAACTTGATCAGCAGGTCGCGGCCGGTCGCGCCGCGCGCGAGACGGATCGCCGTCATCGTCGCCTCGGTGCCCGTCGACACGAGGCGCACCTTCTCGACCGGCGCCAGGTCCCCGACGCGTACGCGGTGGGCGATCAGGTCGGCGAGCTCGACTTCGGCTCCCGTCGGAGCGCCGAACGACAGACCCCGGGATGCCGCCGACTGCACGGCTCCGACGACCTCGGGGTGCGCGTGGCCGAGCAGCGCCGGACCCCACGAGGCGACGAGGTCGACGTACTCGCGACCCGTGGCATCCGTGATCCGGGCACCGGACGCCGACTGCACGAACCGCGGAGTCCCGCCGACCGATCCGTACGCCCGGACCGGCGAGTTCACCCCGCCCGGAATGACGTCCTTGGCGCGCGCGAACCACTGGTCGTTGAGATCTGTCATGGCATCCATTCTCCCGGGCACCCTCGCGTGAGGGGTCAAGAACTGTCGCTTCAGCGCCGCGCAGGCGACAGAAACTGACCCCTCACGCGTCTACAGGTCGGCGCGGAGCCAGTGCGCGGCCTCGAGGGCCCAGTAGGTCAGGATCGCGTCGGCGCCGGCGCGGCGGATTCCGAGCAGGCTCTCGAGGATCGCGCCGCGGCGGTCGATCCAGCCGTGCGCCGCAGCGGCCTCGACCATCGCGTACTCGCCCGACACCTGGTACGCCCACACCGGGACGTCGACGGATGCCTTCACGTCGGCGAGGACGTCGAGGTACGGCAGCGCGGGCTTGACCATCACGACGTCGGCGCCCTCGTCGACGTCGAGCAGCGCTTCGCGCACGCCCTCGCGACCGTTGCCCGGGTCGAGCTGGTACGAGCGGCGGTCGCCCTTCAGCTGCGAGTCCACCGCCTCGCGGAACGGGCCGTAGAACGCCCCGGCGTACTTCGCGGAGTACGCCAGCAACAGGGTGTCGGTGAAGCCCTCGGCATCCAGCGCCTGGCGCACCGCGCCGACCTGGCCGTCCATCATGCCGGACAGCCCGAGCATCGCCGACCCCGCGCGAGCTTGAGCGAGTCCCATGGCGGTGTACCGCTCGAGGGTCGCGTCGTTGTCGACCGCGCCGTCGGCGCGCAGCACGCCGCAGTGACCGTGGTCGGTGAACTCGTCCAGGCACAGGTCGGTCTGCACGACGAGCGCGTCGCCGACCTCGGACACGACGGCCTCGGTCGCGACGTTCAGGATGCCGTTCGGGTCGTCGGCGCCCGAGCCCACCGCGTCGCGCGCCTCGGGGACGCCGAACAGCATCACGCCGCCGATACGCGCGGCCGCGGCCTCGGCGACCGCGCGACGCAGCGAGTCGAGGGAGTGCTGCACGACACCCGGCATCGAGCCGATCGGCACCTGCTGGGTGATGCCCTCGCGCACGAACAGCGGCAGCACGAGCTGCGACGGCACGAGGTGCGTCTCGCGGGCCAGGCGGCGGACGGCGGGGGTGCGGCGCAGACGCCGCGGGCGGTACTCGGGGAAGCTCATTCGGTGTTCTCGGACTCCGGGGTGACGGTGAAGCGGGCGACGGCGTCGATCAACGAATCGACCGTCTGGGTCTCGGCGATGACATCGACGTTCAAGCCCGCGCGCTTGGCATCCTTCGCGGTGCGCGGTCCGATCGCGGCGATGACGGTGGATGCCGGGATCTCGGGGAACTGCTCGACCACCTGTTCGGCGACCGAACCGCTGGTGACGAGGATCGCGTTGATCCGGCCCGAGTGGACGTCGGTCGCGATCTTCTCGGTGACCGGGACGCCGACCGTGCGATACGCCACGACGCTGCGGACGTGATGACCGGCCTCGATCAGCAGACGGGTGAGCACCGGCTTGGCGATCTCGCTGCGGAGCGTCAGGACCTTGCGGGGCTCGGTCTCGAGCGCGATCATCTGCTCGGCCATGCCCTGGGCCGAGTTGTCGCGGTCGGGGACGAGGTCGACGTGGTAGCCCACGGCCTGCATGGCCGCGGCAGTCGTCTCACCGACGGCGGCGACCTTCGTCGATGCGGGGATCTCGGCCCGGTAGGCGTAGAGCACGTCGACCGTGGTCGCGCTGGTGAGCGTGAGCCAGTCGAACTGGCCGCCGGCCAGGTCGGCGAGCGCCTGCTCGAGGGTCGCCTGATCGTTGGTCGGCGCGAAGTTGATCAACGGCGCGATGACCGGGACGGCTCCGCGCTGACGGAGGCTCGCGGCGACGCCGTCACCCCACGGGCCGCCGCGGGGCACGAGAACGCGCCAGCCGGCGAGCGGCTTTTCTGAGGTCGGCGTGTGCCGATGGCCTTCATTCATGTGGTCGACTCTCGTGGTACCAGGTCGGCCGCCCCACGTTCGAGCAACCGACGCGCGGCTTCTTGGCCCGCACGCGACGCACGCGCGATGGGTCCCCCGTCGTCGGCAGCATTCGCACCATTGCCACTGCCCGTTTCCCGAGCATACCCCGGCCCCACGCGCACGGTCCGATCGATACCGATCCGATGCGTACCGTCCAGCGCGTACACGATGGCCCGCAGACGCAGGTCGCCGTCAGCGAGGGCGGCGTGCGTGGCGACGGGGGCGTGGCATCCGGCATCGAGGACCGAAAGGATGGTGCGCTCGGCCGTGATGGCCACGCGGGTGGCCTCGTCCTCGAGTGCGGCGAGGGCGGCGAGGATCTCGGGATCGATGTCGGTGCGCGTCTCGATCGCGAGCGATCCCTGACCCGGCGCCGTCGGCCACTCGGCCAGCCCCAGGTACTCGGCCTCGAGGCCGCCCAGGTCGCCGCCGAGCCGCGAGATACCGGCGGCGGCGAGGATGACGGCATCCAGCTCTCCGTCGCGCACGCGGGCGAGGCGCGAGTCGACGTTGCCGCGGATGTCGTGGACGTCGAGCCCGGGGTTGTGACGCAGAGCCTGGGCGATACGGCGAGGCGACCCCGTTCCCACGCGGGCCCCGGCCGGAAGCGCCGACAGCGGCGTGCCGTCGCGGGTCACCACGACGTCGCGAGCGTCCTCACGCGGCGGGGTCGCGGCGATCACCAGGCCGTCGGGCTGCGCCGTGGGCAGGTCCTTGAGCGAGTGCACGAGGAAGTCGCACCGGTCGGCGGCGAGCGCCTCGCGCAGGCCGTTCGCGAACACCCCGCGACCGCCGAGCTGCGACAGCGAGGCACGGTTGACGTCGCCCTCCGACACGATGGGGACGAGCTCGACCGCGCGGCCGGATGCCTCGGCCACCGCGTCGGCGACCATCTGCGACTGCGCCATGGCCAGCGCGCTGCGGCGCGTGCCCAGGCGCAGGGGCGCACTCACTGGAGGATCTCGGGGATCTCGTCGAGCGTGACGCGGCGCCCCGTGTAGAACGGCACCTCTTCGCGCACGTGACGGCGCGCCTCGGTGTAGCGCAGGTCGCGCATCATGTCGACGAGGTCGGTGAGGTTGTCGGACTCCATCGGCAGAAGCCACTCGTAGTCGCCGAGAGCGAAGGATGCCACCGTGTTGGCGATCACCTCTCGGTACGCCGACCCCTTCTTGCCGTGCTCCATGAGCATCTCGCGACGCTCGGCCTCGGGCAGCAGGTACCACTCGTAGCTGCGCACGAAGGGGTACAGGCAGAGCCAGTCCTTCGCGTCGATGCCGCGGAGGAACCCCGGCACGTGCGAACGGTTGAACTCGGCGTCGCGGTGCACGCCCATCGCGTTCCAAGTGGGCAGCAGGTTCTTCAGCAGTTCGGTGCGGCGCAGGCGCCGCAGGTCGCGCTGCAGGGCCTGGGGGTCTTCGCCGTGCAGCCAGATCATGAGGTCGGCGTCCGCACGCAGACCGCTGACGTCGTAGAACCCGCGCACGGTGACCCCGTCGGCCTCGATGAGAGCGGTGAGGTCGGCGAGCTCGGTGGCGTCGACCGCGGTGACCGGGTTCTCGGGGTCACGGCGGAGGACCGCCCACAGGGTGTACACGGAGGAGGATTCATCGTGGGCCATGGGTCAAGTCTCGTCCTGCGGGCGCGGGCATCCAAACCCGTTGACTCGCCGGTGAAGCACCGGCGCCCGCGGAGGACACCACGCCGTTGGTACTGTGCGACGACGGCATCGGGGGATGCCGTCCGGAAGGGTTGCCCGATGTGGCTGTACCAACTCCCCATGTCGGTGGGGCTGCCGCTGTTCATCGCGATCGTCGTGGGCGGATCCTGCGGCATCCTGCTCGTGCTGCGACGCTGGGTGCGTCGCGTCGGCGGCCAGGGCGAGGAGTGGGACCGCGTCCTCAGCTACGCCGTCGGCGCCTACGGCGTCTTCTACGGAGTGACCCTCGCCCTCATCGCCGCGGCCGCGTACGGCAACTTCACCGAGGTCGACGGCATCGTGCTGGACGAGTCGTCGTCCCTGGCATCCCTGTATCGGACGGCCGCGATCCTTCCGGAGCCGCAGTCCACCGAGCTGCAGCAGCAGATCATCGCGTACACGCGCAACGTCATCGACGTGGACTGGCCGATGCAGGCGCGATGGGAAATCCCGCTCGAGACGGATGCCAACATCACGGCGATGCAGCAGGCCATCGCCCAGGTGAAGCCGACGACGTCGGCGGAGGCCCTGCACGTCGAGCAGTCGCTGAACCAGTTCCAGCTGCTGGTGGAGAATCGGCGCGAGCGTATCGCGCTGACTCACTTGGCGCTGCCGAACGTCCTGTGGATCGTGCTGAGCGTGGGGGCCTTCCTGAACGCGGTGCTCATCGGGCTCATCGAGGTCCGCAACCTCCGCGTCCACCTGCTGATGGCGGGCATGCTCGCGCTCTTCGTCGCGCTGCTGCTGTACGCGATCGCCGGTTTCGACCACGCGTACGCGGGGCCGATCGCCGTGACGCCCGAGTACTTCCAGGACCTCCTCGACGGCCTGTTCGTCAACGAGCCCTGACGCGGGCGCGCGGCCGGCGCGGCGGGCGCTCGGCGCGGCGGGCGCTCGGCGGGCAACCGCGCGGCGGGCGCGCGAACGCCCACGCTCGGGACGAACCCGCGGAACGTGGGCGTTCGGGAAAGCGGATGCCGGGACGGCGGCGTCAGCGCGCGTACGCGCGGACGAGGGCCCAGACCGTCAGGCCCACCGCGGCCGCGACTCCGGCGACGACGCCGGCCGCAGCGGCGGGGTTGCGTCGAGCCGCCTCGCGCACCTCGGCGACGCGGATGTCGACGGCCTCGCTCACACGGCGCGGGACGTTGGCCTTGACCTCGATGGCCGCGAGGGCGGCCTTCAGCTCGGCGCGCGCCTCTTGGACGGGGTCGGTGATCCCCAACGGCACCGCGGTGCGCGGCACGGGAACGGGACGCTCAATACTCATCGCCAGCCTCCTTCACGATGCGGACGTCTTCGGCGATGGCCTGACCGGGGTTCTCGCGCGTCGAGAGCTTCTTGAAGCGCAGGTATCCCAACAGCGCCAGGATCGCGGTGATCACGATCATCACGCCGAAGACGACGAGCGCCGACAGCCACACGGGCCACCAGGACGACAGTCCGGCGATGACGAAGGCGAAGAAGACCGGCACGGCCCAGAAGACGACGATGAGCGCGCCGACGAACCATCCCGCGCCGATACCGGCGTCCTTGGCCGTCCTCTGCGCCCAGGCCTTGGCGCCGTTGATCTCGGCGACGACGAGGTTGCGCACGAGCTCGGGGATGTCACCGAGCAGGGTGAACAGACTGTCGTCGGCGCGATCGCGGAAACCGCGGGGAGTGGTCATGCGTCAGCTCTCCGACGACGCGGAGCTGCTCTTGTTCGCCCGCGCACGCGTGGTCGCGCTCTTCTCGGCGCTCTGGGCGTCGTCGACGGAGTCCTCGACCGCGTCGGCGACCTCGCCCGCCGACGCCTTCGCGGCACGGCCGGCGCGCTCGGCGCGCTCGGAGACGGTACCGGACTGCGATGCGGCACCGGTGACGGACTTCGCGCCCTTCCACACCACACCGGGGACGGACTTGAGCGCGGAGACGCCGAACGCCTTCACCTTCTCGACCTGCCCCTGGACGACGGGCTGTTCCCAGACCTTCTCGGCCTGCGCCTTGATCTGCTCGTACCGTTCGCGGCCGGCACGTGCTCCGAGCACGTAGCCCGCCACGAGTCCGACGACGAGTGCTGCTTTGCCCCTCATGGGGTCTCCTCACGCTCGATCAGTGCTGGTCGACTCTCACGATAGCCATGTATTCCGATTCCGGCATCCGGCCTTGACATCCCGGCGCCGCGGGCCGACCATCGGCGCGCGGCGCCTCAGCCGCGCCGCCACAGGGTGGCGCTGCGCACCCGGTCGGCTTCGGCGCGCGCGTCCGGAATCACCTGCGCCAGACCCGTTCCCGACAGCCAGGCACCCGTGGCCCCGAGCCCCGGGACGGCGCGCACCGCGCCGCGCGCGGCAGCGGTCTGCGCCGCGCGCCCGATCGCGGCACCAGGCTGCGACTGCACGTAGCGCACGCGGTGGGACGCCCGCAGCGAAGCGGGCTCGAGGGCGACGCCCAGCAGCGCCGAAGCCTCGGACAGTGCGAGAGCGCCGGCCGCGTCGTCGTCGAGCGCCGCCGTCGCGGGCTCCTCGCCCTGAGCCCCGAAAGACACGCGGACGACGTGGATGCCCGGCTCGCTGGCATCCCGGACCCAGTCCCACTTCGCGGTCGAGTGCGTGAGGGCCTTCGCGACGTGACTGCCCGGGACCGTGAGCACACCGGTTCCGCGCGGCGCGGAGTCGAGAGCCGGAGCGTGCACGACGAGAGTGACGACGTCGACCACGGGCGCGAGGGGCTCGGTGCGGTCCAGGCTCGGCACGACCGGCGCGAGGAGCGCACGCGCCGTGACTTCCGGGAGCGCGACGATGACCGCGTCGGCCGGCAGGGGCTCGTCGCTCGCCACCTGCACGTGCCACGCGTCGTCGGCCCGGAAGATGCCCTCGACCGGGACGCCGGTCCGCAGGTCGACCCCGAGCTCGGTCAGGCGCGCGACGAGGGCGTCGACGAGTCGCGACATGCCCCCGACGATGCCTTCGACGGCGCCGCCGGGCGCCGGTGTGCGCGGGGCGGTTCCGGCCACGACCGGGACGTCGGAGGCCGGGGCGTCCACGGGTGACGCGGTCGCGCGCGCGGCGCGCAGATCGGCCACCGCACCGCCCAGCGAGCCGGTGCGGGTAAGGGCGGCATTGAGACCGGGAACCGCGAGATCGACGTCGATGTCGTCGGGGCGGGCGGAGTAGACGCCGCTCGTGACGGGCGCGACGAGCCGATCGAGCACGCGCGCGCCCATGCGCGAACGGACGAGGGCACCGAGGCTGCGCTCGTGACCGATCGTCAGCGGCGGCCGCAGGCGATCGACGTACGCGCGCCAGGCGCCCGCCCACCCGATCACGCGCCGCACGTCCGGTGCCCAGGGATTGTCCGGGATGCCGAGGATCCCGCCCTTCGGCAACGGCGCCGCCCCGATTCCGGGCACGCCCGCGACCCATGCTCCAGCGGGGTTCGGGGCGACCACCTGATCCGAGAGCCCGAGTTCGGACAGCAGGCCGCGGACGATCCCGCCGCGGGTGGCGAAGCTCTCCGCCCCGACGTCGAGCGTGAGGCCGCCCACCTCGGCCGAGCGCACGACTCCCCCGAACACGTCGGAGGCTTCCAGCACCGTGACCTGCATGCCGACCTTGGCGCACTCCAGCGCCGCGACGAGACCGGAGATCCCCCCGCCGGCGACGACGACGCGGCTCTCGTGCGCGTGTTCGGCGAGGCGCTCGAGCGGGTCGCTCACACCGACTCCCCGTGCGCGTGGGCGACGATGCGGCTGAGCACGGTCGGGTCGGTGTCGGGCGGCACGCCGTGACCGAGGTTCAGGACGTGGGCGCGCGCCGCGCGGCCCCGCGCCAGGATGTCGTCGATGTGGGCGGCGAGCACGGGCCACGGCGCCCCCAGCAGCGCGGGGTCGATGTTGCCCTGCAGCGTCGTGTCAGGGCCGACGATGGCGGCGGCCTCGTCGAGCGGCATCCGCCAATCGACGCCGACCGCGTCGGCGATGCCCCCCAGACGCATGTCGGCGAGGAACGGCCCGGTACCGACGCCGAAGTGGATGCGGGGCACCTCGATGCCCTCGAGCGCGGTGCGGGAGTGCGGAGCGACGAATTCGAGGAACGCCGATCGCGACAGCGAGCCGGCCCACGAGTCGAAGAGCTGGACCGCCTGGGCACCGCCGGCGATCTGCGCGTCGAGGAACGCCTTCGACACCTGCGCCAGCCACCCGGCGAGCCGATGCCACGACTCCGGGTCGGCGTACATCATGCCCCGGGCCCGGAGGTGTTCCTTCGACGGACCGCCCTCGACGAGGTATGCCGCGAGAGTGAACGGGGCACCGGCGAAGCCGATGAGCGGCACCGCGTCGTCGAGCTCGTCGGTCACGAGACCCACCGCCTCGCGGATCAGCTCGGCCGCTGCCGCCACGTCGGCGGGATCGATCGAGGTCACGCGCGCGACGTCGGCGGCGGTGCGCACCGGCTCGGCGAATACCGGGCCACGCCCCGGCTCGATCTCGACGTCGACACCGGCGAGACGCAGCGGCACGACGATGTCGCTGAAGAAGATGGCGGCATCCACCCCGTGTCGGCGGATGGGCTGCAGCGTGATCTCGGCCGCGAGCTCGGGTGTCAGGCACGCGTCGAGCATGCGGGTGCCGACCCGCAGGTCGCGGTACTCCGGGAGCGAGCGCCCCGCCTGTCGCATGAACCACACCGGCTGCCGCTCGGGACGGTCGCCACGGAGGGCACGGAGGAGGGGCGCGTCGGGGGTGGCCATGGCATCCATCCTTCCACTCGGCTCCGCTGAGCGACGAGGATGCCTCGATGTCGAGAGGCGACCAGGAATACCTCGCGGGGGCCGGGCGTAGAATATGGATGTGCTGCTCTGCGTGAGCGCGAGTCACAAGACCGCGTCCTTCGATCTCCTCGAGCGGCTCAGCGT
>NZ_VBUM01000106.1 GCF_005774735.1 Microbacterium sp. 5K110 | reverse complement strand
GCACCCCGCCCCGCACGCCCACGGGTACGCCGCTGCTCCCGGTGGTGCCACCGCCCCCACCGGGCAGGCTTTCGGCCCCGCCGCCGGAGGCGCGCTCGGCACGCAGCCCACACTGGCCCTGCCCGAGTCGGACGCGACCGCGAAGTCGCGGAAGAAGGGCTCCGGGGCCAAGATCGCGGCTCTCCTCGTCGCAGCCGCACTCGTCGGGGGTGGCGCCGGTCTGGGCGGCACCTACGCCGGTCTCGCCCTCTGGGGCGGCTCGGACGGCGCGACGGCGTCGGGCCCGACCGCGATCACGGTCAACGACCCGAGCAACGTCAACGCCACCGCCGCCGTGGCGGCGAAGGTCGTTCCGAGCGTCGTCACGATCAGCGCTCGCGGCGGACAGACTGGGGGCACCGGATCCGGTGTCGTCCTCAGCGACGACGGCTACGTCCTGACCAACACGCACGTCGTGACGCTCGACGGCAAGACCGGGGACGCGCAGCTGTCGGTCACCACGTCCGATGGTCGTGTGTTCGCGGCGAAGCTCGTCGGCACCGACCCCACGTACGACCTCGCGGTCATCAAGCTCGAGAACGCGTCGAACATGACCCCCGTCGAGTGGGCGGACTCGTCCAAGCTCAACGTGGGCGACAACACCGTCGCGATCGGTGCGCCTCTGGGCCTGCCCAACACCGTGACCACCGGTATCGTCAGCGCGCTGAATCGGTCGATCCAGGTCGCTTCGTCCGCGGCGCCGAAGGACGGTTCGGACTCCGACCAGGGCAGCGAGCCCGGCGGCGAGAGCCCGTTCTTCTTCGACTTCGGTCAGGGCCAGCAGAGCCCCCAGGCCACCCAGACGATCAAGATCGCCGTCATCCAGACGGATGCCGCCATCAACCCGGGCAACTCCGGAGGCGCGCTCGTCGACGACGAGGGGAAGCTGATCGGCATCAACGTCGCGATCGCCAGCGCGGGCGGTTCGTCGCCCGGCGGGGGCCAGTCCGGCAACATCGGCGTCGGCTTCTCGATCCCCTCCGACATCGCCAAGCGCGTGTCGCAGGAGATCATCGACTCCGGTGCGGCGACCCACGGTCTGCTGGGCGCGAGCGTCCAGGACGCCGCCTCGATCCAGGGTGCCACCACGACCGGTGCCTACGTCGCCGACGTCTCGGCCGGCGGAGCAGCGCAGGCCGGTGGAGTGCAGAAGGGTGACGTCATCACCGAGTTCAACGGCATCCCCATCACCAACTCGGTCGATCTGACGGCGCAGGTACGCGCGCTCGCCGCGGGTGCCGAGGCCAAGGTGACCTACGTGCGCGGGGGGAAGCAGAGCACCACCGAGGTGACGCTGGGCGCCATGCAGAACTGACCTCCGGGTCCGGACGCCACCCCGCGATAGGCTCGCGGGGTGGCGTCTTTCTCGTTCGGTGCGGGAAATGCGCGAAAACTCCAGCGCATTCCGCTCTACGTGGCGGGGCGACTGCTGACGGCGGTGGTCCCGCGTTCGCGCGAGCGCTGGGTCTTCGGCTGCGCGGTCGGCGTGGCCGACGGCGCCCTCGCGCTGTGGCAGGTCGCTGCGGTGGCGGGCGAGCGAACGTCCTGGCTCGTTGCGGACGACGTCCAGGCGGCGGATGCCGAGGCTCTCGGCATCCCGTGGGTGCGGCGCGATTCGCTCCGCGGTCTCTGGCGCACCGCCCGCGCTCGCGTCATCGTCGTCACGCACGGTTTCGGCGACGTGCAGCGCTATGCGGTCTCGGGAGCGCTGGTGGTGCAGTTGTGGCACGGCATCCCCCTCAAGCGGATCGGGCTGGACTCACCCGAGACCACGCGCAGCGCGCTCCTCCCGGGATCGCGGGCCGTGAACCGGCTGCTCGCCGTGCTGTACCGGCGCACGATGCGGCAGATCTCGCTGATCCCGGCCGCGTCGTATCTCGTCCGCGGTCGGCTCGAGACCGCGTTCGGCCTCGACGACTCCCGTGTTCCCGTCACGGGCGAACCCCGTGTGGATGTGCTCTCGCGCGGGTCCGCGGCGGATCGCCGACGGGCGGCGCGCGATGCGATCTCGGCCGCGCTGCACCTCGATCTCGACGAGCGCCGCGTCGTGCTGTACGCGCCGACCTGGCGTGACGGTGCGCCCGACCCCGCGATTCCCACGGCGACCGAGTGGGACCGCATCGACGAGGTGCTGTCGCGGCACGACGCCGTCCTGCTGGTACGTCCGCACCCGCTCGGCGCCGGCGACTACCGCCCGTCGAGCGGGCGCATCCGGCTGCTCGGCAGCGACGTCGTCGCAGACGTCACGCCGCTGCTCCCGGGGCTGGACACGCTCATCACCGACTACTCGTCGCTGGCCTTCGACGCTGCGCTCGTGCCGCTGCCGGTCGCGTTCTTCGCGCCCGACCTCGAGGAGTACACGGCGCGGCGCGGGTTGTACGGACGTTACGCCGACGTCGCCGGTGACGACCCCGCCCGCACCTGGGACGAGACGATCGATCGGCTCGACGGCATCCTGCACGATCCGTCCGTCGCGCGTGACGCGTCTCGTCGGCGCAGCGCGACCGTGCACGCGCACCGTGACGGGCGCAATGCCGAGCGCGTGCACCGGGCCGTCCGCGCGCGGATGGACGCCGAGGCGCGCCGCCACGGCCGCTCCGCGGGGAGCCGAAGGAAGAGGACGCCATGACCGATGCCCGCTTCACCCAGGAGGACGGCCTCGCCGTTCTGGAGATCTCCGGCACGGGCCCCCGGCCTGCGGCCGTGTCGCTGGAGGGTCCCCGCGCGCGGGTCGCGGCGCGCCTGCACGGTCGCGGACGCACCTGGCGCGCGGTGCTGCCGCTGCGCGCCGCCCGGTGGGGTGGGCCCGAGCTTCCGCTCCCGACGGGGGAGTACCGACTGCACATCGACCCGGGGGAGGCCGAGGATGCCGAGCCTCCCACGGCATCCCTCGCCCGCACCGTCCTGCCGGGCCTCAGCGCGGCATGGGACGGCGGTCGGCTTCGGGTCGGGCCGCCCGTGGACCCGGCGTACGAATCGGGCGAGGGGCAGGCCGCACTGGAACGGCGGTACGCCACCTCGCGCCAGCCACTCGAGAACGCGGTGTTCTTCGAGAGCTTCTACGGCCGGACGGCGGGGTGCAACCCGTACGCGATCGATCGTCAGCTCGCCCGCGTCGCCCCCGGCGTCACTCGTTATTGGAGCGTCGTCGACCTGTCGGTGCCGGTGCCCGATGGGGCGGTCGCGGTGGTCGAGGGCAGCCCCGAGTGGTGGCGGGCCCGCGCCGCCGCGCGGCTGCTGGTGGTCAACGACTGGCTGCGTCGTCGGTTCGTCCGGACGCCGGGTCAGACGGTGCTGCAGACGTGGCACGGGACGCCGCTCAAGCGATTGGCGCTGCACCGGCCGGGATTCGACCCGCGGCGCATGCTCGCCGTGCTGCGCGAGAGTCGGCGCTGGGACGTGCTCCTGGCCCAGAGTCCGTATGCCGCGCGGGTGCTCTCGCGGGCGTACGCGTTCCGGCGGCGTCCCATCTGGGTCGAGGGGTATCCGCGCAACGACTCGCTGCAGGCCGACGACGGCGCGGCGACGAGGCGGAGCCTGGGGATCGGCGCCGAGGAACGAGTGCTTCTCTACGCCCCGACCTGGCGCGACGACCGCGACGAGATCGTCGACTTCGTCGACCCTTCCGCCTTGGCGAGGGCGGCCGACGCGGTCGTGCTCGTCCGCGGGCACACGCGCACGCTCCTGCCGGGAGAGGACGCGCGCGGCCCGCGTGTCATCGACGTCACGGGGTATCCGGATGCCGCGCGTTTGTTCGCGGCGGCCGATGCCCTCATCACCGACTACTCGTCGGTCATGTTCGACTTCAGCATCACCGGCAAGCCCATGTACTTCCTCGTGCCCGACCTCGAGCACTACCGCGGACAGCTGCGCGGGTTCTACTTCGACCTGCTCGAGGCGGCCCCCGGTCCCGTCGTGCGGACGCAGGACGAGCTCGAACGCGCGATCGCCGACGTCGATCCGCACATCTTCCGCGAAAGGTACGAGCGGTTCCGGCGCGTGTTCGTCGCGCGCGAGGACGGCCGGGCCGCCGAGCGGGTCGTCGCCCGCATCCTCGATCAGGGCTTCGTCGACCGCGACTGAGACGGGATGCCGCGGGCTCAGGGAAGCGGCGTGTTGCGTCCGTCCAGCCGCGAGGTGTCGACCGTGTCGCGGGCGCCGCGCGCGATCGCCCACAGGAACCCCGCACCCCACGGCACGTGCATCGACGGCAGCACCGCCGCCATCCACGCCCGGTCCCGCCAGCCGCGACCCCCGCCGCGGCCGAGCGCGACCGCGCCGACGAGCGCGGCGTACGCCGTCACCGGCGCGTGGACGAGGCCGGCCCGTCGCCCGCGCACCACCCCGGTCGCCTGCAGCACGCCCACGACGATCGAGGCGACCGCCGCGACGACGAGAGCCGGGGGAGCGAAGAACCGCAGCGAGTTGCGTCGGCCGTAGCGGCGCACCAACTCGCCGCGCCACGCGCCGGTGGCGCGGAACTGCCGTACCAGCCGCGGCCAGCTCTCGCGCGGCCAGTAGACCACCGACAGCGTGGGATCGAACCACACCCGGTACCCGGCGCGGCGGATGCGCAGGTTCAGCTCCCAGTCCTCGCCGCGGCGGATCGACTCGTCGAACGCTCCGACCTCCTCGAGCGCGGCCCGCCGGAACACGCCCAGGTACGCCGACTCCGCCTCGCCCTCCTCGGTGCCGCCGTGGTAGGCGCCGCCGCCGAGACCGACGCGGGAGTTGTACGCCCGCGCCACCGCTCGCTGGAACGGCGACCGGCCGTCGGCGCGCATCACGCCGCCGACGTTCGCGGCGCGGGTGCGCGCGAGGGTCGCCAGAGCGCGTCGCGTGTACCCCGGCAGGAGTTCCGAGTGCGCGTCGACGCGCACGATCGTGGGATACCGGCTGACACGGATCGCGAGGTTCAAGCCGACCGGGATGTCGGCAGCCGGATTGTCGACGAGCACCACGCGGGCATCGGCGGCGGCGATCTCGCGGGCGATCGCCCGCGAGGCATCCGTCGACGGTCCGAGCGCCAGGACGAGCTCCACCGGCCCCGGAACCTCCTGCGCGAGCGTCGACGCCACGGCACGGCGCAGATACCGCTCCTCGTTGAGGACGGGCATGACGAAGCTCACGCCGGCGTCGTCGGGGGGAACGGGCGCGTCTCGGCGGCCGGGGGTCGCGAGGTGCATCCGGCGATCCTTTCACGCCGACCTGGCCGGTACCCTGGAACGATGCCTCTCGCCCGCGACGCCGTCCTCGCCGTCGGGCTGCTGCGCAAGGCCCTCGCCACCCGACGCGCGCGCATCGATCTGCGCCGCATGCTCGCGGAGCGCGGCCCCCTTCCGCGGAACCGCTTCCGCATCGCCGTGTACTTCGCCGACGGTCCGGTCAACATGTACCAGATGCGTCAGTGGTACGCCCCGCTGCGTGAGCTGGCGCGCGAGTGGCCCGTCATGGTGATCTCGCGCGCCATCCGCGGTGCCGATGCGCTGCTGCGCGACGACGCGCTCCCGGTCGCCTACGCCCCCACCGTGCGCGACGTGGAACAGGTGCTCGACGAGCAGGACGTCCGGATCGTGTTCTACGTCAACCAGAACACCCGCAACTTCCAGATGTTCCGATACGGCCGCCGGTGGCACGTGTTCATCAACCACGGCGAGTCCGACAAGATGTACATGACCACGAACCAGTTCAAGGCGTACGACTACGCCTTCATCGCCGGGGATGCCGCACGCGCACGGCTGTCCCGCGCCCTGTGGGACTACGACCTCGACCGGCGCACCTTCGCGATCGGCCGACCCCAGGCCGACCACTACTCCGGCGCGCTGCCCTACACCCCCGACGACCGCCGCGTCGTGCTGTACGCCCCGACGTGGGAGGGGGACCGGCCCTCGGCCCACTACGGCTCGATCGTGACACACGGCGAGGCGCTGGTCTCGGCGCTGCTGGCCACGGGTCGCGACCGCGTCGTGTACCGCCCCCACCCTCGGTCCGGCGTCGTGGATCCGGCGTACGGCGCCGCGAACGCGCGGATCGTGGCGGCGCTCGCCGCCGCCAACGCCGCGGACCCCGCCGCGCAGCACGTGCACGACACCGCACCCGACCTCGGCTGGCAGCTCGCGGCGGCCGATCTCGCCGTCGTCGACATCTCGGCGATGGTCTACGACCGGTTGGCCGCGGGCAAACCGCTGCTCATCACCCGGCCGGTCGACCCCGAGGCGCTCGTGGACGACACGGGCTACCTCGCCGCGTGCGAATGGCTGGATGCCGCGGACTCGGGCGACATCGTGGAGCGGGCGGATCGCGTGCTCGGCGACCCCGCGGCCGTCGAGCGCCTGGACCACTGGGTGCGGCACTACTTCGGCGACACGGCGTCCGGATCCTCGACCCGTCGCTTCCACGATGCCGTGCGCGTGCTCATGGAACGGTGGGACGACCGGAACGCCTCGTCCGCCGGGTGAACGGGCGTCAGCGCTCGAGGGGCGCGAGCCGTCCGATCGCCGCGAGCGGGATGCCGATCCAGTCGGGGCGGTTGCGCGTCTCGTAGATCGCCTCGTACACGGCCTTGTCGAGCTCGAAGGCCGCGAGGAGCGTGTCGGGCGCCGCCGGTCCCGTCCCCACGGTCGCGGCGTATCCGTCGAGGAACGCCTCCTGCGCGGCGATGACCCACGCCCGGACGGCGGCTCCATCGTCTTCCGCCACCGCGCCCGAGACGTAGTCGAACGACCGGAGCATGCCGGCGACGTCGCGGACCGCGAGGTCGGGGCTCCGCCGTTCCGTGATCGGACGCAGCGGTTCGCCCTCGAAGTCCAGCAGCACCCACCCGTTCGTGGGCGTGTGCAGCACCTGACCGAGGTGAAGGTCGCCGTGCACCCGCTGCAGCGGCGGCCACTCCGCTGCCGCTGCCGCGGAGTACACGGCGCGGATGCGCTCGGCGTAGGGGGTCAGCGCGGGCACCTCGGCCAGCGCGATCGTGAGCCGACGCTCCCAGGCTGCGGCGATGGTGGAGCGGACCACGGCATCGGGGGCCACCGTGGGGAACTCCGCGGCCAGCGCGACGTGCATTCCGGCGACGCTCTCGCCGAGGGCACGAGCGGACGCGGTGAAGTCGTCGCCGGCGAGCGCCGCCTGCAGGGCGACGCGCCAGGCATCCTCGACGCCGTCGAAGAACTCTTGCGCGAAGGCCAGCGACCCGGTCACGCTCTCCCCGTTCGTCGCGGTCCACGTGCCGCGCAGTTCGCCGATCGCCGCGGGGACGAAGGTGGCCCCGCCGCTGGCGAGCGCCGACTGCAGCTCGACGTCGGGGTTGATCCCGGCATTGACCTGTCGGAAGAGCTTGCAGATGACCGGACGCCCACCCTCGGGCCGGAAGATGATCGAGGTGTTGGACTGTTCGCCGCTGAGCACACGCGCGGGAACGGACACCTCCGGCACGGTCGACGGGGTCGCGAGGGGGATCCCGACGAGCCCCTCCGGAGCGAGGGCATCGCTTCCGGCCGAGGACACCAAGCCGAAGAGCAGATCAGTGAAGGCGCCGTCGGTCGTGGCATCCGACCAGACCCGTCCCTCATCCGCGGGACCGATCAGGCTCCCGGGCAGCACACCCTCGGGGTCGCGCCGTGACACGGGCACCTGATACACCACGGGGGGAGTGGCGGCGTCGTCGCGCACGAGAAGCAGCCGGGATGCCGCGGCATCCAGCTTCCACTCGGCAACGAGGGTCAGTTGTGGATCACGGCCCTTCGTCCCATACCAGCGCTGACGCGGCATCCAGACGGCGAGGAGATCGAGGAGGTCGCCCATGTCGCGAGGCTAACGCCATCCGCGCGCTTGCGCCCAGGTCTTGCGTCCGGACGGAGTCGATGAGAAGGGCGGTCAGGATGCCTCGGTCGACGTGTCGTCGTCGGGCTGCTCCTTGCGCCGGGGGAGTGCCTTTCGCGCCACGGACCCCGTGCGTCGGGTCGCCGACCCGACCGCTCCGGCGATCGCCCCGCCCACGCGCTGGACTCCGCCGGCGGCGCGACGCTCGAGTCGCTCCGCTCCGGGGCGCGGTTCGATGTCGCGCGGCAGGATCAGCGGGGGCGCACCGAAGGCGCGGCGCGAATTGACCAGGACGCGTCGGCCGAGGATGTTGTTCCCGGCCCCGCCGACCACGGCACCGACACCGAAGGGGAGTGCCTTGCCGAGCCAGGACGCACCTCCGCGGGCGGCGAACTGTCGGGCGAACGTGGTCTTCAGCCGGTCCACGAGCGGGCCGACCGCCGCACGCGGCAGTGTCTTGGTGACCAACTCTCCCCAATAGGTGGAACGGCTGCCGCCGCGCCCGGCGGCCTGGGAGGCCAGCTGCGAGACGAGGTCGATCCCTTCCTTGCCGAGCATCAGGGTCAGCACGAGCGCTCGGGCGCGGTCGGGGTCGTCGACGGCCACCCCGTGCACTTCCGCGACGGACTGGGCGAACAGTGCCGTCGCCTCGAGGAACCCGACGGTCTCGACCCCGCTCAACGCGAGAGTGACGCCCGTGCCGATGCCGGGGACGACCGCGGTCGCGCCCACGGCGGCGCCACCGGTCGTGACCGCAGCGAGATAGCGCCGCTCGAGGATCCGGAGGATCTGCTGCGTGGAGGCATCCGGATGCCGGAGTCGGATGCTGCGCAAGTGAGCGAGGACCGCGGGGCGCTGTACCGCCAGCACACGGTCGAGCATCCGGATCGTGCGCGGATGCTCATCGGATCCCTCCGGCGGCAGCCCGCCCTTCCAGGGCGCGTCGTCGGGCAGGGAATGAATGCGGTGCACCTTCTCGGCCATGGGAACATCCTGCCCCGCGCGGTACGGATCGGCGGGGTCTTGACTCGCGCCGCGAATCAGACGAACAGGTTCGCGCGCTCGAGGTCTTCCGCGAAGTCGACCTCGACGGCGTACAGATCGGAGATGTCGAGCGGCTCCACGCGCATGCCCTCGGTCGCGATCGCGAGCTCGATGCCGCGCTCGAAGTAATCCTGGTCGTCGACGCGCTGGAGGTGACGCTGGAGGGTCTTCTTGTCGCGGGACGAGACGTAGTTGATGCCCACGGCCTCACCGAGGCCGCCGGTGACCACCTTCGAGAGGTCTTTCACGAAGCCCTCGGCATCGACGGTGTACTTGACCTCTTCGTCGCTCACCTTGGCGGTGTTGACGGTGACGAACGACCGGTCGGCATCGATGAGTTCGACCGCGCGCCCGAGGACCCGGGGGTCGAAGACGACGTCGCCGTTCATCCACAGCACGCCGCCGCGCCCCGTTGCGCCGAGCGCGCGCAGGAGGCTCTTGGACGTGTTGGTCTGGTCGTAGCGGTCGTTGTAGACGTAGTCGACCCGGGGGAAGGCGTCGACGACGGTCTCGGCACGGTAGCCGACCACGGTCGTGATGCGTGCGTCGCGTCCGAACGCGGCGTGGACGTTGTCGTGCTGTTGCTGCATGATGCTCCGGCCGTCGGCCAGAACGGTGAGAGGTTTGGGCAGACTGCGACCGAGTCGCGAGCCCATGCCCGCGGCGAGGATGACGATCTGAAGGGTCAAGGCAGGCTCCTGGGGGGATGAGTTGTCATTTCCGGTTCACCGGAAAGTCACGCCTTCGTGTCGAATTCATGCTAGCCAGACGGCCTGAGAAGGTGCATTATTCGCTCTGGTCGTTGTGGTTTCGTGATGACGTCGGATCTCGTTCCCTGGGCCCGCCCCAGGGTTCGTGTCGGAGCGGGTTGCTAGTTTGTAGTGATGACAGCGTCGCTGCCGCAGCCCCCCGAGTCCGCCCCCGCTTCGTCGGAGGACGACGCGGCGAGCGTCGACGCCGCTCCCACGGCGAAGCCGCGCGTCAGCAAGCCCCGCGCCCCGCGTCGACCCGCGTCTTCTGCCGCGGCCGTCGCGGACGAGTCCGGGGGCGACGACACGCCGACGACACCGAAATCGGCCCCACGTGGCGCGTCGTCTCCGCGCAGTGCCTCCACGACGTCCTCGCCGCGCAGCCCTCGGTCGACGGCGGCGAAGAAGCCCGCCGCACCCGGGGCCGCCGCAGAGAAGAAACCTGCCGCGCCGCGCTCCACCGCCGCCAAGAAACCCGCGACACCGCGCACGACGGGCGAGAAGAAGCCGGCAGCGCCACGGGCCGCGGCGGCGAAGAAGCCCGCGACGCCGCGTACCCCCGCGGCGAAGAAGCCCGCGACGCCGCGCACCCCCGCGGCGAAGAAGCCCGCCACGCCCCGCACCCCCGCGGCGAAGC
>NZ_VBUM01000105.1 GCF_005774735.1 Microbacterium sp. 5K110 | reverse complement strand
GCCCCGGCCCCGGCCCCGACCGTCTGATGCGGAACTGCGGCCGGTGTCGCGTCAGCGGGGCAGGAAGAGCAGTGCCTCGGCGGCCTCGGCCAGGCCGTCGGCGATGAGGGAATCGATCGCGCGGTCGCGCTGCACGGGGTCTGGCCAGTCGGCGATCACCGCGTCCAGGGGCACGGCGGCGGGTGCTGCCTCGCGCAGCACCTTCATGACCGCTCCGCGCGCCTGACGATCGCTGCCCTCGTACTTCGCTGGGCGACGGCGACGATCCTCGGATGCCGGATACCCGGCGTTCCGCCACGCGCACTGCGCCGAGAGCGGGCACACGTCGCACTTCGGCGATCGGGCGGTGCACACGATCGCGCCGAGTTCCATCGCGGCGGCGTTCACGATCGCGGCGGCGGTGAGGTCGGCCGGGAGCTCGGCATCCATGCGGGCGAGGTCGGCCTTGCCCGGAGGGCCGGGCTGCGCGACGCCGTCGACGACGCGCGCGAGCACCCGGCGGGTGTTGGTGTCGACGACCGGATGCCGATCCCCGTAGGCGAAGACCGCGACGGCGCGCGCGGTGTAGTCGCCGATCCCGGTGAGGGCGAGCAGCGCCTCGACGTCGCGCGGCACGACTCCGTCGTGACGATCGCGGATCTCGACCGCCGCCCGGTGCAGCCAGAGCGCGCGGCGCGGATAGCCGAGGTTCGCCCACTGGGTCACGGCCTCGGCCGGGGCGGCCGCGGCGAGGGCGGCCGGCGTCGGCCAGCGGTCGAGCCACGCCTCCAGGTGCGGGATCACGCGATTCACGGGCGTCTGCTGCAGCATGAACTCGCTCACGAGCGTTCCCCACGCCCCGAACCCGGCGCGGCGCCAGGGGAGGTCCCGCGCGGTGTCGCGATACCACGCGATGAGCGGCGCGGCGAGTGCTGGCATCCCTCCAGCGTAGATCGAGAGTCGGCGTGTCCGGCGCCCGGCCTAGGCTGGAGGCATGTCGCTCGAGTCCCTCCACCGCAGCCTCCGCGACGAGGTGCGTCAGAACTCCCGTTCCGGCCGGATCGTCGTCGCCGTCGACGCGCTGGATGCCGAGGCGGCCACCGCGTTCGCCGAGGGTTTCGCCGCGGCGCTCGGGGCGGACGGCACCCCCGTGTTCCGCGCCTCCCTGGGCGAGGTCGCTCCCGACCGGGCCGAGGCGGTGCGTGCGGAGCTGGTCGCACCGTTCCGGGCGGGTGAGCCGTTCCCGCCCGTCGGCGTCGAGGCGGCACCCGCGGACGCCGTGCTCGTCGTCGACGGAGCGTTCCTCCTGGACTCCGCGTTGCGCGGCATGTGGCACTGGTCGGTGTGGCTCGAGTCCTCGCCGCCGATCGGGGCACCCGCACCCGAGCGGAGCGACGCGCAGAAGCACTACCTCGCGGCGACGCGCCCGCGCGCGACGGCCTCGGCCATCGTCGAGAACTCGAATCCCGCCGACCCCGTGCGCGTGTTCGGCGACTTCTGCTGATGGCGCGCGCCGGAATCCTCCTGGTCGACAAGCCCGGAGGCCTCACCAGCCATGACGTCGTCGCGCGGGCCCGCCGCGCCCTCGGCACTCGCAAGATCGGGCACGCGGGCACTCTCGACCCGATGGCGACGGGGCTGCTCGTGCTCGGTGTCGAGGGTGCGACGCGCCTGCTCACCTTCATCGTCGGGGCCGACAAGACCTACGAGGCGACGATCCTGCTCGGGATCGAAACCGACAGCGACGACGCCGACGGCGAAGAGACGGCTCGAGCGGATGCCGCCGATGTCGCGGCGGTGACCGATGCGGCGATCGCGGCGGGCATCGCCGACCTCACGGGCGAGATCGACCAGGTGCCCAGCACCGTGTCGGCCATCAAGGTCGCGGGCCGCCGCGCGTACGACCTGGCGCGTGCCGGCGAGACCGTCGAGCTGAAGGCCCGACGCGTGACGGTGTCGCGCTTCGACGTGCGTGCCATCCGTCGGGACGCGGCGACGATCGCCCTCGACGTCGTCGTCGACTGCACCAGCGGCACCTACATCCGCGCCCTCGCCCGCGACCTGGGCCGAGCCCTCGGCGTCGGCGGACACCTCACGGCTCTGCGTCGCACGCGGATCGGTTCCTTCGACGTGGCGTCCGCGGCATCCGTCGACGACATCGCCGACGACGCCCTCGTCGACCCGGCCGTCGCTGCGGCCACGGTCGTCGGAGGTCTGGCCGTGGGCGACGACGACGCGCGCGATCTCCGCCACGGCAAGCGCATCGACGGCGGCGGTCGCCTCACGGGGGAGCGGGCTGCGGCGATCGATCCGGGTGGGCGCCTGGTGGGCATCGTCGAGCGGCGGGGGAGCCAACTCAAGAGCGTCATGAACATGCCCGAGGAGGCCGCGCGATGATCCTGTGGTTCACGCTCACGCAAGTGGGGGTCGCGGTTCTCGCGGGCCTCGTCGCGATCGCGGCGGGGCTGGCGGGACGTCGTCCCTCCGACCTCACCGTCGGGGCGCTCGCCCTCATCGAACTGCTGCTCATCGTGCAGATCGTCGTCGCCATCGTGTCGCCGTTCGCCGGCAACCCGGCCTCGGGCAGTCTGCTGGAGTACTGGACGTACCTCGTCTCGGCCGCACTGCTCCCGCCGGCCGGCGCCGCGTGGGCGCTCATCGAGCGCAGCCGCTGGAGCACCGTGATCATGGGGGTCGCGGCTCTCGCGGTGGCCGTCATGGTGTGGCGCATGCACGTGATCTGGACGGTGCAGGTCGCCTGACCCGGGCGCCGAACCGACGGCGAGCTGCGGTGCCGACCGAACTAGACTCGGAAGGTCATGGCATCCACCACTCCCGCCCGCACCCGCGGAATGACCGGCATCGGCCGGGTCCTCGTGATCGTCTACGGCATCATGGCGCTCGCCGCCACGGGGCGCTCGTTCGTGCAGATCGTCCGCGAGTTCGACGAAGCGCCGGTGGCTTATGCCCTGTCGGCGCTCGCGGCGGTCGTCTACATCCTCGCGACCCTCGCGCTGATCTTCTCGGCCCGCCCGGCCTGGTACCGGGTCGCCTGGGTGGCGATCGGCTTCGAGTTGATCGGCGTGATCGTCGTGGGCACTCTCAGTCTCGTCCTGCCCGCGCTGTTCCAGCACCCGACGGTGTGGTCGGTGTACGGCATCGGCTACGTGTTCATCCCGCTCGTACTGCCGTTCCTGGGCCTGTGGTGGCTCGTGCGGCACCGTCGGACGGCGTCGTGATCGTCTTCCGCAACCCCGAAGAGGTGCCCGCCGGGTTCGGGCCGTCGGTCGTGGCGATCGGCAAGTTCGACGGCGTCCACACCGGCCACCGTGCGGTGATCGATCGCGCGCGCGTCGAGGCCTCCGACGGGGCGAAGGTCGTCGCAGTCACCTTCGACCGCAACCCCCTCCGCGTGCTGCGGCCCGACACCTGCCCGCCGGATGTCATCGGCCCGCACCAGAAGCTCGAGCTGCTCGATCGCGCGGGAGTGGATGCCACCCTGCTGCTGACCTTCGACGAGGCGCTCGCCGCGCTCCCCGCCGATGTGTTCGTGCGCCGCGTCCTGGTCGACGCGCTCTCGGCGCGGACCGTTCTGGTCGGACGCGACTTCCGGTTCGGCGCGGGGGGTGCGGGCGATCCCGACCTGCTCGTCCGGATGGGCGAGGCGCACGGTTTCCGTGTCGACGTCGTCGACGATGTCCGCGCCGTCCATGCCGATCGTCGGGTGTCCTCGACGTGGATCCGCGAGGCCTTGGCCGCCGGTGACATCGCGACCGCCGCGCGCCTGCTCGGTCGGTCGCCGTCCGTGTGGGGCGAAGTGGTGCACGGCCTCAAGCGCGGGCGCGAGCTCGGCTATCCGACGGCCAACCTGTCACCCGACCTCGAGGGGTTCGTGCCCGCCGACGGGGTCTACGCCGGCTGGCTGATCGACATCGAGGGCACACGCCGCACCAGTTACCCCGCGGCGATCAGCATCGGGACGAACCCCACGTTCGACGACGTGCACGCCCGCCAGGTCGAGGTGTACGTGCTCGACGAGACCGATCTCGACCTCTACGGGCATCACGTCGAAGTGCGCTTCGTCGAGCGCGTGCGCGGCATGACGGCGTTCGACGGTGTCGACGCGCTGCTGGTGCAGATGGCCGATGACGTCGAGCGCGTGCGCCGCATCCTGCGCTGACGCTGTCGTCGGGTGCGCGGCAGCGCGACCGCCTCAGTCCTGACGCGACAGGTGATTGCGGATGCCGCAGAACGACGTCGCGGCGCCGAGCACCATCAGTACGGCGGTGAAGATCGCCGCGCGGTGGAACCCGTCGAGATCGAGCGCCCCGCCGGCGATCGCGGACACCGCAGCGATCGCGAGGAGGCCCGCGACGCGCGATACGGCGTTGTTGACCGCCGACGCGATGCCCGAGCGCTCCGCGTCGATCGCGCCGAGGACCGCGGCCGTCAGGGGCGACACCGTCGCCGTCAGACCGAGGCCGAACACGACGACCCCCGGGAGCACTTGCGTCCAGTAGTCGAACTCGGGGCGCACCGTCAGCAGCAACAGCGCGCCGATCGCCATGATCGCCGGCCCGAGCGTCATGAACAGGCGCGGCCCCAGCCGACCCGACAACGCCCCCATGCGCGAGCTCAGCGCGATCATGAGCAGAGTGCTGGGCAGCGACGCGAGTCCCGCGAGCGTCGCCGGCAGCCCCGCGCCCTGCTGCAGGTAGACGCTGAGGACGAAACCGTTCAGCGACAGCGCCGCGTAGACGAACATCGTCGTGAGGTTGCCGGTCCAGAAGTTGCGGGAGCGGAAGAGGTCCAGAGGCATCATCGGCTCGCGGGCGACGCGCTGACGCACGAGGAATCCGGCGAACGACAGCACGCCCAGCACGCCCGGAGCCCAGATGACCGGCGAGGACCAGCCGAGGTTCGGCTGCTCGATGAGCGCGAACACGACGCCGCCGAGGCCCGCCGCGCACAGGACCGCTCCGAGGATGTCGACGTGCGCCCCCGGCCGCCGGTGGTCGGTACGGCCCCGCCGGGCGAGCAGCCAGAGCGTCAGGCCGATCGGCAGGACGTTGACGAGGAAGACCAGGCGCCACGACAGCGTGTCCACGAAGACGCCGCCGATGAGGGGCCCCGCGATCATGGCGACGGTGGTCGCGCCCGTCCAGATGCCGATCGCGCGGGCCTGCGACGCGCCGCGGAAGGTGGAGGTGATCAGGGCGAGGGAACTCGGCACGAGCAGGGCGCCCGCGACGCCCTGCAGCGCCCGCGCGACGATGAGGAACTCGGCCGTGGGGGCCGCGGCGATCGCGACCGAGGTGATCCCGAAGCCGACGAGCCCGATCCGCAGGACGAGGGTCCGACCGAGGACGTCGCTCAAAGAGCCCGCGACGAGGATGAACGCCCCGAGCGTCACGAGATACGCGTCGACGACCCACTGCTGCGTCGACAGACCGCCACCGAGATCCCGCGAGATCGCGGGAAGCGCGACGTTGACGACCGTGCCGTCGAGGAAGGACACGAAGGATGCCAGTACCGCCACGGTCAGGACCACGCGCTGGTCCCGCGACATCGGTTCGGCCATGGGCCCAGCGTAGGTGTCCATGATCGCGGGCGGGTCGGTGAGGGTGCGACCGGCCCGGGACGCGCTAGAATAGGGGCGACCCCGTCACCCGCCTCCTCGCGAGCCGTTCCGGTGAAGACGCGTTGCGGGTCGCTGGCACTGCCGCTTCGGCGGGAGGCCGTGCGGCATTCTCCGGGGTCACTGATCCACCGGCGTCACGCCGGACGTCCCGGACCGATCCGGACGACACGCTCAGGAGGAGCATGCCGACCACGGCAACCGCAGCCCGTAGCTCGAGCCAACGGCGCCGCAAGACCTCGTCATCCCGTCGCGACGACGAGGCACCCGTCATCCCCATCCTCGCCCGGAAGGTTCGCGAGGTCGAAGCCAAAGCTCAGCGCGGAAAGCTCGGCCCCACCAACCGGGTGAAGTTTCAGGTGATCGCTTTCCTGGTGCGCGAAGAGCGCGCGCGGGTGAAGGCCGACACCGAGATCACCGACGGCGCCCGGGCCGAGCTGCTCAAGCGTCTCGACGGGGTAGCCACGATCCTGGCCAAGACCGCTGCACGCGACACGTCGCTCATCCAGCTGCTCGAGGTCGATCAGGCCACGTCGCCGGTCGCACGACGCATGCGCCGCGACTGGCTGCTGGAGTCCGGTGCCGAGCTCGCGCCCGACGAGCTCATCATCACCGACACCGCCCCCGCCGCCACGCCGGTGGTCCCCGCGGCGCTCGCCGAGAAGCAGGTCATCCCGCCCTCGATCGAGGCGCGGCAGATGGCCAACCCCTTCCTCCCGCCCGACCTCACCCCGCGTGCCACGGGTGACGCACCGCGCCGCCGCCTCGACGGGTGGGAGCTCATGGGCCCGCTCTACAAAGCGTTCGAGACCGGGGCCGGGGGATCGGCGGCGAGCATGGAGCTTCCGCCCGTGCCCGAGTTCGACCGCCTCTCGCCGCGCGGGCTCGAGGTCATGCCGCACCAGTCCCGGTTCCTCGAGGCCGTGCGCCTGGGCCACCGCTCGTTCCTGCTGGCCGACGAGCCGGGCCTGGGCAAGACCGCCGAGTCGGTGCTCGCCGCCTCCGTCGCCGAGGCCTACCCGCTGCTGGTGGTCGTGCCCAACGTCGTGAAGATGAACTGGGCGCGCGAGGTGCAGCGCTGGACACCGCACCGCCGCGCGACGGTCATCTCGGGCAGCGGCGCCGACATCGACGCGTTCGCCGACATCTTCATCGTCAACTACGAGATCCTCGACCGGCACCTGTCGTGGCTGTCGTCGATCGGCCTCAAGGGCATCGCGGTCGACGAGGCGCACTTCATCAAGAATCTGTCGTCGCAGCGGTCGCAGAACGTCCTCGCCCTGGCATCCCGTGTCCGTCAGCAGACGCGCGATCCGCTGCTGCTCGCGCTCACCGGAACGCCGCTCATCAACGACGTCGAGGACTTCGACGCGATCTGGCGGTTCCTGGGGTGGACGACCGGAGAGAAGCCCGGCGCCGAGCTCATGGAGAAGCTGGATGCCACCGGCCTCACGCCGGCCGACAAGGCGTTCTACCCGGAGGCTCGCGAGGCCGTGATCTCGATGGGCATCGTCCGTCGCAAGAAGAAGGACGTCGCCGCCGACCTCCCCGACAAGCTCGTGGCCGACCTCCCGGTCGAGCTCGACGACGAATTCGGGAGGTCGATCCGTCAGGCCGAGCGTGAGCTCGGAGCGCGCCTCGCGGCGAAGTACCGCCGCATCATCGAGGCGCGCGGCGACCGGGGCCTGGCCCCCGGCGAGATCGACGAGGACATCGTGCGCCTCGTCGCGCACGGCGAGCTCGAAGAGAGCAAGGCCGCCGGCACCGGTTCCGAGAACGTCTTCACGATGGTGCGCCGCATCGGTCAGGCCAAGGCGCACCTCGCCGCGGACTACGCCGTCCAGTTGCAGCGCTCGGTCGGCAAGGTCGTCTTCTTCGCCAAGCACATCGACGTCATGGATGCCGCCGAGGCGCACTTCAAGGCCTCGGGGCTGAAGTCGGTCTCGGTGCGCGGCGACCAGACGTCCACCGCCCGACAGGCCGCGATCGATGCGTTCAACAACGATCCGGGTGTCGGTATCGCCGTGTGCTCGCTGACCGCGGCCGGTGTCGGCCTGAACATGCAGGCGGCGTCCAACGTCGTGCTCGCCGAGCTGTCGTGGACCGCCGCGGAGCAGACGCAGGCCATCGACCGTGTGCACCGCATCGGCCAGGAAGAGCCCGTCACCGCGTGGCGCATCATCGCGGCCCACACGATCGACACCAAGATCGCCGAGCTCATCGACTCGAAGGAGGGCCTGGCCCAGCGCGCGTTGGACGGCCTCGCCATCGAGCCGGGATCGGGCGACTCGGTGCAGCTTTCGGCTCTCATGCACTTGCTGCGGCAGGCGCTCGGGGCCTGACCCCTCTCGCGAACGCCCCGGTTCTGCCGGGGCGTTCGCGCGTTGCGGGCGTGCGTCCTGGATGCCACGTCGGCGCTGTCGCTAGGGTCGGGGGCATGTCCCTCGACCCTTCGACGTTTCTCGACGGTCCGCGCGGACGGCGCTTGTGTCTCGAGATCCTGCTCGACGCGGCCCGGCAGTCCGACACACCCGTGGACCGGGATGCCACGCAGGCGGTGTTCTGGGCGGCGCACGCCCTCGCCGAGAACCCCGGGACCCTCATCCACATCGGGGGAGGTGACGAGCCGTTCGTCGAGCCCGAGGTCTCGAGCGCCCAGGCCGCTGCGGCACTCGCCGAGATCCCGACGCCCGAGATCACGCCCGCGCGGATCGAGCGGGCACTCGAAGTCGCGGTCGATCTCGCCGCGTACTGGCAGCCGCCGTCCGGCGAGGACGTCCTCGCCGCGGCCTCGGAGATGCGGCCCGTGCTCGCTCCCGTGGCCGCGGCCATTGCGCGATCGGGGCGCGCGGCCTCGTGGACCCGTCCGGTCGATCACGACGCGCAGGCGACGGTCACGTGGGAGGGAGCGAGCCCGTTCCGCACGGATACGGAAGCCGTCCTGTCGGAGTGGCGTGCGAACATGGCGGCGACCGAGATCCAGTTCGCGGCGTCTGCGTACAGCGAGCGGCTTTCGGGCCCGTGGTGGTCCACTCCGCCAGTCGACCTGCCCCGGACGACGCCGTCGCGCGGAGCCGAAGGCCCGGTCGGGATGTCTCTCGTGGAGGACTCCCTGGGGTGGACGTCGGCGAGGACGCGTAGCGTGACCGTCCCCGACGGAGAGGTCATCGAGATCGACGGCCCCGACGCGTGGGCGTCGCTGTGCCATCGGCATCCACTCGTCGTCACCGCCTCCCGGCGCAACGTGTGGCGCTGGACGACCGGTCGCGAGGGGGTCTGGGTCCAACCCGACTGGTCGGCGCTCGCGAAAGAGGCCGTGGGCGTCCACCTCACCACCGCGGGGTATGTGGCCACGGCAGGCCGCGTGGTCGACCTCGGCGGCCTCGGGGCGAGCGTCCTGGCGGGGTGGGGCCCCGACGAGACGTTCTGGTTCGGTGAGGTGGCACCCAGCGGGGAGGCGGAGGAGTGGACGCGTGAGGACTCCTCCGGCCCGGGCACCTGGCGTCGTGCGTGAGTGGTCCTCGGGTTCCCGCTTCCCGGGGGTGGGGCGATAGTCTCGGTGGTGGCAGCGTCGCCGACTCGATCATCCCCACTAGCGAGGTTCACAGCATGAAGATCGGCATCCTGACCAGCGGCGGAGACTGCCCCGGGCTGAACGCCGTCATCCGTGGCGTCGTGCTCAAGGGCACGACCAACTACGACATCGAGTTCGTCGGCATCCGCGACGGATGGCGCGGAGTCGTCGACGGCGACTTCTTCCCGCTCACCCGACACGAAGTGAAGGGGCTGTCCAAGGTCGGCGGCACGATCCTCGGCACCAGCCGCACCAACCCCTATGAGGGGGTCCGCGGTGGCGCCGAGAACATCTCGAAGACGCTGTACGGGCACCGTATCGACGGCATCCTGGCCATCGGCGGCGAGGGCACTCTCGCCGCGGCCGACCGCCTGTCGAAGGACGGCATCAACGTCCTGGGCGTGCCCAAGACGATCGACAACGACCTGCGCGCCACCGACTACTCCTTCGGCTTCGACACCGCCGTGAACATCGCCACGGATGCCATGGACCGCCTGCGCACCACCGGCGACTCCCACCAGCGGTGCATGGTCGCCGAAGTCATGGGCCGCCACGTCGGGTGGATCGCGCTGCACGCCGGCATCGCCGCCGGTGCGCACGTCATCTGCATTCCCGAAGTTCCGATGTCGATCGACGAGATCGTCGAGCAGGTCACGCGCGCCCACGACCGCGGCCGCGCGCCCCTGGTCGTCGTCTCGGAGGGGTTCAAGCTCAAGGGCATGGACGAGGCCTTCAGCGACAAGGGGCTGGATGCCTTCAACCGCCCCCGCCTCGGCGGCATCGGCGAGCTGCTGGCCCCCGAGATCGAGCGCCTGACCGGCATCGAGACCCGGGCCACGGTGCTGGGTCACATCCAGCGCGGCGGTTCGCCGTCGGCCTTCGACCGCGTGCTCGCGACCCGTCTGGGGCTGCACGCCGCCGACGCGCTGAACGACGGCGCCTGGGGCCAGATGGTGGCGATGAGCGGCACCGACATCGTGCGCGTTCCCTTCGCCGACGCCCTCGGCGAGCTGAACTCGGTCCCCCTCTACCGCTACGAAGAGGCCGCGGCGCTCTTCGGCTGAGCCCCGGCTCTCGCCCCCGTCCCTCCGGAGCGTCTCGCGCCCCGTCCCGCCGCCGCGGGGCGGGGCGCTGTGTTGCGCGGGGCGCGGGCGCGCTTCCGGAACAGGCCGTGCGCCGGAGACAGGGCGATCACGCCGAGATCGGCCTGTTTCGGGTGCATCGCCTGTTCTGGATGCGGTGGCGGTGTGCCGGTGGGGGTGGTGG
>NZ_VBUM01000104.1 GCF_005774735.1 Microbacterium sp. 5K110 | reverse complement strand
GAACGGAACGATCCCCGCACCCAGCGACGGGCGCACGCCCCGGGCGCGCTGCGCCTCGCGCACCTCGGCGCCCAGGCGGGCGAGCACCGGGATCGTCGTGATCGTCGCCGCGAGCAAGAGCGCCGCGCGCTCGGCATCCATCCCGATCCGGCACAGCGGACCGAGTCCGCGCTCGAGAGCGTCGAGCATGTCGTCCACGCGCGTGGTGAGCGGTAGCAGGGCCGCGATCAGCAGGGCGGCGACGACCCGCGCCGTGTTGGCGAGCGCGGGTTCGGGTCCCACAAAGACCAGCTGCCCGATCGCGGTGATCACCGCGATCCAGCGCAGGCCCCAGACCTGTCGCCCGAGCTCGCGCGCGCCGACGCCCGAGACGACGTACGCCAAGACAACAACGCCCGCGCACACCCCCGCCACCCATCCCGCCGTCGGCAGCGAGGCGAGACCGACCGCCGCAACCGCGAGCAGGAGCATCTTCGGGCCGGCCGGCATCCGGTGCAGAACTCCCCGGCCCGGCCGGTAGAGGCTCAGCACACGAGCGCCCTCTCGTATTCGTCGACGACAGCGGATGCCGCCCCCGCGGCGCGGACGCCCCCGTCGGTGAACAGCACGGCGGCGTCGCAGCACCGCGCGAGCGTCAGGTCGTGGGTCACGAGGATCAGCGCGTGCCCGGCGTCGGCGAGCAAGTGGTCGGCGACGCGACGCGCGTTGCGGGCGTCGAGGAAGGCGGTGGGCTCATCGGCCACGACGAGATCCGGGTCGCGCACGAACGCGCCGCACAGCGCCAGAAGCTGCTTCTGCCCGCCCGAGAGGTCGTGCGCGGACCGCTCGGCGAGCTCCGCGAGGCCGAAGCGCTCCAGGGCGCGCGCCACCCGCTCGGCGCGCTCCGCCCGGGGCAGGCGCTCGGCGCGCAGCGAGAAACCCACGTCGTCGGCGATGACCGGCATCACGATCTGCGCGTCGGGGTTGCTCAGCACGAGGGCGACACGACGGCGGTGCTCGGCGGCATCCCGCTCGGGGTCGAGCCCCCGTACCCGCACGTCGCCGGTGTCGCGCCGGACGAGACCGGCGAGCACCCGGGCGAACGTCGACTTGCCCGAACCGTTGTCCCCGACGATCGCGATCGTGCGCGCCTCGAGATCGACGGTCACGGCGCGCAGCACGTCGCGGCCGTCGAGCCGCACGCCGAGGTCGCGGCAGTGCAGGATCACGCGGGTACGGGTTGCTCGACCGGAGCGACCCGCCACTGCCGGCGGAAGCCCCGCGGATACGACCGCACCAGCAGCGTCACCACGATCGTCGCGATCGCTGCCTTGAGCAGGTCGCCCGGGATGAAGACCAGGCTCGTCAGCGCGGTCTCGCCGAGAGGCAGTCGGGTCACGAGGCTCTGGACCGGGATGCCGAGGGCGTAGATCGCCACGACACCCCCGGCGACCATCGCGATCGCGGTGCGCCACCACACCGGGCGACGGTTCCCGGCGTGCACGATGAGCCCGACGACGATCGCGCCGAGGATCCAGCCGAGCGCGTAGCCCGCGGTCGGACCGAGGAACACCCCGAACCCCCCGCGGCCACCGGCCAGCAGGGGCAATCCGATCGCGACCAGGGCGAGCACGACCGTCACCGACAGCGCGCCCAGCCACGGACCGAGCACCGCGCCGGCGAGCATCACGCCGAGGGTCTGAGCCGTGATCGGAACGCCCCCGAAGACGGGGAAGCTGCCGGGCAGCCCGAGCACGGCGATGAGCGCGGCGAAGACGGCCACGCGCGCGAGGTCGGTGGCATCCGGGGTGCGGAGTGGGGCGGAAGAAGTCATGTCGTTCCTTACCTGAACAGCGTTCACCTGAACGGTGTTCACTATACTCAGGAGCGTGACTCCTCCCGGACGCGGTCGCGGCCACTCGGCCGACGACGTCGCGCGCACCGCGCTGCGGATCCTCGACGACGACGGACTCGCCGATCTGACGATGCGTCGCCTCGCCGCCCGCCTGGACGTCCAGCCGAGCGCGCTCTACTGGCACTTCCCCAACAAACAGTCGCTGTTGGCCGAGCTCTCCGAACGCATCGTGGGGCGAGCGGCATCCCTGCTGCGCGGTTCCGGCGTCGCCGCCGAGGCACGCGCGCTGCGCGACGCCTTGCTCGCCTACCGGGACGGCGCCGAGGTCGTGTCGAGCACCCTCGCGCTCGGTCTCGGGACGTCGGCCGCGCACGATCGCCTCGCCGCCGCCGTCGCCGCCGAGGGCTTCGGCCCCCGCACATCGGCGCGCGCGGCCACGACACTGCTGCACTTCGTCCTGGGCCACGTCTGGCACGAGCAGCAGCGTCTGCAGTACGACAGCGTCGGCGTCGTCGCCCCGGGCGCGACGCCCGTCCCCGACGCCGACTTCGCCTTCGGTGTCGACCTCATCCACCGCGGCCTGCACGCGTCCGCGTCGCGCCCGGCGTAGGCCGCGGCATCCTGCGCCATTTCACGTGGTCTGGGCGGGTCGCGGCCCGCGCATGAGACGGCACGGCAGCGACGGCCGGAGGGGCGGGACGGCGGCCGTTGAAACAGCGACGGAGGCCGCGATCCAGCGCACACGATCCGGCCGAGAGCACACGTTCGGGAGGACCGCAGCGTGTGCGTTCGACCGGATCACGTGATCTCGACGCCCGCCGGGCTCGGGCGGGCGCCGCGGCGGCGCGGGCAGACCCGCGTCAGCGCTGCTTGACGTCGCCGAACAGCCGCGCGATCGGGATGAGCACCGACGGGCGTGCGGCGATCCACGCCGCAGCCATCGCCAGCAGGGATGCCGCGAACAACACCAGTCCGGTCGGGTCGGCGGCGAAGGCGTCGGGGTCGACCGATCCGCGGGCCGCGTACATGTGGTTGAGGTTGCGCAGCGCGCCGGTGGCGAGGACGAGGAAGACGTGCACCGCGATGAACGCCACGAAGAAGAGCATGACCGGGAAGTGGATGCGACGCGCCCATTCCGCGGGGAAGAGACGGTTCAGGCGCTCGGCGTCCCGCGGCCACAGCACCGACAGCCGCACCCCCGTGATGATCGCGAGCGGTGCCGCGACGAAGGTGATCGCGAAGTACGACAGCTGCTGGAGGCTGTTGTAGTTCACCCACCCGTTCTCGGTCGGCCAGTCGAGCGAGACGTACTGCAGCGCCGCCGACAGCGCGTTCGGGAAGACCTCCCACGAGGTCGGCACGATGCGCATCCACTGGCCGGTGACGAACAGCAGCACGACGAACACCGCGCCGTTGGCCATCCACAGCACGTCGATCGCGTGGTGGAACCACAGCGCGAGGCTGATCCGGCGCTTCTTGTTGCCCCGCGGCGACCAGAAGGCGTTCGGCCGCTTCTCGCGCCGGAACTGCAGCCCCGAGCGTATGACCAGCAACAGGAACAGGCCGTTGAGGAAGTGCTGCCACCCGAGCCACGCGGGAATCCCCACGGGCGCGCCAGCCGGGAGGTCGTAGGCGCCGGGGTACATCTCGAGGAATCCGCGGACCGGCCCGAGCGAGACGAGCACCCGAGCCATCAGCACGAGCAGCCCCGCCAGGACGAGCGCCGCCGCCCCGAGGATCAGCGCCGAGCCCACCCACTGACCGAGCGTGAGATCACCGAACCGGCGCGGCTCGACGCGGGACGACCCGCTCTGCGGGATGCGGGGTGTGGGGGCCATCTGCTTTTCGGGGCCGAAGCGGAGATCTGGACTCCCGACGATACCGAAACCCGCCGCACCCCCGGGCGCGTGCGACGCCTCTCGACCGCCGATCCCAGCACGCCCGCGGTACCGTGGGGCGGGAGGAGAACGGATGCCGAGACGCCTACCGGTCGACCCGATCGCCGAAGCCAAGCGCCAATGGCTCGCGCACGGCTGGGACGACGCCGCCGACGGCATGACCGTCGTGACCTCGGTCATTCGGGCGCACCAGTTGCTCATGGCATCCATCGAGCGCGCTCTGAGACCGCTGGATCTGACGTTCTCACGCTTCGAGATGCTGCGGCTGCTCGCCTTCACGCGCGAGGGCCGGATGCCGATGGCCAGCGCCATCGCGCGGCTCCAGGTGCACCCGACGAGCGTGACGAACACCGTCGAACGTCTCGCTCGCGACGGGCTCGTGACACGCGAAGCGCACCCCACCGACGGGCGTGCCGCCCTGCTCGTGCTGACGGATGCCGGCCGCCGACGCGTCGACGCGGCCACGGACGCCCTGAACGCGGTGTTCCGCGACCCGGGGCTCGCGCCCGAGGACGCGACCGAGCTGGTGCGGATCATCGCCCGATTCCGCAAGAACGCGGGTGACTTCGCCGACCCTGCGCCGACGCCCGACCCGCTCTGACCGCCGCAGGCCGCTCAGCGGTGCGAGAAGTTCGGCGTCCGCTTCTCGCGGAACGCGGCCATGCCCTCTTTCTGGTCGGCGGTGTCGAAGAGCGAGGCGAACGCCTGGCGCTCGAAGCGCACGCCCTCGGCGAGCGTCGACTCCAGCGCGACGTCGAGCGCCGCTTTCGCCGCGTACAGGGCCGGCAGGGGTTTCTCGGCGATCGTGCGGGCGACGGTCTCGGCCTCGTCGAGCAGGTCGGCGGCCGGGACGATGCGCGAGACCAGGCCCGCGCGCTCGGCCTCGACCGCGTCGATCATGCGGCCGGTGAGCACCATCTCGGCGGCCTTGTAGTACCCCAGGGCGCGGACGAGCCGCTGCGTCCCGCCCATGCCGGGGATGACGCCGAGCTGGATCTCGGGCTGACCGAACTTCGCACCGTCGGAGGCGAGGATGATGTCGCACATCAGTGCGAGTTCGCAGCCGCCGCCCAGCGCATAGCCCGACACGGCGGCGATCACGGGCGTCCGCACGGCGGCGAAACGGCTCCACGCTCCGAAGTGGTCGGTCAGGGTCATCTCGAGCCCCGACTTGCCCTCCATCTCTTTGATGTCGGCGCCGGCCGCGAAGGCCTTCTCGGACCCGGTGACGACGATCGCCCCGACGTCGGGTGCGTCGTCGAACGCCGTCGCCGCTGCGACCACCTCGGTCATCGACCGCGTGTTCAGCGCGTTGAGCGCCTCGGGCCGGTCGAGGGTGATCCACCCCACCCGCCCGCGCTGCTCGACCCGGATCGTCTCGTACGCGGTACCGCGCTGATCGCTCATGTCACTCCCAGGGGGGTCAGAGGTGAAGGTTCCCTCGCATCGTCGCATGCTCCCCCGACATCACCGAGGGTTCCGCGTCACGCCGCGAGGACGCTCCGTCCGATGATGAGCCGCATGATCTCGTTGGTTCCCTCGAGGATCTGGTGCACGCGCAGGTCGCGGACGACCTTCTCGATGCCGTAGTCCTGCAGGTAGCCGTACCCGCCGTGGAGCTGCAACGCCTCGTTGGCAACGCGGAAACCGACGTCGGTCGCGAACCGCTTCGCCATGGCGCACCGGGTCGCGGCATCCGGAGTCTTCGCGTCCAGGGCCGCGGCGGCGTCGCGCACGAGCAGGCGCGCGGCCTCGAGTTCGGTGGCCATGTCGGCGACGGCGAAGACGACGGACTGCTTCTCGGCCAGGGCCTCACCGAACGTGAAGCGCTCGTGCACGTACGCGACCGCGCGTTCCAGGGCCCACCGCGCCCCGCCGAGCGAGCACGCGGCGATGTTCAAGCGACCGCCGTTGAGCGCGGACATCGCGATTCCGAAACCGCGCCCCTCGCCGCCGAGCAGATTCTCGGCCGGGACCCGCACCTCATCGAGCACGACCTGCCGCGTGGGCTGGGCGTTCCAGCCCATCTTCTTCTCGTTCGGCCCGAACGACAGCCCCTCGGCATCCGCGGGCACGAGGAACGCGCTGACCCCGCGCGCGCCCGGTTCGCCGGTCCGCGCCATGACGACATAGACGGATGCCTCGCCGGCACCGGAGATGAACTGCTTCACGCCCGTGAGCACGTAACCGTCGCCGTGCCGAATGGCCGACGTGGTGATCGCCGCGGCATCCGAGCCCGCCCCCGGCTCCGTGAGGCAATACGCCCCGAGTTGCTCCATCGAGATCAGGCCCGGGAGCCACCGCTCGCGCTGCGCGTCGTCGCCGTACGCGTCGATCATCCACGCGACCATGTTGTGGATCGTCAGGTACGCGGTCACCGTGGGGTCGCCCGCGGCGAGCTCCTCGAAGATCTCGACCGCGAAGCGGCGGGGGAAGCCCGCGCCGCCGGACTCCTCGCGCACGCAGACGCCGCCGAGTCCCAGTTCACCGGCGCGGCGCAGCACGTCGCGCGGGAAGTGCTTCGTGGCATCCCATTCGAGCGCGTGCGGGGACAGCTCGGTCGCGGCGAACTCGCGGACGGCGCCGAGGATGGCGGCGCGGTCGTCGGCGGTCAGGGCGTCGAGCACGGGGGCGGGGGTGGCGTCCATGCGGCTCTCCATTCGGCGACGTCGTCGTCGCGAGGGAGATTTTAGTTGGGCTTCCTTGTAAATTCTAGGATGCCAAAGAATTACCCGGTCGCGACGCCGAACAATGCTCCGACGCCGTACGTCGCGCCGAGCGCGAGCGCCCCGCCGATCACCGTGCGCAGGATCGCCCGACCGCGGCGCGCCCCGCCGATCCAGGCGGCGAGGTACCCCGTCAGGGCGAGGGCGAGGAGCACCGCGACGAACGTCAGCGGCACGCGCACCTCGACCGGCGCGAGCAGGATCGTCAGCATCGGCAGGATCGCACCGATCGTGAACGCCACCGCCGACGCGATCGCCGCCGCCCAGGGGCTCACCACGTCGTCGGCGTCGATGTTCAGTTCGACCGACAGGTGCGCCTTGAGGGCATCGGATGCCGTGAGCTCGGTCGCCACGCGCGTCGCGGTGTCGGAGGTCAGACCGCGCGCCTCGTACAGACCGACGAGCTCGGCGAACTCGGCATCCGGGTCCTCCGCGAGCTCGCGGCGCTCCTTCTGGATGAGCGCGTGCTCGCTGTCGCGCTGGCTCGAGACCGACACGTATTCGCCCAGGGCCATCGAGATCGCCCCGCCGACGAGGGCAGCGAGACCGGCGACGAAGACGGGGGCGATCTCGCTCGTAGCCCCCGCGACACCGACGACGACCGCCGCCGTCGAGACGATGCCGTCGTTGGCGCCGAGCACTCCGGCGCGCAACCAGTTCAGGCGTTGCGCGAGTCCCTGCCGGTGGGGTTCATCGGGGTGCGCGCCCGCGAGCGAATCGGTCATGCGGTCAGGCTAGTCCTCCCGGGCGACGCGCCCGCGCACGATGAACCATGGGGTGATCTTCGCGGGGACGCCGCACCGCGCATTCGCAGGCCGTTCACCCGAGCGTCACCGCAAGTCGGCACAGTGGGGGCGATCGACGCCCCCGTGTCGGTTCTGTCATCCCCGCCCGACACCCCCGAGGACACGCATGCCTTCGACCTTCCTGCGCCGTGCCGCCGCGTTCACCGCGACGACCGCGGCGGTGTGCGCGCTCGCTCTTTCGAGCGCGACAGCGGCTTCGGCCGCCATCGTCCCCCAGCCGATCTCGAACAGCGCGTCCGGCGCCGCGATCGGCCTGACCCCGGTCGGCTCCTACGACACCAACGTCTACAAGGAGTCCGCCGCCGAGATCGTGCAGGCCTACCGCGACCGCCTCTTCGTCGTGAACGCGCAGGCCGGCACCGTGACGGTGCTCGACAACAGCGACCCGACCAAGCCGGTGAAGCTGTTCGACATCGCATCGACCGGCGTGGCCAACTCCGTCGCCGTCCGCGACGACGGTCTCGGCGTCGTCGCCTTCGAGGCCGAGGACAAGACCGCCGCCGGTCACCTCATGTTCTTCGACGCCAACAAGGACGACGCCGCGAGCGCGAAGCTCGGCGAGGTCACCGTCGGCGCTCTGCCCGACATGGTCACGTTCTCCAAGGACGGCAGCTACGCCGTCGTCGCCAACGAGGGCGAGCCGGCGGAGAACTTCTCCAGCGACCCCGAGGGTTCGGTCAGCGTCGTGACGCTGTCGTCCTCCCTCGTTGCTCCGGCGCAGAGCGCGGTGAAGACCGCCGGCTTCCGCGCCTTCGAGCAGGGCGGCACCAAGACACTCGACCCGAAGGTCCGCGTCTTCGGCCCCGACGTCGCCGCGCCCGATCAGGGCACGACGCCGCTGTCTGCCAACCGCGTCTCGCGCAACCTCGAGCCCGAGTACATCACCGTTGACGGAACCGTCGCCTACGTCACGCTGCAGGAGGCCAACGCCGTCGCGACGGTCGACCTCGCAAAGGCCGAGGTGACCGGCATCCTGCCCCTCGGCTACAAGGACTGGGGCGCGAGCGCTCTGGACACCAGCGACAAGGACGGCGGGATCGACATCCGCTCGGTCGCGGGCCTGAAGGGCCTGTACATGCCGGACGGGATCGCGTCCTACTCGGCGACCGTCGGCGGCAAGGCCACGACGTACCTCGTCACGGCCAACGAAGGCGACGGCCGCGAGTGGGGCGACTTCACCGACGAGGCCCGCATCAAGGACTTCGGCAAGAAGGACCTCGCCGCGATCTGCGAGACCTCCCCGCTCGCCGGCCGCGCGGCCGACTCCGATCTCGGACGCCTCAAGGTCGTCACCGACCTCGGCAAGACGTCCGACGGCTGCTACAGCGAGCTGTACGCCTACGGCGCCCGCTCGTTCTCGATCTGGGACACCAAGGGCACTCTCGTCTTCGACTCGGGCGACCAGTTCGAGCAGAAGCTGAAGGAGGTCGCTCCCGAGCTGTTCAACGTCTCGAACGACAACAACACCGTCGACGACCGCAGCGACGACAAGGGCCCCGAGCCCGAGAACGTCACGATCGGCGTGGTCGACGGCCGCACGTACGCCTTCATCGGGCTCGAGCGCGCGGGCGGCGTGATGGTCTACGACGTCACCGACCCGAAGAACCCGGCGTACGTCACGTACGTCAACAACCGCAACGCCTCCGCCGACGTCAAGACGGCCGCGGCCGGAGACCTCGGTCCCGAGGGCATCGCGTTCGTCTCGGCGCTGCGTTCGCCCACCGGCATCCCGCTGCTGATCACCGGCAACGAGGTCTCGGGTTCGACCACCGTCTTCGAGGTGCGCCCGACGCAGCCGAAGACCCCCGACCTGCAGATCCTGACGATCAACGACTTCCACGGCCGCCTGCTGCAGGAGTCCGGTGGCGTCGCGGGTGCCGGCGTTCTCGCCGGCGCGGTCGAGAAGTACCGCCAGCAGAACCCGAACACGCTGTTCGTCTCGGCCGGTGACAACATCGGCGCGAGCGCGTTCGAGTCGTTCATCGACCAGGACACCCCGACGATCAAGGCCCTGAAGGCCGCGACGCTCGATGTCAGCGTCGTGGGCAACCACGAGTTCGACCGCGGCTTCGCCGACCTGACCACGCGCGTCATCCGCGAGTACGAGGGCGACCCCGACGCCGATCAGTTCAGCGACTTCGCACTCGGCGCCAACGTCTACAAGAAGGGCACGAAGACCCCCGCCCTGAAGCCGTACACGATCAAAGAGGTCGACGGCACGAAGGTGGCCTTCGTCGGCACCGTGACGCGCCAGACCGCCGGCATGGTCGACCCGTCGAAGATCACCGAGATCGAGTTCGGCGACCAGGTCGAGGCGGCGAACCGCGAGGCGAAGAACGCTCGCGACGCCGGTGCCGACGTCGTGATCCTCCTCGCTCACGAGGGCTCGGAGGGCACCGACTGCACCACCATCGCCACCGAGTCCGGCGACTTCGGCGACCTCGTGCGCGGCGCGTCCGCCGACGTGGATGCCATCGTCTCGGCGCACACGCACCAGAAGTACTCGTGCACGATCGGCGGACGCTCCGTCATCCAGACCGGTCAGTACGGCACGAACCTCGGCACTCTCGACGTGGACCTCGACGAGGCCGGCAAGCTCGTCTCGATCACGCCCGGCGTGCGCCCCCTGCTCGACACCACGGTCACGCAGTACATCGCCTACCCGCAGACGGACACCGCGAAGATCGTGACGGATGCCAAGGCGACGGCCGATGTGAAGGGCCAGGTCCAGGTGGGCACGATCACCGCCGACGTCACGCGTGCCAAGAACGGCTCGGGCGGCGAGGACCGCGGCGCCTACTCCGCGCTCGGCAACACCGTCGCGGACGTGTACCTGTGGGCCGCGAGCGAGAACCCCTCGTTCAACGGGCAGGACGCGCAGATCGCGTTCATGAACCCCGGCGGACTGCGCGCCGACCTCCTCTACGGAACCGACAACGGCTCCGTCTCGTACCGCGAGGCGGCGAACGTGCAGCCATTCGGCAACACGCTCGTGACGCTCTCGCTCACCGGAGCGCAGCTGAAGTCGGTTCTCGAAGAGCAGTGGCAGCCCGATACCGCGTCGCGCCCGGTGCTCGCACTCGGCGTGTCGAAGGGCTTCACCTTCGAGTACGACCCGACGGCGGCGAAGGGTTCGCGCATCGGCTCCATCGCGCTGAACGGTACGCCGATCAACCCGACCGCGTCGTATCGCATCGTGACCAACTCGTTCCTTGCGGCGGGCGGCGACAACTTCTTCACCTTCGCGCAGGGCACGGGGAAGGCCGACTCCGGCCAGATCGACCTGCAGGCTACGGCGGACTTCTTCGCCGCCAAGGGCACGGTCGCGCCGTCGCCCCTGGGTCGCGCCTACCTGAAGGGGACGCAGCCGGTCGACGAGGGCACGACGCCCACGCCGACGCCCACCCCCACGC
>NZ_VBUM01000103.1 GCF_005774735.1 Microbacterium sp. 5K110 | reverse complement strand
GCTGCGGGCCGCGGGGTTCCGGGGCGCGGGTGGCGTGGCATCCGGGGGCTGAGAACAGGGGATGCCGCGGGAACAGGACGATCCGCGCGTTTTCGGCCTGTGCCGGGTGCACGGCCTGTTCTGGTGACGGGGCGGGGCCGCGGCATCCCGGTGCGACCCCCTGCCGCCGTAGGCTGGAGGCATGCACGGCGAGTACAAGGTCCCCGGGGGCAAGCTGGTCGTCGTCGACCTCGAGGAGCGTGACGGCCGGATCTCCGGGTTCCACCTCGCGGGCGACTTCTTCCTCGAGCCCGACGACGCCCTCGACGACATCGACGCGGCGGTCAACGGCCTGCCGGTGGAGTCCGACGTCCCGACGATCGCCGCCGCCATCCGCGCGGCGCTGCCCGAAGGCGCGCAGTTGCTCGGCTTCACGCCCGAGTCGGTGGCGACCGCCATCCGTCGCGCGCTCGTGACCGCGCCCGGCTGGGCCGACTTCGAGTGGGAGGTCGTGCACGACGCCCCCGTCTCGCCGCGGATGAACCTCGCGCTCGACGAGGTGCTCACATCCCGCGTCGGCGCGGGCCTGCGCAAGCCCACGCTGCGCTTGTGGGAGTGGAACGAGAACGCCGTCGTGATCGGCTCGTTCCAGTCGCTGCGCAACGAGGTCGACCCCGAGGGGGCGGCGAAGCACGGCTTCGACGTCGTCCGCCGGATCTCGGGCGGTGGGGCGATGCTCATGGCCGCGAACTCGATCGTCACGTATTCGCTGTACGTCCCGGCGTCGCTCGTGGCGGGCATGACGTTCGCCGATTCGTACGCGTTCCTCGACGACTGGGTGCTGCAGGCGCTGCGCTCGCTCGGCATCGACGCGGTGTACCAGCCGCTCAACGACATCGCGGGGCCCCACGGCAAGATCGGCGGCGCCGCGCAGAAGCGTCTCGCCAACGGCGGGGTGCTCCACCACGCGACCCTCAGCTACGACATGGACGGCCAGGTGCTCACCGAGGTGCTGCGCATCGGCCGTGAGAAGCTCAGCGACAAGGGCACCGTTTCGGCTGCGAAGCGCGTCGATCCGCTGCGCAGTCAGACGGGCCTGGCCCGGGATGCCGTCATCCAGCGGTTCATCGACACGTTCACGACCCTGTACGGGGCGACCACGGGGCATATCACCGAAGAGGAATATGCCGAGGCCGAGGCTCTCGTGGCCGCCAAGTTCGCCACCGACGCGTGGCTGCAGCGCGTTCCGTGAGCGTCCAGACCCTGGCGGGCGTGTGGGATCACGGCTCCGTCGAGATCCACCACGCCGACAACCTCGCCGTCACCGCCACGCTCCCCGACGGCTCCTTCACCCTCGTCTACCTCGACCCACCGTTCAACACCGGGCGCACCCGCTCCAAAGCGGTCGAGTCGGCACGGTGGACGCCGCCGGTCGACGAGGCCCCGGATGCCGAAGAGCCGGTGATCGTGGCATCCGAAGAGCCCGCCGACCCGGGCATGCTCGTCTTCCCCGACGAGGACGAGCCGGCTCCGGTGCCGGTCGTGCAGCGGGGGTTCCACGGTCGCGAGTACGCGCGGCTGCGCGGCGACCTGCGTACGTACGACGACCGGTTCGACGACTACTGGGCGTTCCTCGAGCCTCGGCTCGAGGAGGCCTGGCGTCTGCTGGCCGACGACGGCACGCTGTACTTGCACCTGGACTACCGCGAGGTGCACTACGCCAAGGTCATGTGCGACGCGCTGTTCGGGCGGGAGCGGTTCCTCAACGAACTCATCTGGGCCTACGACTACGGCGCGAAGACGCGTCGGCGGTGGCCCACGAAGCACGAGACGATCCTCGTGTACGTGAAGAACCCGTCGCGGTACTTCTTCGACTCCGACGCCGTCGATCGCGAGCCCTACATGGCCCCCGGGCTGGTGACCCCCGAGAAGGCGGCGCGGGGCAAGCTCCCCACCGACGTGTGGTGGCACACGATCGTGCCGACGACGGGGCGCGAGAAGACCGGGTACCCGACGCAGAAGCCCGAAGGCGTGCTGCGCCGGATGGTGCAGGCCTCGAGCCGCCCCGGCGACCGGGTGCTCGACATGTTCGCCGGGAGCGGCACGCTCGGCGCGGTCGCGGCTCCGTTGGGCCGCCACTCGGTGCTCATCGACGACAACGCCGACGCCGTCGCGGTGATGCGCAAGCGGCTGGCGGCGTATCGCGGCTGAGCCGCGCCGGCCGCGGTGACGCGGCTGAGCCGCGCCGCTGTCGGGGCCGCGAGACTTCATCGCGCTGACATCTCCGTTGCAGCTTGCAGGGGAAATGTCAATCGGATGCAGTCTCGCGGGATCGGTGTGCGGGCGGGCCGTGGCGGGCCGGCCACGCGCCGGGGCGAAGTTAGGCTTGCCTAATGACGTATGCGTTCGCCCCCGAGATCCAGCAGGCCGTCCTCGCCCACATGAACGACGACCACCTCGACGACAACGTGCTCGTTGCGCGCGCCTTCGGCCCCGTGCGGGCGGTCGCATCGGCGCGGATGACGGGGTTCGACGGCGACGCGGGCGAGTGGTCGGTCGTCGGGGACGACGGAGCCACCGTCGAGCTGCGCGTGCCGTGGCCGGGGGGTCCCATCACCGAGCGGCGTGAGGTCCGGCGCGAGATCGTCGCGCTGTACGACGAGGCATGCCGTCGGCTCGGGATCACCCCGCGCCCCCACGGAGATTGAAGGTTAGGCGAGCCTAACCTTGCCTTATGATGGCCGCATGAGTGCTGTCATCCCGTTCTCCACCGCCCTGCGCGAGCGGTCGCGCACCGCCCACTCTTCGAGCGAGGGCGCGGGTTTCATGACCGACCTCATGAACGGTTCCGGCACGCGCGAGGACTACGTCGCGCTCGTCGCCCAGCACTGGTTCATCTACGCCGCGCTCGAAGAGGCGACCGAGCGCATGCGCGTCGACCCCGTGGCATCCGTGTTCCTCAGCGACAAGCTCACGCGCGTGCCCGCGATCGAAGCCGACCTCGAGTTCTTGATCGGTGCGGACTGGCGCGAACGGATCTCACCCCTCCCGACGACCGAGGCGTACGTCGCGCGCATCCGTCGGGTCGCGGCGACCTGGCCCGGCGGCTTCGTGGCCCACCACTACACGCGCTACCTCGGCGACCTGTCCGGCGGGCTCTTCATCGGGCGTCTCATGCAGCGGCGTTTCGGGTTCGAGACCAACGGCGTCGGGTTCTACCTCTTCGGCGACATCGCCGACCCCGAGGCGTTCAAGAACGTGTACCGGGAGCAGTTGGATGCCGCCCCGTGGGATGACGAAGAGAAGGAGCGCGTGATCGACGAAGTGCTCGTGGCCTACCGGTTCAACACCGACCTCTTCACCGACCTGGCGCGCGCGAAAGCCGCTCAGACGGCCTGAGGCGGCGTCTGCGGGCGCGCGCGGCGACGGAGCCGACGCCCCGCGACGAGGGCGGCCGCGACGGCGGCGATCACGAGGACGATGAGCGCGTAGAGGCTCCACGGCACCGCGGGCGTCGAGAAGGCGAGCGCGACCGGCTCGACGGTGCCGGCGCCGAGGCCGACCCCCTCGGGGGCGACGGTGACGGATCCGGCGACCCACCCGAGCGAGAACACCGGCACCTCCCGCACGACGTCGATGGTCGAACCGGGGAGGACCTCGCTGATCCGGAGGGGCGGAGTGCGGGTGCCGAACAGTCCGCCGGTCCCGGACGTGTCGATCGTCTCGAGTCCGGTGAGCCGGGTGTTCCCGGTGTTCTCGAGCGAATAGCTCACGGTGAGACGCCCCGACTCGAAAGGGTTCCATGAGCCGTCGTAGCGGGCCGAGACCGCGGTCGCGGACGCCGCGGGGACGAGGTCGCCGGCGACGCGGACGGTGAGGCGCGTGCCCAGGCGACGATCGACCGAGAGCGCGTTCGCGGGGTCCTGCGATGTCAGCGACGTGACGATGCCCGCGGAGTGATCGCCCGGGCGGGCATCGGCGGGCACGGTGACGGTGAAGGGGACGTCGGCGGTGTGGCCGGGCGCCAGCTCCAGCGCGGGGGTGCTCACCGCGACCCACGTACCGGCGTCCGCGGACGGGGCGCCGTCGACGAGGATGTCGATCTCGCCGGTGGAGGCGGTGAACGCGTCGGCGGCGTAGACCGCGAGGGGCAGCGGTTCGGTGCCCGTGTTGACCACGATCATCGTGTCCGAGATCACCGCGCCGGGCTCGACGGCGTACGTGAAGTTGCCGCGCCCGGTGCCGTGGGCATTGTCCGCCGTCTGCACCGACCACGCGACGCCGCCGCCGTCGGCGGCCCGGGCCGTCCCCGGCGCGAGGGCGGTGGACAGCGCGAGGGCCGAGGCCAGGGCGAGGGCCCCGACGAGAGCGAGCGAGGGGAGGCGGAGGGATGCGGGCACGAGAGGTCTTTCGATCGAGGGACGAGTGGGGCCCCGGCGATCGCCGGGGCCCCGGTGCGGGTGTTACTGCAGCGCCGTGATGGTGAGCGTGCTGCGGTAGTCGCCGGCGGCGGTGGTGCCGGGGATGACGAGCGCGAGGTCCGCCCCCACCTTCGCGCTCACGGCCGACGTCGAGGATGCCAGCACGCGCGAGGACCCGAGGCCGGTTCCGCCGAGCCGGGTGGAGGTCACCTCGGCGCCGCCGGTCACCGTCGCCGCGTCCGTGGCGACGAGCTTCGGCTTCCAGCCCAGGTAGCCGCCCGAGAAGGTCTCTCCCGACGACGTCGCGAACTCGCTCACCTGGCCCGAGATGCTCCAGCTGTAGGGGGTCGATCCGCCCGCGCGCGTGTCGGTCACGACGACCGGAGTGAGCGAACCGGATGCCACGAAGTTCGCGCCGTCCTGCACGGCGGTGCGGAGGTCGGCGGGCGCGGTGCCCTCGAAGGCCCACCCGAAGGCGCCGGTGGGGTTGTCGACCCACGCGGGGACCTCGACGACGACATCGGAGGCCGACGAGAAGGCGATCGGGGTGAAGGTCTCGAACGGCGCGTGCACCGCGCCGCTGCCGGCGTAGGTGTAGATGCCGAACGTCCCGGCGGCGAGGTTCTGCGCTTCGGTGGTGGTCAGCGCGAGATCGACCTCGAACGTCCCGTCCGAGGTCAGCTCGATGGCGCCGGCGTTCGCGCCGCCCACGGTGGACATGCTCGCGGCGGGGAGGGCCCAGCGCTGTGCGATGACGGTGCGCGCCGAGGACGGCGCACCCGCGGAGGGCTTCCACACGTCGGCGAACTTGCCGAACGCGACGTACGCGCCGCTGAACTGCCCCGCCAGCGGCGGGCGGGTGCCGTTGGTGGCGGTTCCCGCGGGCAGGAAGCCGGAGCCGCGGACCGTCACGGTCTCGCCCTGCGCGAGGCCGCTGGTCCGGGAGACGGTGACCGTCGGCGTGGTCGACGTCGGCGCTGCCGTATACGCGATCGAGAGGGGACTGGCCGGCTTGCGGGAATCGGCGGCACCACCGGAGGAGTACCAGTACGATCCCTGCCCGGTCTTGACCTGGAAGTCGACGAACGACTGCGGGAAGGCGCCGGCATTCGCGCCCGTCGTGACCTGGGCGACCGAACCCGAGGGCACCGTGATCGTGCGGCCGAGGTAGTCGGGCGTGACGGTGAAGCCGGTGGGGGTCACGTCGACGCCGGTGAGCGTCGCGATGACGACGTCGGTCGCGGGGGTGAGGTTCTCGAACTTGTCGGGGTCATCCATCGAGGTGCCGTACCCGCCGAGGGTGGCGGTGACCGTGCCCGTGCCGTCGGCCGCGACCGTCAGCTTCGGGTCCGTGATCCACGAGCGGGTCATCCCCGAGTAGAACGCCGACGTGAACGAGCCGGACCACTGGATGACGGCGGTGTTCGCCGCGACGTCGACCGTGCCCGTGCCGCCGCTGATCTCGGCGATGTGCCCCGAGTTCAGCCCGTTGCCGGAGGTGATCGTGGTGCCCGCGGCATCCGTGCGAAGTCCCGCGAACGTCGCGTCGGCATAGCTGCCGTCGGACTGGAGCTTGAGGATCCTGGTGTTGCCGTCGCTCTGCTTCCAGTTGGCCGTCGTGACGCGGTCGGCCGACGAGGAGGCGGTGATGATCCCCGCCGAGAGCAGGTTGACGGTGCCGGGTGCGAAGGCGGCGGAGTTCGCTTCGGCGTTGACGCCCCAGCGGAACACGGCACCGTCGATCGTCGTGTCGGCGGCGTATGCCGGAGCGCTCGCGAGCGCGCCTCCCAGAGTGAGCGCTGCGGTGGCGAGGAGTGCCGTCGAGGCGCGTCCCAGCCACGGTCCACGCGGGTTTGGAGAGTCCACGTTCGTTCCCTTCTCCGTCCTCGAGAGGTCCCGACGGCAGGCGTCGGTCGCCCCCGGGCGAGGGCGAGAGGACAGGTTAGGCTTACCTAAGCACGAAGTCGGCATCCAGGTAAAGTTAAGGATAGGCTCACCTTACTTGGAGGTCCTTTTGTCTCGTCATCCCCGCGCCCTCGCGGCACTCGCTCTCATCGTCTCGGCCACGCTGGGCCTGGCGGCCTGCACGACGGGCGGGCTCGATCACGCGGACGGCGCCCCGGCCACGCCGCCGCTCGCAGAGGTCACGCCCCTCGCCGACCCGCTCTCGTGGCAGGGTCCGTCGACCGCCGTCGCTGCCGCGTCCGCGATCGTCCCGGTGACCGAGGGCGCGCAGGTACTACCGGTCACGGTCACCGACGCGCAGGGCTCCGCGGTCACGGTCGTCGACACCTCGCGCATCCTCGCCCTCGACATCTACGGCTCGCTCTCGCGCATCGTGTTCGAGCTCGGTCTGGGTGACTCCGTCGTCGCCCGCGACACCTCGAGCGCCTTCCCCGAGGCCGCCGGCCTCCCCGTGGTCACCGAGAACGGGCACGACCTCAACGCCGAGGCGATCCTCGACGCCGCGCCCACCGTGATCCTCACCGACACGAGCCTCGGTCCGTGGGACACGGTGCTGCAGATGCGGGATGCCGGCATCCCCGTCGTCGTGGTCGACTCGCACCGGTCGTTGGCCTCCATCGGCACTCTCGTCGAGCAGGTCGGCGCCGCTCTCGGCGTGCCCGACCGCGCGGCCGCGCTCGCCGCGCGCAGCACCGCGGCCGTCGACGCGAAGATCGCCCAGATCGCCGACGTCGCACCCGCCGATCCCGAACGGCGCCTGCGCATGATGTTCCTCTACGTGCGGGGGCAGTCCGGGGTCTACTACCTCTTCGGCGAGGAGTCCGGCGCCGACAGCCTCATCGAGGCGCTCGGGGGGATCGACGTCGCGGGCGAGATCGGATGGCGGGGCATGCGTCCCCTCACCGACGAAGCGCTCGTGGATGCCAACCCCGACCTGCTGATCATGATGACGAAGGGCCTCGAATCGGTGGGGGGAGTCGACGGGCTCGTCGAACGCCTCCCGGCCGTGGCGCAGACCGACGCCGGCCGCAACCGCCGCATCGTGGACATGTCGGACACGACGGTGCTGAGCTTCGGTCCCGCCTCCGCCGACGTGCTCGACGCGCTCGCCGTCGCCGTCTACGCGCCCGAGGCCGCGGGGTGAGCGCGGCCGTCACCGAGGCGACCCGCGCGGACGCCGCCGCCCCGGTGCGCCGCGCGGCGCGTCGGGCGCCCGCGGTGTTCACCGCCCTCGCGCTGGCGCTGGTCGCGCTCGCGGTCGTCTCCGCCGGGAGCGGCCAGCTCTCGATCCCGCCCGACCAGGTGCTCGGCGCGTTCGCGCGCGGTTGGAACGACGCGGTGCGCGCGGTCGGCCTCGACGCCCTCGCCGTGCCGCCCGGGGTCGCGATGGCGCACGTCAACGGCGAGGCGACGCTGTGGCTCATCCGCGTGCCGCGGCTGCTCATGGCGGTCCTCGTGGGGGCGGCGCTCGCGACGGCGGGCGTCGTCATGCAGGGCGTGTTCCGCAACCCGCTGGCCGAGCCCGGAGTCATCGGCATCTCGTCGGGCGCGGCGGTGGGGGCCTCGGCATCCATCGTCTTCGGTCTCACCTTCCTCGGGCCCGTGACCCTGCCCGTCCTCGCTTTCGCCGGCGGCCTCGCCGCCACGGTCGTCGTCTACGCCTCGGCCCGGGCCGACGGACGCACCGAGGTGGTCACGCTCGTGCTCACCGGCATCGCGGTCAACGCCGTCGGCGGCGCGGCGATCGCGCTCTTCACGTTCCTCGGGTCGACCCAGGAGCGCGAGCAGATCGTCTTCTGGCAGCTCGGGTCGCTCAACGGCACCCGCTGGAGCGACCTCGCGATCGTCGCGCCGCTCGCGATCGTCGGCATCGCGGCGTGCCTGCTGCTCTCGAGCTCCCTCGACCTGCTGGCGCTCGGCGAGCGTCAGGCCGAGCACCTCGGTGTCCGCGTCGAGCTCTTGCGCGTCGTGGCGATCGTGGTGGTCGCGCTCCTCACGTGCGCCGCCGTCGCCTTCTGCGGAATCATCGGCTTCGTCGGTCTCGTGGTGCCCCACCTGATGCGCATGCTGCTCGGCCCCGGCCACCGCCTGCTCACCCCGGCCAGCGCGCTCGGCGGAGCCGCGCTGCTCCTGGCGGCGGACCTCGTCGCGCGCACCGCGGTGCCCGGCTCGGACCTGCCCATCGGCATGCTCACCGCGCTCATCGGCGGCCCGTTCTTCTTCTGGCTGTTGCGTCGGACCCGACGCCGATCGGGGGGATGGGGATGACGCCGGTGATGCGCGTGCGCGGGGTGTCGGTCGACGTCGCGGGGCGGCGCGTGCTCGACGACATCGACCTGGACCTGTCGGCCGGCGAGATGCTCGTTCTCGTGGGCCCCAATGGTGCGGGCAAATCGACTCTCCTCTCCGTCCTCGCCGGCGACCGCGCCGCGCGCAGCGGTGTCGTCGAACTCCACGGCGCGGCACTGGAGGAGTGGCCCGTGGCCGAACGGGCCCGCCGTCGTTCGGTGCTGACCCAGAGCAACGAGGTGTCGTTCCCGTTCGTCGTGCACGACGTCGTACGGATGGGGCGCGCGCCGTGGCGGCGGCATCCGGAGTCCGACCGCGACGATGCCGCCGTAGCGGACGCGCTGGCGGCGGGCGAGGTGACGGCCTTCGCTGAACGCCCGGTGACCTCGCTGTCGGGTGGGGAACGGGCACGGGCGGCATTCGCCCGGTCCTACGCGCAGGAGTGCGGCATCGCGCTGCTGGACGAGCCCACCGCGAGCCTCGACATCCGCCATCAGCACCGCGTGCTCGCCCGTACGCGGGAGCGCGTGCGGCGGGGCGGAGCGGCGATCGTCGTGCTGCACGACCTGGGGCTCGCGGCGGCGTACGCCGACCGCATCGCCCTGCTCGAGGCGGGGCGCCTGGCCGCGGTGGGTCCGCCGCGCGAGGTCCTCGACCCCGAGGTCCTCACGCGGGTGTACCGCCATCCGATCGACGTCCTCGACGGCCCGCGCGGCACCGTGATCGTGCTCGCCACCGCCGAAGAACCGCCGCCCCTCGACACCGGAGAAGCCCCCGAATGACCCGCTCCCCTCGCGTCCCCCTCGCCGCGACCGCCCTCGCCCTCGCCTTCGCCCTCGGCGGCTTGCTCGCCGCCGCCGACCCCGCTGCGGCGGTCGGCGGGGTGTCGATCGCCGGCCCCGACGGCAGCGCGACCGTGTCGCCCGACTACGCCACCGAGGTCACCGTCTCGGGCTCCGGCTTCCAATCCGTCGCCAACGGTTTCGGCGGGGTGTACGTGCTGTTCGGCTGGGTTGACGACCCCGCGGGAGGCTCATGGCGCCCCAGTGTGGGCGGTCTGGTCGGCGAGGACTACCGGTACGTGCCGGACGCCGAGTCGGCAGAGAACAACGGCTTCCAGCGTTTCCTCGCCTTCCCCGGCAGTCAGACCGAGAGCTCGGCGAACGGCACGATCGGCGCAGACGGGTCGTGGACCGTGCGCATGGTGGTCCCGGGGGCCGTGTTCGAGAGCCAGGATCGCGAGGGACGCGTGACCTCGGTGGACTGCCGGCGCACCACGTGCGGCATCATCACGATCGGCGCGCACGGGGTGAAGAACGCCAACAACGAGACCTTCACACCCGTCTCGTTCGGGACGGTCGCCGCGGGGGCGGCATCCGGATCTCCCGCCGCTCCGACGGATGCCGGGGGTGCGGCCGGTGCCGTGCGCGTCGGCGTCGAGTCGGCCACCGTCGCGGCGGGGTCGTCGATCGTGTTCACGGGGCAGGGCTTCACTCCGGGCGAGCAGGTCGTGGCGTCGCTGGACGGCGGGCTGACCGCGGTCGGCCCCCTCACGGCGGGAGCCCGCGGCGAAGTCGCCGCCGCGCTGCCCGTTCCCCGCGACATCCGCGACGGGACGCACCTGATCACCCTGCGCGGTGCGGGATCGGGGAGCGTGGCCGAGGCGGAGGTGAGCGTCACAGGCGGAACGGTCGAGGTCGTCTCCCCGACGCCGACGGTGCCGACCTGGGCGATCGTGATGATGCTCGGGTGCGTCGCGCTCGCGGCGGTGCTGGTGATCGCGAGCGTCGTGACGGCCCTCGTGCGGGCGCGCGCGCGACGTCGCGCCCGGCGGGCGGCATCCGGATCTTCTCCGGCGCCGGGCGAGACGTCGGGCGAGCCCGCGGGCGGTCCCGCGGAAGCCCCCGCGGAGCCGCTCGCGACGGGGGCCCGGTCATGAGGGGCCGGGGTCTGCTGCGCGCGGCCCTCGCGGTCGCGGTCGCCCTGGGCGTCGGGGCGTCTCCGGCCGCAGCAGCGGGACCCGACGAGATCGTGGTCACCGTCCCCGGACCCGGCGGTCCGGCCGCGGGCGACGGGACGATCCGCAATGCGCAGCTGCGGTGGGGACTGAACGCCGAGTCCGGGGGAGGGGCGTTCGCGGGCGGATGCAACTTCCTCAGCGCCGGGCTCGCCGGCGACGCCG
>NZ_VBUM01000102.1 GCF_005774735.1 Microbacterium sp. 5K110 | reverse complement strand
GCCCGACACTGTCTTGACGCGGCGCGGTCGTTCCGGGGCTGCCGGCGCGGGGCCGCCGGAGCAAAGCCTCGATGCGGGCCCGCAACTCACGCGGTCGGAAGGGCTTGACCACGTATTCGTCTGCGCCGGCCCCCAGGCCCAAGACCACGTCCGCCTCTTCCTCGAGGCCGGTGAGCATGATGATGTACGTGTCGCTCTGCTGTCGGATGCGCCGCGCGGCCTCGAAGCCGTCGATGCCCGGCATGTTGACATCCAGCGTGGTGATGAGCGGCTGATATGCGATGACGGCGCGCACCCCGTCGATCCCGTTGCCGACTGAGACGGTGGAGAACCCCGCGGACTCGAGCACCTCGACGAGGAGATGACGGATGTCAGGGTCGTCCTCGACGATCACTGCCGTCTTCAGCATCTCGGTGCTGTTGCTCATCCCACCACTCTTCCGGCTTCGCACGTCTGCCGTGCCCGCGCTCTCCCCCGAGGCACGGCGACCGCGGAGCGGCCGAGCCACATCCTTACACACTTCGGAGCGTGGACGGCGACTGCCGGCGGTCGTCCGCCCCGGTTCAGCGGCTCTCGCGCGTCAGTTCCACTGCGGCATCCGGCCACCAGGTGCCCGCAACGGGACCACCGTTGCATTCGCCGTCGCTCTCGCCCGGAGGCTTGATCCAGAGTGTGGTGTCCACGACACCGTCCCCGAAGGCGCCGCTGGCGGCGCCCACGAGTCGGCCGCCGGGGTTGCACCAGTCCGGTCCGGCAGGACCTGCGCCGTTGCGGGAGGTGTCGATGATCGCGTGCGTGCCGCCGAGGAGATCGGACAGTCGGTGCGCGTAGGCGAACTCGTTCGCCGTGTCCTGGTAGTTCGAGACGTTCAGGGCGACGCCGCGGACCTCATCGACAAGCCCGGTCGACCGCAGCAGGTCGGCCATCTCATTCACCGGATGCCATGCCGAATGACCTCCGTCGAGGTAGATCCACGTGTTCACGCCGCGCAGGTTCTCTACCGCCGTACGCAAGTGGCGTGCGCGCTCCTCGAGGGAGCCGCACGAGGGGGCGAGAGCGATGCTGTCGGGTTCGAGGACGACGATCTTGCGCACGTCGGACGCATTGCGCAACGCGTCGCCGATGCGGGCGGTCCACTCGCGGTAGGCGTCGGGGTCGAGACCTCCGGCGGAGTGGTTGCCGCAATCCCGGTCGGGCAGGCCGTAGACGGCGATGGACACGGTGGCGTCCTGGTCGCGGGCCTCGGCCGAGAGGTGGGCCACCCGGTCCCACACCTGGTCGACGGGGTCGATCTCGGGAGTGAGCCAATAGGTCGTGGGCTGCGCTGCCAACCAGGACGCGGCCTCGGCCGCGGCCGATCCCGCCGGCGTCTGCTGGGCGGCTTTGGCGGCCTTCGACTCGTCCGGGGTGACGATGCGGGTGTCGACGGCGGGAGGGCGCGCGGACAGCGTCTGGAACAAGGAAGACACGAGGGAACCCACCACGGCGATCCCGACCACGAGCGCCACGACGAGCACGACGGCCCCGCCCACCAGGACCGGCCGCGGAATCCGACGCCGGCGCTTCGGGCGGTGTGCTCTCCCCACTCTGAGGACTTTAGTCGAGCGATCCCGTGCGCGGCCGCAGGTCGAGGAGCGAACCCGGCCGTGATGAGGGCGGTTGCCCCGGGGGCCAAGGCGCAGCCGTCGTGCACTGATTAGGTCGATCGAGCGGATACCCTGTCCTCGTGGGCAAATTGGTTTACAACGCTCTCGGTCACGCGGTCGACGTCGAGGATCGGACTCTCGCCCATCTGCGCCTGGTCTTCATGAACAAGCTCCGTCGCGGCGAACCGTTCATGTTCCACTTCCCCGTCGGTGACGGGAGCGGCTCGCGCACTCTCTGGATCCATCCATCGATCCCGCTGGTGTTCCACTTCTACGGCAGTCGTCCGCCGCACGTGAACCGTCGTTGGGTCGACGAACTCATGCACGAGGCGAGTTCGCCGAACGGGCTGACTGTCGTGCCGGAGCCGGATCCGGATGCCGTGGAGCCGATCTCGGTGTGAGTCGAGTTCAGCGGCACTCGGCGTCGACGACCTCGCGGACGCGATCGAGGAAATCGGCGAGCTGGTCCGCCGCGCCGGCGGGAAGATCGAGAGCGAACTCGCGGATCCTCGCCGTGACCGGGTCGATCGCATCGGCGTCCGTGCTGCGGTCGAAGGGCACGACGAACTTGCTGCGACGATCGGCCGGGTTCGCCACGAACCCGATCAGCCCGCCCGCGTACAAGCGGTCGAGCATCCCCGTCACCGAGGCGGTCGACACGGCCAGGGCTTGAGCGATCTCGGTTGGGGTGATGGTGCCGCCCTCGTCGGCCCGTTCGAGGATCAGACGCATCGCCGCACGGGCGTTCTCGCTCGGTCCGCAGTCGGTCTGTCGGCGGCGGGCCAGTCGAGCCTCGGCCAGGCGAAGTCTCTCGACGGCGCGGGCGGCGACCGTCGATGGGTCGTCTTCAGTCACGATCGTCATTGCTCTCCTGTCGGGTCCGGCCGCCCGAGGCGACAGTCTAGTTACGCAAACGAGGCTCACGTGCGGCGGCGTCGGCCTCGGACGCGTCGGTGAGCGAGAAAGAAACTCGGTGGAACGTCGCGATTCCCGCGTGATTCACGTTGTGATAGTTAGGCGATCTAGTAAAATCCTGATTGCCGAAAACTCCGGAAGGAGATGCTCATGGGCCTACTGTTCTACGGCTCTTCCGAGCGCCCGATCCGGATCCCGGATCGCGTGCTCGCTCACGTGAAGGTCGTCACCGCGACCAAGCTCCGCCGCGGCGAGAGCTTCACCCTGTCGTGGCGCCATCCCGACGAAGAAGAGGGCGGGCGCAGCACGATCTGGATCCAACCCGCGATTCCGCTGCGTTTCGTCTTCGGATCCGTCGAGCCCGAGGTGCTCGACCCGTCGCTGTTGCAGACCTTCGCCAACTCGGCGAACTCCTCCAGCGGCCTCAGGATCGACCTCGACGACTCGCCGTCCGAACAGTCGGCCGGGGCGTCTCGGCGCACGGTCTGACGCCAGACGTTCCGCGCGGCGCGGGGACGTCATCGGTCAGACCCGACCGGCCGCGTGCCGGTACGCGATGAGCGACACCCACTCGTTGCCCGGGCAGGGCGGGGCCGATCGTCCGCGCATGCGCTCCCACGCCTCGACGTAGATGCCCTCCAGAAGGGACTCGGCGCGCGCGGCCTCCCTGGTGAGGGTGAGGAGTACCGCGTACACGCGCGGAGCCGTCACGTCGTAGAAGTGGACGAAGGCGCCGCGGTCACCCGAGGCGGCGCGCACGAGAAGGGCGTCCAGATCGACGCCGTCCCGTGCCGCGCGGGTGCTGTCCGTGAGCGTCATGGGCACCTCCTCGGTCGACGGGCTCTCAGTCAACAGTCCGGTGCTGCTCACGCCCGGGGGTTGCGTGACCGTGGCCATTCGCGTAGCGCTTCGGGCCCACGCGCGTCACGGGGATCGGACGTCCCGTCAAGCCCGCCCCGCTGCAGTCCTAGCGTGGCGGGATGAGATCGTTCGTCCGATGGGGCCTGGCCCTGGCAATGACCTTCGCCGGCCTGGCGCACCTGACCTTCGCCCGTCGTGACTTCCAGGCGCAGGTTCCCGACGCGGTGGTCGCGCACGGCCCCCTCGACCGCGACGCCGTGGTCGTGGCATCCGGGGTCGTCGAGATCGCCTTCGGAGCCGCGTTGGTGGCTCTGCCGAAGGAGCGGCGTCGCATCGGCGCCGCCCTGGCGGCCTTCTACGTCGCGATCTTCCCCGGCAACGTCGATCAGTGGCGCAAGGGACGTTCGGCTTTCGGGCTCGATACCGATCGTCGTCGCTTCGCCCGACTCTTCTTCCAGCCCGTGTTCGTCGCTGCCGCATGGTGGTCGACGCGATGACGTTCTGATGAGCGACGTCGTCAGCCTGGAGATCGTCTTCGACGCGGCCGCCGAGGCCGTGGTACGACGGGAATGGCGACTCCTGGCCGACGCGGGGCTTCCCAGTCAGGCTCGTCACACCGGTGCGAGCAACCGGCCGCACGTGACCCTGCTCGTTCGCCCGCGGGTCGCGGCCGTCGCCGCGGACGCGCTCGAACGTCGGCTGCCGCTGCCGATGAGGCTCGGTGCTCCGCTGCTGTTCGGTGGGGTCCGCTCCCGGGTTCTGGCCCGATCCGTCGTCCCCGACGCCGCCCTGCTCGACCTCCACGCCGCCGTGCACGCGTGGGCCGGGTCGGGCGACGATGCCCCGCATACCGGCGTGGGGGAGTGGATGCCGCACGTCACTCTCGCGCGTCGTGTCCCCCTCGCCCGGGTCAGCGAGGCGCTGCTGGCCCTCGGGGCGGAGGGTGGTGAGCCGATCGACGCGCGCGCGATCGGCCTACGTCGATGGGATGCCGCCACGCGGACCGTCTCGCACGTCGCCGGACGTGGCACGCTGGAACCGTGCTGACCGACGACGCCCTCGCCTTCCTGAGCGAGTACCACCTGGCTACTCTCTCGACCATCGGCCGCTCGGGGAGGGTGCACGCGGTGCCGGTCGGTTTCACGTACGACGACGGCGTGGTGCGCATCATCGGTTCGCGCGGCACGCAGAAGTTCGTCAACGCCGAGCGCAGCGGACGCGCATCGGTGTGCTCCGTCGACGGCGCCCGTTGGATCAGCTTCGAGGGACGCGCGCGCGTCAGCGACGACCCCGCGGAGGTCGCACACGCGGTCGACCTCTACGCCGCCCGCTACCGGCAGCCGCGAACGAACCCCGAGCGCGTCGTCCTGGAGATGACGGTCGAGCGCGTGCTCGGATCGGCCCCCTTCCGCGGCTGATCGGCGTACCCTCGAGGTATGTCGTCCTTCGCCCCATCGATGCCCTTCGGGCGTGAGGGGGTCGTCGGCGCCATCTGCGCCGACGGCAGAGGCTCGATCGGATCCGTGCTTCCCGCCGCCTGAGCGGCGATGTCGTGCGACCCTCCGGGTCGTGCGCCCCACCCGCGCCGAGACTCCTCGACGCGGAGGAATCCGATCGCCCGCGCCGTGCCGCGGGTGCCGCACGACCGGACCCGTTCCGGTCCACCGATGGGACCGTCATGATCTCCCTCACCGAATCCACCCTCCGATCCAGCTTCGTCAACGTCTCGTTGCGCGAGCGGAAGTCCATCGCTCTGCCCGCCGATCTCGCCGACCGCCCCTGGGATCGGCTCGACTACCTGGGCTGGCGCGACCCCAAGGCGCCCCTGCTCGGGTTCGTCGTCGCCGAGATCGACGGAGCTCCCGTCGGTCTGCAACTGCGGCAGGCGGAGCAGCCCACCCGTTCGCGTCCGCAGTGCTCGTGGTGCTCGGACGTCACCCTGCCCAACGACGTGGTCTTCTTCTCGGCCCGACGGACCGGCCGGGCGGGCAAGGCCGGCAACTCCGTCGGCACCCTGTTGTGCGCGCACTTCGAGTGCTCCGCGAACGTCCGGCGGCTGGACCCTCCGGCGTATCTCGGACACGACGCCGCCGCGGCGCGCGACCGTCGCATCGAGGGCTTGCGGGCGCACGTCGATGGGTTCTTCCGGGATCTCCTCGCCACTGCCTGAGTCGTCCCGCCCCGGGGCGGGGCTCAGCGCGCGGGGCAGGTCTGGAACGCGTACTCAGCCGCACCGGGCGCGGTGAGCAATCGGTCGCGGAGCACCGTCGAGGCGGGGGTGTCGGCGTCGGCGCACATGTCCCCGAAGCTCCTCGGCAGTTCGTCGGTGTACTCGATGTCGATCACGCGGGCACCGTAGACGTCGGTGTAGGCCCCGCACTCCTCGAACGCGGCGCATTCCTCGGTGACGGCGAAGTCGAAGCCGGCGGCCGTGCGGAGGTGGGCCGCGAATTCCGCGGCGTTCTTCTGTCCCGCGGCCAGGCCGGCTGCGTGGGCGACCGCCACCAGCGCCGTGGCGACGGCGGTGTTGTCCTCGAGGCTCAACGCTCCGTCGGTGCGCGTGAAGGTGTCGAGGTTGTCGAACTCGACGGCCCGGAACCCGGATGCCGCGCACCCGCGGATCCAGGGGGTCACGTGCTCCACGACACGATGACGCGCCTGCGCGGTCGAGGTGTCGACAATACGCTCCTCGGGCCAGGCCGGGTCGACGACCGGGTGCCCGTCGCGTTCGAGCAGCGTGCCGTCCGGCCAGTGCGCGCTCTCGCCCGGCTGGGTCTGGAACGCGTTGACATAGCAGATCGAGTAGAGGCCCGGCGCGGGGTCGGCGGATCGATCCCGCGCCACGATCCCCACCCCGTCGGCGGGGGGATAGGCCTCGCCGAGCTGGTAGTCGACAGCGGCGCCCGACGGGAATGCGGCGGCGGCGCCCTCGGCATCCTCTGTTCCGGTCGTGCCGCACGCGGCGAGCATCAGCACGAGCGCGAGCGCGATCGCCGGGACGAAGACACGCGACATACGACAACCCTACGATCGCGGACTGGGATACTCGACGCGATGAACCGCTTCCTCGCCGCGCTCGCGCTCGCCGCCGCCAGTGCTGCGGCGCTGTCGGCCTGCGCGCCCGCCTCCCCGAGCGCGCCTCCGCCCGCGCCGTGCGCCCCGGGTGCCGTCGCCGTGGGCGAGGGGACCGACGCTCTGCAGGCGGCACTGGATGCCGCGGTGCCGGGGGCGGTGCTGCAGCTGTCGTCCGCGGTCTATGTCGGGCACTTCCGCGCGACGGCGTCGGGGACGTCCGAGGCGCCGATCGTGTTGTGCGGATCCGACGGGACCGTGCTCGACGGTGGCGACGTCTCCGACGGCTACACGCTCCACCTCGACGGCGTCGCGTTCTGGGACGTGCGCGATCTCACGGTGCGGGGAGGCCAGAAGGGCGTCGTCCTCGACTCCACGACCCACAGCGTCCTGACGTCCCTGACGATCTCGGACGTGGGCCAGGAGGGCCTGCACCTCCGCGCCGGGAGCACCGACAACGCGGTGCGTTCGGTCACCGTGGAGCGCACCGGGCTGGTCGACCCGGAGTTCGGCGAGGGCGTCTACGTCGGTTCGGCCGAGTCGAACTGGTGCCGGTACTCGGCCTGCGAGCCCGATCGCAGCGACCGGAACGTCTTCGACGGTCTCGTCGTGCGGGACACCACGGCGGAGGCGCTCGACGTGAAGGAGGGGACGACCGCGGGCGTCGTCCGCGGATCGTCGCTGTCGACGGGGGCGTCCCCGGCGGTGGACAGCGCCGTCGATCTCAAGGGGAGCGAGTGGCGTGTGGAGGGTTCCACGGTCCAGGGCCCCGTGGATGCCATCTCGATCCACGTCATCCTGCCCCCGTGGGGTTCGCGCAACGTCGTCGCATCGAGCGTCCTGCGGCCCGGACCGGGGGGATTCGGAGTGACGCTGGTGGGTGCGGCCCGCGCCGCGGGGAACACCGTGGCGTGTGACAACAGCGTCGAGGCGGGTGCCTCCCTCGCCGACGTTGCGTGCACGTAATACGAACGCGGTAACCTTCACTGTCTTCCCCGGGCCGTTTTGGGCGTATTCGCCGCGCGTACCGGGGAGAACGGATGGGCCAGGGGTCATTCGGAGAGCAGCTGATGTGGCTGCTCCCCTTCGGCTACCTCGGCATCGTGTCGTGGGGGTTCTGGATCGTCCGCAAGATCCTGGCCGCAACCTCGCGTCCGGTGCGCAACGACTACCGCACCACGACCACGGTCGTCGTGCCGTCCTTCCACGAGGACCCCGACGTGCTCCTGCGCTGCCTGCAGACGTGGGTGCGGCAGGGGCCGTCGCGCATCATCATCGTTCTCGACGTGGCCGATGTGGAAGCGCAACGGCGTATCGAGGCGATGCAGCTGCCCACGGTGGAGGTCGTGATGTTCCACCACCGGGGGAAGCGCTCGGCGTTGGGGGTCGGCATCCGGATGGTGGACACCGAGCTGATCGTGTTCGTCGACTCGGACACCGCGTGGGAGGACGGCATGCTCGACGCCGTCCAGATGCCCTTCATCGACCCGGCGGTCGGGGCCGTCAGCACGCGCCAGAACGTCTACCTGCCCAAGTCGAGCATCTGGCGCCGGGTGGCGGACTGGATCATCGACCTGCGCTACACCGACTATGCGCCCGCGATGGGGCGGTTCGGCGGCATCATCTGCGCCTCCGGGCGCACGGCGGCCTACCGTCGATCGGTCATCCAGCCGCGCGTGGAGGACCTCGAGCACGAGATGTTCTTCGGCAAGGAGTGCATCGCGGGCGACGACGGACGGATGACGTGGCTCGTGCTCTCGCAGGGTTTCCGCGTCGCGCACCAGGACAGCGCCCGCGCCCTGTCGATGTTCCCGGGGACGTTCCGAGCCTTCGTGAAGCAACGCGTCCGGTGGAGCCGGAACTCGTTCCGCTGTTATCTCACGGCGATCCGCCACGGCTGGGTCTTCAAGGTGCCGCTGATCTCGCAGATCACGATGATGCAGATCCTGCTGACCCCGTTCACGATGTTCGTCGCGTTGGCGTACATCGCGCTCTCGGTGCGGGCGGAGCATCCGCTGCTCGGTCTGGGGCTGGCGATCGTGTGGCTGTTCGTCGGTCGCGGCATCCGGGGCATGTCGCACCTCTGGCGGCGTCCCGAGGACATCGTGCTGCTGCCGCTGGTGACGGTCGTCATCATCTTCGTGGCGCTGCCGATCAAGGTCTACGCGCTGTTCACGATGAACAAGCAGGGCTGGTTGACGCGTTCCGCCGACAGTCAGGGCGGTGAGGGGCAGTCCGAAGCGAGCCTCGGCGGCGAGGGGCAGTCGGCGGCCAGCGTCGGGCTGGATTCGACGACGGAACCCGCGGAGACACCCGGTGTCTGACGACGGCGCGCTGACCGCGCAGGAACGGGGGGACACCCACCCCGCCATCCGCGGAGTCGCGCGCGTGCTGATGGTGATCGCGGTCGTCGTGCTCGTGGCGGGCGTCGTGCTGGCGGGCAACTTCGTCCAGACGGGCACATTCCTCCCGTGGATGCAGGCCGATGCGCCGACGGGCCCGGTCGTCGCGGCGACGCCGTCCCCGGAGGCCACCGCGGCGGCGGATGCGCCGAAGACGGCCGCGCAGAGGGTCGCGGACGAGGACGCGCGGCTGTCCGCTGTCGCGGCCCTCGCGCCGGGCGACCCCGCCCTCACGGAGCTGTGGAACACCGTCGTCCTCGCTCCGCGCGGGGGGCAGCACACCGCGTACGGCGTGCAGGACCTGGTCGCCCTGGGTGCCGCGCGACAGGACGACACCGCAGTCTTCACGCTGATCCGCAATGTGGTCGTTCGCCCCGGAGCGGAGCTCGCACTCATCGGGCACGGGACGCTGAGGATCTCGAGTGCGCCGCAGGGCGCGGTGAGTGTCGTCGCGTGGGGCGGCACCCTGGGGTTCGGCGGCTCCGAGGAGCTGCCGCTCGTGGTCACGTCGTGGGACGACACCACCGGCGCACCCGATACGGACGAGAGCGACGGCCGCGCCTACATCCGCGTGCGGGACGGAAACCTCACCTCCGTGCGCGCCGAGTTCCGGGATCTCGGTTACTGGAGCGGTCGGACCGGCGGTCTCGCCGTGACCGGTACGGGCGATGCGCGGGCGACGGCCGCTGTCCAGAGATCGACCATGACCCGCCTGCATTACGGTCTCTTCCTCTCGGACACCACGGGCGTGCTGGTGCAGGACTCGACGGTCGAGGATTCCACCCTCACGGGCGTCGAGGTGACCAACGGCTCCGATGCCACCACGATCGAGCGCACCACCGTCTCCCGTTCCGGCGGCGACGGCGTTTCCGTCTCGCGGCAGTCCACGGGGACCAATATCCCCGACTCCACCGTGCAGGGCTCGACCGGCTGGGGCATTCGCATCGACGGTGCGGCGCTGGCCGACGGCCCCACCTCGGGCGGATACGGGCTCAGCCCCGCGAAGGGGTTCGCGCTCACCGGCTCGCACGTGAAGGACAACCGCGACGGCGGCGTGCGTGTGATCTCGACCGACGCCATCGAGATCCGGGGCGCCGAGGTCGACGAGACGCGCAGCGCCGTCCTGGTCGAGGGGCCGTCGACGGGCCTGACGGTCGCCGATGCCGTCCTCACCTCCGCCGAGCTGCGGGCTCTCGACGTGTCGGGGAGGATCACGGATGCCACGGTGACGGGCTCCCGCCTCTCGGGTCGCCGCATCGCCCTCGAACTGACGGGCGCGGCGGTGATCGTGAGAGACAACGATCTGCGGGTGGCATCCGGTTTCGCCATCGAACTCTCCGAGGGGGCGCGCGCCGACATCACCGGCAACACCTTCCACGGGGTGGGACAGGACGTCGTGGCCGTGTGGTCGGGGTCGCGCACGATGCAGGCGGACAACGACCAATCGGACTGGACGTTCCAGTGGGCATGGGTCGGGTGGATGAACGAGCATCCGATGATGTGGATGTGGGGTCTCGTCCTGCTGATTCCCGCGATCGGTCTGCCGCTGCTGTGGCGCCGGCGTCGCGAGCACGTCAAGCTCCGGGCGCTCCTGCACGAGGCGCTGCTGCGGCACGGGGAGCAACAGGTGGCCGCGTACCGGGCCGATGTGGCGGTGGTCGGCGGAGGTCCCCCGGCGACCGCCGTCGGGGCGCCGACCGCCGCCGGCGGGGCCGCGGAGACATCACCGAGCGTGCCGTCGGCGTCACCGGCATCCGTCCCCGTCGGAGGCGTCAGCCGCGGCCCGGCGGTCCGGCCCACGACGGTGTCGGCTGCCGGGACGCGAGCCGCTCCGCACCGGCCGCGCTCCTTCGCGGACCTGCGCACGGGTGCGCTGGAGGGACGGACGTTCGCCTCGCTGCAGCAGTTCGCCGTGGCGGCGGTGCTCGAGGGCGGCTATTCGGTGCCGACCATCGCGCGTCTGTTCCGCATCCAGCAGTGGCGACTGCAACAGTGGGTGGAGGAGGCAGCTCGAAATGCCGCGGTAGGAGGGGGCCGGCAATGACCGAGGAACTCGAGGACGACCGGCTGGATGCCGTCCTGCACCGGCTCGGACAACGCGTGCGGGCGATGCGCCTCGCGCGCGACCTGTCGATCACGGCGCTGTCGTTCGAGGCCGAGCTCTCGGAAGATCACCTGCAGGCACTCGAGGCCGGACGCACCACGCCGCCGCTGCCCGTCCTCGTCGCGCTCGCCGACGTGTTCGAGGTCGGAGTGGCCGACCTGTTCGGTGACGGTGCCACCCCACCCGACGGGACCGATGAGCCCCGTTCGAGCCGGCACGTCGTCCCGAGCCCGGTGATCTGGGGTGGAGAGCTCCCGCCGGCGCCGTGGATGACGCCTGCGGCGCCGGAAACCCCCACCGCCGCGACC
>NZ_VBUM01000101.1 GCF_005774735.1 Microbacterium sp. 5K110 | reverse complement strand
GGGGAGGAGCGGCGAGGACCTCGCCCGGGGCGTCCTCGCTGGCGACCCGATCGCGGAGGAGGCCACGCGACGCTCGGCGCGACTCGTGGGACAGGCCGTGGCGAGTACCGCGACCCTGCTCGATCTCGAGTCGGTCGCGATCGGCGGGGGATTCGCGCGCGTCCGCCCCGACTACGTCGACATCGTGCGGCGCTCCGCGCACGACAACGCGCTCTTCGCCTACGCCCGCCGCGTGCGCATCGCCCCCTCGGGTCTCGGCGACGAGGGGCCGCTGCTCGGAGCGGCCGCCCTCGCGCTCCACGGGGGCGCGGCCTCCCTCGAACCCGTGGCGCCGTGACGGCTCTCGGCACCCTGCGCCCGTTCCTACGTCCGCACCGGTGGCGTGTCGCCCTGGCCGCGGTGGCATTCGTGGTGAAGGACAGTCCCCTGTGGGTGCTGCCCATCGTCACCGCGGAGGTCATCGACCTGCTCATCACCGGCGCATCAGCCGACCGGCTCGTCCCGTGGGCGCTGCTGGCGGCGGCGGTCGTGACCGTGAACGTGGTGGCGAACGCCGTCTACGTGCGCGCCTACTTCTCGGTGGTCCGCGGCCTCGGCCTCGACCTGCGTCGTAGCCTTACGCATCGCCTACAGACGCTCTCGCTGAGCTACCACTCCCGGTCGGCGAGTGCGCTCGCGCAGACCAAGCTCGTGCGCGACGTCGAGAACGTCGAACTGATGCTGCAGCAGTGCTTCGGACCGGTCCTCACCGCGGCGTCCGTCCTCGTGGGGGCGAGCGCCACCATGGCGGTACGCGCTCCGGCATTCCACGTGTTCTTCGCCGTGACCGTACCGGTGGCCGTCGTGCTCATCCGATGGCTGCGGCTCAGGACGACCGCCGCCAACGAACGGTTCCGCCGCGAGGTGGAGCACCTGTCGACACGCATCAGCGAGATGGGCTCTCTGCTGTCGGTCACTCGCGCCCACGGCCTCGAGGCCGTGGCCGTCGAGCGGGTCGCGACCAGCGCCGAGCACGTCCGCGCCGCGGGCTTCGACCTGGACCGCATCAACGGACGCTTCGGTGCCATGTCGTGGGCGAGCTTCCAGACACTCAGTCTCGCCTGCCTGTTCGGCGCGGTGCTTGCCGCGCTCACGGGGACCGTCGCGGTGTCGGCGGGTGATGTCATCCTTCTCAGCAGCTATTTCGGGCTGCTCACGGCGACGATGGTCGCCGTGTTCCAGCTCGCTCCGCTCATCACGCGCGGCCGCGAGTCGATCTCGTCGATGCACGAGCTTCTCGCCGCCGATGAAATCGAGCAGAACGAGGGCAAGCCCGCCCTCACGCGGGTGTCGGGCGAGATCCGGTTCGAGGGGATGACCTTCGCCTACGCGCATGAGCCCGTGCTGCGAGACATCGATCTGACGATCCGTCCCGGCGAGACCATCGCCTTCATCGGGCCGTCGGGGTCGGGGAAGTCCACCCTGCTGCACCTGTCTCTCGGTCTGATGGCACCGCAGAGTGGGAGCGTCTCGATCGACGGCCACGACCTCCGCCAGATCGATCGCCGCACGTACCGACGTTTCGTATCGGTGGTGCCGCAGGAACCCGTCCTGTTCGCGGCCACCATCCGGGAGAACGTCGCCTACGGTCTTCCTGACCTCGACGACGCGACGGTCTGGTCGGCGCTGGTCGGCGCGAACGCTGCCGGGTTCGTCCGCGATCTACCGCAGGGGTGGGACACGGTGGTGGGCGAGCGCGGGGGGAGCCTGTCGGGCGGTCAGCGCCAGCGCTTGGCGATCGCGCGCGCACTGGTGCGCGATCCGAGGGTGCTTCTGTTGGATGAGGCCACAGCCGCGCTCGACGGCGAGTCCGAGGCGGCCGTTCAGGACGCTCTCGCCACGCTGCGCGCGGGACGAACGACCCTCATCGTCGCCCACCGGCTGACCACCATCCGTGCCGCGGACCGCATCGTCGTGCTCGACGGCGGGCGCATCGTGCAGCAGGGCGATCACCGCGCCCTCTCCGCCGTCGACGGGTACTACCGGACGATGCTGGAACGCGCCGAGGCGGCGCGGTGAGCGCGCCGCACGGGGCGGTGCGCGTGGATCGCGGCATCCGGTACGCCCGGGCGGCGCGCTTCCGGCTCCCCGTCGCGGAACCGCGCGGGGCGGACCGGCTGTCGGCTCCCGCTCCGCAACCCGGCGTGGACGGCTCGGAGGACTGCCTGCACCTGACGGTGTGGGCGGCCGTCGGCGCGGACACCGCCCCCGTTCTCGTCTGGATCCACGGCGGCGCGCACGTGAGCGGCAGCGCGTCTGACCCCGTCACCGACGGCGCCCGCCTCGCCGCGGCACAGAGGCTTGTCGTCGTCGCCGTGCAGTATCGCCTCGGTGCGCTCGGCCACCTCCTCTTGGACGACCCGTTCCCGGATGCCGCGAATGCGGCCCTCCACGACCAGCTCACCGCCTTGCGGTGGGTGCGCGAGAACATCGGCGCCTACGGAGGAGACCCCGCGTCGGTGACGGTCATGGGTCAGTCGGCGGGCGGGGTGGACGCGCTCGCGCTCCTCTCTCTGGCGGCCGGACGTTCGCTCCTGCACCGCGTCATCGCGCATAGTTGCACGGCCGAGCGGACGCTGACCCCCACGACGGCGGCCGAGGTCCGCGATCAGCTGGTCAACGCCGCCGGCGTTCCCTCCGCGCAAGCCCTGCGTGATCTTCCGGTCACCGACCTGATCCGCGCGCAGACGCAGGTGATCGACGAGCGCGCGGCATCCGCACCCATCGACTCGCTGCCGTTCCGACCGGTTGTCGACGGCGCCCTCGTGCAGCGGCGCCCGCTCGACGCGCTCGCCGCGGGCGAGGGAGCGGACGTGCCGTTGCTCATCGGATCGAACCGTCGCGAGGCCCTGCCCTGGATGGGACCGGAGTCCGGCGACGATCGGGCCCTCGACGCGCTGCTGCACGACGTCGCCCCACGCCTTCGTGTCGCCGACCTTTCGGCTGCCTTCGAGCACGATCACCGTCGGACCCCGACCGCAAGGCGCCTTCGCGAGGCCGTGCTATCGGAACTCATGTACCGCTCCCCGGTCGACCGTGTCGTCCGAGCACGCGGGAACGCCCCGACGTTCGCCTACGTCTTCGATCCCGTGGGCGTCGACGGGGTCGATCCTGGACACTCCGGTGAACTGCCGCTCGTCTTCGGAACGGCGGCCGCCCGTTCACGTTCGACGGGTCGCCTGTCCCGACGCATGATGAACGCCTGGGGCTCGTTCGCGCGCGACGGCCGCCCGTCGAGCGAACCGGACTGGAGCTCGTCCCTTCATGGACTCTACGCGTGGACGCGCGAGCCGCGTTTCGTGGATTCGAGTGACGCGCAGCTGCGTGCCACACTGGCCGAGTCGGGCGCCTTCTGCGAACGCTTGTGAGGCCGAGCCCTTCCCCAATCCGCATCAACCGAGCGCGGCGCTGACGCACGCTGGCGGGCTTCATGCCCCGTCGAGCATGGACTGGGCGGCCGCGGTCTGCGCCCACAGCGCGTCGGCCAGGGCCGCGACGGCGGGGATCCGCAGCGAGTCGGGGCGCACGATCATCCAGTACGGCAACCGTTCGGAAACGACTTCGGGCAGCAACCTGACCAGATCCGGATGCCGGTCGGCGGCGAAGCACGGGAGCATGCCGATTCCGGCACCTACCCGTGTCGCTTCGACGTGCACGAACACGTTGGTCGAGGTGAGCCCGTCGCGCATGCGCGGCACGAGCCGCCGAGGAAGATCCAGCGCCTCGACCTGCAGCATCGAGTCGACGAAGTACACGAGCCGGTGCCGCTCGAGCTCGGTGAGATCCGCGGGCGTACCCTCGCGATCCAGGTACGCCCGCGAGGCGTACATGCCGAGCGTGTACGTGCCGAGACGGGTCGCGGTGCCGCGCGAGGTCTGCGGCTCCCCCACCACCACCTCGAGATCCAGGCCCGGCCGGTGCAGCGCCGCTCGCCGTTGCGTCGCCACGATCTCGACGGACAGCTCCGGATGCCGCTGTCGCAACGCCGCGATCGCGGGTGCGGCGATGTAGGCGCTGAAGCCGTCGGTGGCCGACATCCGCACGACGCCCGAGACCGGATCCGGCTCCTCTCCCCCGCCAGACAAGCGCGACATCGCCGCCTCGATGCGTCCGGCCGTCTCGACGGCGTGCTGCCCCAACGCCGTCAGCTCCCACCCCCGGCCGGACGCGGCGACGACGCGCCCACCGAGGGCGTCCTCGAGTGCGGCGATACGCCGCGCGACCGTCGTGTGGTCGACGCCGCGGACCTGCGCGGCGGCGGTATAGCGGCCGGTGCGGGCAACCGCGAGCAGCATCAAGAGGTCGTCGGCGCGGACGTTCGTGGCATCCATGTGTGCAATTCTGCACACAGGACCCGCACCATTGGGCATTGCCGCATGGTCCGTGCCTCCGCAGACTGTCTCGCGGGTGTCACCGTCGACACCGAAGGAGCAGCATGGAATCCCCCACCACCGCGCACCACAGCGCCTCCCCCACCGCCCCCACGAGCAAGATCCGCCGCGTCGTCGCCGCCTCGATGGCCGGCACGGTCGTCGAGTGGTACGAGTTCTTCCTCTACGCCACGGCCGCGAGCCTGGTGTTCGGCACGTTCTTCTTCCCGTCGTCGGGGTCTCCCCTCGACGGCATCATCGCCGCCTTCGTCACGTACGCGGTCGGCTTCATCGCCCGCCCGCTCGGCGGCATCGTCTTCGGCCAGATCGGTGACCGGTTCGGCCGCAAGCCCACGCTGCAGGCGACGATCGTCATCGTCGGCGCGGCGACCTTCTTGATGGGATGCCTCCCCGGTTTCGCCTCCGTCGGATACTGGGCGCCCGCGATGCTCGTGGCCCTGCGCTTCATCCAGGGCTTCGCCGTCGGCGGCGAGTGGGGCGGCGCCGTGCTGCTCGTCGCGGAGCAGAGCCCGGACCGCACGCGCGCGTTCTGGTCGAGCTGGCCCCAGGCGGCCGTTCCCGTCGGAAACCTCCTGGCCACGACCGTGCTGCTGATCACGTCGTTCGTGCTCTCGCCCGCGGCGTTCCTCGACTGGGGCTGGCGCATCGCGTTCTGGCTCTCGGCCGTGATCGTGCTCGTCGGCTTCTACATCCGCACGCACGTCGAAGAGGCGCCGATCTTCCTCGAGGCCAAGAAGCAGGTCGAGCAAGAGAAGGCCACGTCGTTCGGCGTCGTCGAGGTGCTGCGCCGCTACCCCAAGGGTGTCGTCCAGGCGATGGGCGTGCGCTTCGCGGAGAACATCGTCTACTACATCGTCGTGAGCTTCTCGATCGTCTACTTGAAGTTCGTGCACTCGTACGACACGAGCCAGCTGCTCCTCGCGCTGCTCATCGCGCACGTGATCCATTTCGCCGTGATCCCCCCGCTCGGCCGTCTCGCCGACCGCATCGGTCGCAAGCCCGTGTACCTCGCCGGCGCGATTCTCAGCGCGACCTGGGCGTTCTTCGCCTTCCCGATGTTCGACACGCTCAACCCCGTCGTCATCGTCGCCGCCGTCTCGATCGGCCTGGTGTTCCACGCCGGTATGTACGCGCCGCAGCCGGCCGTCATGGCCGAGCTCTTCCCGACGCGCATGCGCTACTCGGGCGTCTCGCTCGGAGCCCAGGTCACCGCGATCCTCGCGGGCTCGCTCGCGCCGATCCTCGCGACGCAGTGGCTGCGCGACTTCGGCTCGTGGCTGCCGATCGCGATGTACATCGTGGCGGCCTGCATCGTCACGTCGGTCGCCGTACTGTCGCTGAAGGAGACGCGCGGCATCTCGCTGCGCGCCATCGACGCCGCCGACGCGGCACGGGGGAAGTAGGAACCATGAGCATCGACCTCAGCGGACGCCGCGCCCTCGTCACCGGCGGAGCCAGCGGCATCGGTGCCGCGATCGCGCGTGCGTTCGCCGAGGCCGGCGCCACCGTGACGGTCGCCGATCTCAACGCCGAGGGTGCCGCGGCGCTCGCGGACGAGATCGGCGGTCGCTCCTGGGCGGTCGACCTGTCGGACACGGCGACCCTGGCCGACCTCAGCCTCGACGTCGACATCCTCGTCAACAATGCCGGCATCCAGCACGTCAGCCCGATCGAGGACTTCGCGCCGGAGCGCTTCTCGTTCATGCTGCGGCTGATGCTCGAGGCGCCGTTTCTGCTGATCCGCGCGGCCCTGCCGGGGATGTACGCGCGCGGCTTCGGTCGTGTGCTGAACGTGTCGAGCGTGCACGGCATACGCGCATCGGCATACAAGTCGGCGTACGTCACGGCGAAGCACGGACTCGAGGGCCTGTCGAAGACCACGGCGCTCGAGGGCGGCCCGCGCGGCGTCACGAGCGTCTGCATCGACCCCGGGTACGTGCGGTCGCCGCTCGTCGAGAAACAGCTCGCGGATCAGGCGCGGGCGCACGGCATCCCCGAATCCGAGGTCCTCGAGACGGTGCTGCTGAAGGATGCCGCGATCAAACGGCTCGTCGAGCCGGCCGAGGTTGCGTCACTCGCCCTGTGGCTGGCGGGCCCGGATGCCGCGATGGTCACCGGCACGAGCTACGTCATGGACGGCGGCTGGTCGGCGCACTGAGCGCAGCGGCGTGTCCGGCCGGGGCGGGAGTGTGCGCCACACTCCTGAGTTCCGAGACGTCGATGGCGGGTCGCCCGGGGCCGAACTCCTGACATCCGATGCTTCAGCCTCCGTATGCCGCGGCGAAAGCCGTCTACCGGCGAAAACTCAGGAGTTCGGCCCAGGCCGCCGATCAGCGGCCGCCCGGATCTCGGGAGTTCGGCGCGCGCCGCGCGTCACCGACCGCCCCGTGGTCAGCCGCCGATGATGTCCACGACGACCGAGAACAGCCACCACCCGATCGCGAGCACCGCGATCACGGCCCCGACCCACGAGAACCCGCGGCGCAGCCGGCGTCCCTCCCGGGCGACGCCGGCGGGCGGGGGAGTGAGGAGCGGAACGCCCGACGCGGCGGGCACGGCGTCGGCGGAGAGGCGCTCGTCGCGCCACCGCGCCCACTGCGCGAGCTTGTCGTCGATGGCATCCACTGTGCCGAAGACCCACTCCCACACAGCGGGGTCGAGGGTCGAAAGCTCGCGCCGGGCGTAGAGGAACAGGCGGTCGTCGACGATCTCGACGTCGAGGGCGGCGGCGTTGTCGACGAACCGCGCCATGACGTCGGGGGTGAAGAGGTACAGGGCGTCGCGCTCGTAGCCCTTGGGGCAGTACAGCGCGAAGTACCGGTCGAAGTCGCCCTCGAGGCTCAGACGCTGATCGCGGCTGAACATCGCCGGGAGGTTGGACCCGCCGAACAGGCCGTTGTTGCCCACGGCATCCAGGACGATGTGGGGCAGCGGCGTGTCGAGCCGGATCTCGACGTACGCCCATTTGTGCGTCTGTTCGCTCTTGCCCGACCCGGTCTTGTACGTGTAATTGCCGATCTCGACGCCGCGGGGGAGCGGTCCGCGCACGACGTCGGTCGCCTCGCGGTCGCGTCCTTCGCTGAAGATCATGCCGGGCAGGCCGGGGTTCGGGACCGTCGGGGTCCAGGACATGCCGTTGGATTCGGCGAAGCGCGCGAGCCGGTAGCGGCGCTCGGCCCGCCCGTGGAACAGCTTCGCCAGCGCGTATCCGACGGCGAGCACCGCGGCGACGAAGAACAGGAGGAAGAGGATGCCGATGGGGCTCGGCCGCCCGTCCCCGTCCGCGAGCAGCCCGAAGCTCACGACCGCGGCGAGCAGCGTCGCCGACAGCAGCAGGATGCCGCCCACCACGACGAACCCGACCACCGTGATGACGATGCTCGTGAGCTTGCCCTCGCGCCGCAGTCGGGCCGTGAACGCGCGCACCTCCGCGCGGTCCACCGGCTGTGTCAGGGCAGAGGTGTCCAGTGCCGTACCGCTCATGTCCCCACGCTACCGAGCGTCGCGGACTGCGGCCGAGAGGCTCGATTCCCGCAGGGGAGTGGCATCCGTTAGACTACGAAGGTTGTCTGGCGACGCCCATGCGCGTGTAAGCCCGAGACGACGTGCAACACACCCTCCTGCTGCCGGGAAATGCCCGTCAGCCGTTCTAGTCCGAAGGAGGTGGGTTAGTGACGCACCAGTACGAACTCATGGTCATCTTCGACCCCGAGGTCGACGAGCGCCAGGTCGCTCCGAAGCTCGACGGGTTCCTCAAGGTCATCACCAACGATGGGGGAACCATCGAGAAGGTCGATGTCTGGGGCCGCCGCCGTCTGGCCTACGAGATCAAGAAGAAGAACGAAGGCATCTACGCCGTCGTGGACTTCACCGCCACGAGCGAGGCCACGCAGGAGCTCGACCGTCAGCTGAAGCTGAACGAGCAGATCATGCGTACCAAGGTCCTCCGCGCCGAGGAGGCCATCGCTCAGGTCGCCGCCGAGGCGAAGCGTTCCGAGGAGAAGGCCGCTCGCAAGGCTGCCGCTCCCCGCAAGGTCGAGTCCGCCGAGAAGGCTGCGAAGTAACGACGATGGCCGGCGAAACCGTCATCACCGTCGTGGGCAACCTCACGGCCGACCCCGAGCTGCGGTACACGCAGAACGGGCTGCCGGTGGCGAACTTCACCATCGCGTCGACCCCCCGCACGTTCGACCGTCAGGCGAACGAGTGGAAGGACGGCGAGGCGCTGTTCCTGCGCGCCTCGGTGTGGCGCGAATTCGCCGAGCATGTCGCCGGTTCGCTGACGAAGGGTTCCCGTGTCATCGCGACCGGTCGCCTGAAGCAGCGCTCCTACCAGGACCGCGAGGGCAACAACCGCACCTCGATCGAGCTGGAGGTCGACGAGATCGGCCCCTCGCTCCGCTACGCGACCGCCCAGGTCACCCGCGCTGCCTCTTCGGGCGGCGCCGGTGGCGGCGGTGGACAGCGTCAGCAGGTCCAGCAGGGCGCCGATGAGCCGTGGTCGACCCCCGGGTCGAACCAGGGCGGCGGCGCCGACGCGTGGAGCACTCCCGGTTCCTACGGAGACGACACCCCGTTCTGATCTCGCTGCGCCTCACGGCGTGACGACCCCGAAAATTCCGGATGCCACCCGCCAGGCGGCTCGCCCGCCCCGGCATCCGAACCCACACGAAAGAAGGAAGCATGGCTGGAAAGGCCACTGGCGACCGCCGCAAGCCGCGGAAGGGCGCGAAGAACGCAGCCCCCGCGAAGGCGATCCGCGTCGGCGTCATCGACTACAAGGACGTCGCGACCCTCCGCAAGTTCATCTCGGAGCGCGGGAAGATCCGCGCCCGTCGTATCACCGGTGTCTCCGTGCAGGAGCAGCGCCTGATCGCCCGCGCCATCAAGAACGCGCGCGAGATGGCTCTCCTGCCCTACGCCGGCGCCGGCCGCTAAGGAGCACCCGATGGCAAAGCTGATTCTCACGAATGAGGTCACCGGGCTCGGTAGCGCCGGTGACGTTGTCGAGGTCAAGAACGGGTACGCCCGTAACTACCTCATCCCCCAGGGCTTCGCCGTGTCCTGGTCCCGTGGTGGCGAGAAGCAGGTGGCGTCGATTCGCGCCGCCCGCGAAGCCCGCGCGATCCACGACCACGAAGACGCCGTGGCCCTGAAGAACTCGCTCGAGTCGACCACCGTCAAGCTGGCCGTCAAGGCCGGTGCCGAGGGTCGTCTGTTCGGTTCGGTCAAGACCGGCGACGTCGCTGACGCCGTCAAGGCTGCCGGCCTGGGCGAGCTCGACAAGCGCAAGATCCAGATCACCTCCTCGATCAAGTCGGTCGGCGAGCACGAGGCGACCGTTCGCCTGCGTGACGACGTCACCGCCGTGATCACCCTCCAGGTGGTCGCCGCGAAGTAATTCGCGCCTGACACGGCCCCGGTTCTGCTTCGGCAGGCCGGGGCCGTTCTGCGTTCCGAGACCGTAACGCACGCCTTCTAGGCTGAGCAGCATGACCGTCGATCGCGCACCCGAGCGCCCGCGGGTCGTGCTGTATTCGGCATCCCTCGTCGTCCCCATCACCGCGCCTCCGATCGTGGGCGGGGCGATAGCCGTGGCTGGGGGGCGCATCCGCCACGTGGGGGAGCGCGAGTGGGTGCGCCACGAGCTGCGCCAGCGCGGCGTGGAGTTCGACGAGGTGCATTGGCGCGGCATCCTCACCCCCGGGCTCGTCAACGCGCATTCGCACCTGCAGTACACCGGCATGGCCGAGGTCGGGCGCGGCTCCTACACCGGGTTCGAGGACTGGGCCGAGGCTTTCGAGCCGGTCTACGAGTCGGGCTTGGACTGGGCGGCGGATGCCAGGGCGGGAGCCGCACAGATGATCGCCGCCGGCACGACCGCCGTGGCCGACATCGTCACCGACGTCGAGGCGGCATCCGCTCTGCACGACGCCCGGCTGCACGGCATCACCTACTGGGAGGTGATGAGCTGGACGAACGCCGCGTGGGCCGAGCGGGGGAGGGCCGAGGTGGAGGCGCGGCTGGACTCGCTGCCGTCGCCGCCCGGAACCGGCCTGTCGCCGCACGCGCCGTATTCGCTCGACGTCGAGCCGCTGCTGGAGATCCCCGACATCGTGCGCGAGCGGGGGAGCCGGCTGCACATCCACCTCGGTGAGGCGGCGTTCGAGCGCGAGCACGGTGAGGCGTTGCCGTGGCGAGAGCGGCGGCCCGCGAGCTTCCAGGCGCTGCGCGACGAGGGCTTCGGCACGGGCGCGACCGAGTTCGTCGACGAGCTCGGGGTGCTCGGACCCGACTGCCATATCGCGCACGGCGTCTACATGACCGCGCGCGACCGTTCGGTGCTCCGGCAGCGGGGGACGACCGTGGCGTTGTGTCCGCGGTCGAACGCGGTGATCGGGCTCGACGAGCCGCCCGTGGCCGCGTACCTCGTCGAGGGCAATGCGATCGCCGTGGGCACCGACTCGCTGTCGTCGTCTCCGTCGCTCGACCTGCTCGCCGACGTGGCGGCGTTGCACCGCCTCGCACGCGCCCAGGGATACGTGAACCGCGACCTGGCCGCGCTGCTGCTGCGGGCGGCGACGCTCGGCGGGGCGCATGCGATGGGGCTCGACACCGGACCCGACCGCACCGGATACCTCTCGGTCGGCGCCGTGGCCGACCTCGCGTTCTTCGACATCGCTCCCGCTGACGTCGACGACACGATCGAGCACCTCGTCGTCGACGGCGCCGGGCGCGCGGCGGCGACCTTCATCGACGGCGAGGTGCGCTTCGCATCCGCCGCCTTCACCCGAGAGACCGGAGTGCACCGTGACTGACGACCGCCCCGCCACCGCCCGCCTGCTCGACCTCGAGCAGCACCCCGAGGGCGGCTGGTTCCGTCGCATGTGGACCGGCTCGTACACGGTCGAGACGCCCGCAGGAGTGCGGCCGGCGGCGACCTGCATCCACTACCTGCTGACGCCCGGCGAGCACAGCGCCTGGCACGTCGTCACGAGCGACGAGCTGTGGCTCTGGCACGGCCCGGGTCGCCTCGAGCTGTCGTTCGGCGGCGACGGGCTCTCTCCCGAGCTCACGGATGCCGTCGTGCTCGGCGCCGACCTCGCGGCGGGGGAGCGGCTGCAGGCCACGGTCCCCGCGGGCGTGTGGCAGGCCGCACGCCTCGTCGACGACGCGGAATGTGTCGTCAGCTGCCTCGTCTCGCCCGGGTTCAGCTTCGAGGACTGGCGCCTGGCCGACTGAGCCGGGGCCGCTCGGGGGCGGTTGGTCTGGGGCGGTTGTCTGGCGCGGTTGCCTCGGG
>NZ_VBUM01000100.1 GCF_005774735.1 Microbacterium sp. 5K110 | reverse complement strand
CCACCGCCGGTCACCCCCCGCGCACACGAACGCGGCGGCACCCCGGAGGGCACCGCCGCGCGTCGGGTGAGGGAACTCAGGCGTCCAGACCCACGGCGACCGGTTCGTCATCGCTGGGGATGAGGGGGATCGCGGTGGTGACGATCGGCACCGAGGCCGACATCAGGGTGCCGTCCTCGCGGACCGAGCCCTCGAGCTGGCGGATCGACGGACGTCCGGGGATCACCGGGCCCTGGCCGTGCAGCGTGATCCGGACGCTCTCGCCGGGCGCGACGGTGTAGTCCACGCCACGGACGGCGAACTCCACCGGCTCCCCGTCCTCCCCGGCCCGCAGGGTGAGCGCGGTGGCGGTGAGCGTGATGTTCAGGCGCGTCCCGTGCCAGTGCAGCACGTACGACAGCTCGGGCCAGTCGACCGGGAGCCGCGGGTCGAACGTCAGTCGACCGAAGTGGTCGCGCATGCCGCCGAAGCCGCTGACGAGCGCCGTCCACACGCCGCCGGCGGAAGCCACGTGCACACCGTCGGCGGCGTTGTGGTGCAGGTCGCCGAGGTCGACGAACGCCGCCTGCCGGAAGTACTCCAGCGCGAGGTCCTGGTAGCCCACCTCGGCGGCCAGGATCGACTGCACGACCGCCGACAGCGTCGAGTCGCCGGTGGTCAGCGGGTCGTAGTACTCGAAGTCGGCGAGCTTCTCGGCATCCGTGAAGTGATTGCCCTGCAGGAACAGCGCGAGCACGACGTCGGCCTGCTTGAGCACCTGGTACCGGTAGATGACCAGCGGGTGGAAGTGCAGCAGCAGGGGGCGCTGGTCGGGCGGGGTGTTCTCGAGGTCCCAGATCTCGCGCTCGAGGAACACGGCGTCCTGAGGATGGATGCCGAGCGCCGGGCTGAACGGGATGTGCATCGCCTCGGCCGCCTTCTCCCAGCGGTCCGGCTCCGAGGGATCGAGGTTCATGCGATCGACCATGCGACCGTAGTCCTCGGGGGCGTTCTCGGCGAGGTCGCGCACCGTCCGCGCCGCGAAGCGCAGGTTGAACCGCGCCATGACGTTGGTGAAGAGGTTGTCGTTGACGACGGTGGTGTACTCGTCGGGCCCGGTGACGCCGTGGATGTGGAAGGAGTCCGGCTCGCCGTCGGCGCCGTCGCTCGAGCGCCAGAAGCCGAGGGTCGACCACAGTCGTGCCGTGTCGACGGCGATGTCGACGCCCTCGCGGGCGAGGAACTCCTCGTCACCGGTCGCGCGGACGTACTTCGCCAGCGCGAAGGCCACGTCGGCGTTGATGTGGTACTGCGCGGTGCCGGCGGCGTAGTAGGCCGAGGCCTCTTCGCCGTTGATCGTGCGCCATGGGAAGAGAGCACCGGCCTCGTTGAGCTGGTGGGCGCGCTTGCGGGCCGCGGGGAGCATGAGGTGCCGCATGCGGAGCGCGTTCCGCGCCCACTGCGGCGTCGTGTACGCCAGGAACGGCAGCACGTACACCTCGGTGTCCCAGAAGTAGTGACCGCTGTACCCCGACCCGGTGACGCCCTTCGCGGGGACACCGTGTCCGTCGGCGCGGGCGGCGGCCTGGGCGAGCTGGAACAGGCACCAGCGGGTCGCCTGCTGCAGGTCGGCGTGACCGCCGATGCGCACGTCGGAGCGGTCCCAGAACGCGGCGAACCAGTCGATCTGGCGTTCGACGAGGCCGTCGACGCCGATCTCGCGGGCACGGTCGAGGGTGCGGCGGCACCGGTCGACGAGTTCGCCCGCGGGCACACCGCGCGAGGTGTGGTAGCTCACGAGCTTCGTGATCGTCGTGGGAACCCCGGCCCGGGCGTGCACGCGGTACACGGTCTTGGCGAGGTCGGGCTCGACGAGCTGCCGGACCGTGTAGTCGTTGTCGGTCTCGATCGCGTGCTCGGCGATGACGGCGAGCGTCATTCCCGATTCGGTGACCTCGTACGACAGGGCCGAACGGTCGCCGTCCTGCCAGTAGTCCCGCGGCTGCAGCACACGGTCGGTGAGCTTCTCGGTCTTCCGCGGGTCGAAGCCGGACTGCCGGGATGCCATCGGCGAACCGCCGTAGATGCCCTCGCCGTCCTGACGGTTCAGCAGCTGGCTGTTCACCGCGACCGGGGCGTCGGCGTTCAGCACCGTCACGGTCAAGCGGAGCACGGCGAGGTGCTTCTCCTCGAAGGAGACGAACCGCTCGTCCTCGATGCGCACCTCCTTGCCCGAGGGCGTCACCCACAGCAGCGTGCGACGGAGGATCCCCTGGCGCAGGTCGAGAACGCGCTCGTAGTCGCGCACGTCGGCGATGTCGAGCGAGAGCGGCTCGTCGTCGACGTAGACCCGGAGGACCTTGGCATCCGGGGCGTTGATGATCGTCTGCCCCACCTCGGCGAAGCCGTACGCCTGCTCGGCGTGGCGGATGGGGAACGTCTCGTGGAACCCGTTGATGAACGTGCCCTGCTCGTGGGCGAAGCGCCCCTCGATCGAGTTGCCGCGCAAGCCCAGATAGCCGTTGCCGACCGCGAAGAGGGTCTCGGTGACACCGGTGTCGTCGGCCGAGAACTCGGTCTCGATGAGACGCCATTCGTCGACGGGGAAACGATCGCGATCGATCATCGGGGGCATGCCTTCCGGTGCCGGGGTTCGGGTCAGTCGCGCGAGGCGACGGCTCAGTCTACGAACGCCTGGAGGTCGTCGACGACCACGTCGGCCCCGGCGGCCGAGAGCTGGTCCGCCCCCACCCCGCGATCGACGCCCACGACCAGAGCGAAACCCGCCGACGAGGCCGAGGTCACGCCGCTGAGGGCGTCCTCGACGGCCGCGGAGCGCGCCGGGTCGACGCCGAGCATCTTCGCCGCTTCGGCGAACACGTCGGGCGCGGGCTTGGACGCGAGGTGATCGCGTTCGGCGACGACGCCGTCCATCACCACGGGGAAACGCTCACGGATGCCGGCGGCCTCGAGCACCTCGACGGCGTTCTTCGAGCTGGACACCACGGCGATCGGGGTGCCGGCCTCGTCCAGCACGTCCAGCAGCGCGATCGAGCCGGGGTACGGCGCGATGCCCTCGGCCCGCAGGATGCGCGAGAACACGACGTTCTTGCGGTTGCCGACACCGCAGACGGTGTCGCTCGACGGGTCGTCGGACGGGTCGCCCCACGGCACTTCGACGTCGCGGCTGCGCAGCAGACTCGCGACACCGTCGTAGCGCTTCTTGCCGTCCACGTAGTCGAAGTAGTCGCGATCTGTGTACGCCGGCTGGATGTCCCAGGCCGCAAAGAGCTCGTCGAACATCTCTTTCCACGCCCGCATGTGGACTTCCGCGGTGGGCGTGAGCACCCCGTCGAGGTCGAACAGCACGGCGTCGTACGACGTCAGGTCGGGCAGGTCACGGCTCTCGGTCACGGCGGGCTCCAGATCGCAGGGCGGGACGTGCAAGCGACGGGGACGTCGCTGTCCCAGCGTACCGGCGAGGCCGCCCCGCGGTCTCAGCGGGACCCGGACACGAGGGCCCGTCCGCCGATCCACACGCGGGACGGATGCCACATGGCATCCCACCACACGAGGTCGGCGAGAGCGCCCTCGGAGAGGTGACCGATGTCGGTGCGGCCGAGCGATCGGGCGGCGTTCTCGGTGCACGCGGCGAGGACGGAGGCCGGGTCCAGGCCCGCCGCGATCATGCGGCGCACACCCTCGTCGAGCACGACGCCGGCCCCGGCGATCGTGCCGTCGGGGCGCCGACCGAGGCCCGTGTCGTCGTTCGCGACGGGCTGCCCGCCGAAGTCGTGCCACTCGCCCGGGGCGAGACCGGCGGTCACGATCGCGTCGCTCACGCCGACCGCGCGACGGCCGGCCGCCGTCATCACGAGCGACACGACGCGGGGGTCGAGGTGCCGGCCGTCGATGATCGTGCCCACGAAGAAGCGGTCGTCGACGAGAACCGCTCCGGGCACGCCGGGCTCGCGCGCGGTCAGGGGCCGTTGGGCGTTGAAGACGTGCGTGGTCATGGTCGCCCCGGCGTCGCCCGCCGCGTGGACCTGCGCGGCGGTGGCGTCGCTGTGCCCGACGGCGACGACGACCCCCTCTCGGGTGAGACGCCGGACGGCCTCGAGCGCACCGGGGAGTTCGGGGGCGAGCGTGACGGTGCGCAGCGCGCGATGCGCGCCGGGATCCGACACCAGCGCGTCGATGTGGGCGGGCGTCGGCGCGAGCAGCCACTCGGCGCGGTGCGCTCCCGCGCGGGCCGGCGAGAGGAACGGTCCTTCCGCGTGCGCCCCGAGGACCCGGGCGACCGGTTCGTCGGCGAAAGCGTCGCGCGCGCGACCGATCCGCTCCAGGGATGCCACCAGTTCGGGCAGCGGCGCCGTGATCACCGTGGGTTGCACCCCCGTGATGCCGTGCGTCGCCAGTCCCGCGAGCAGCGTCCGCCATGCGGCACCGTCGGCGGCGGCGACATCCGCCCCGAACGCGCCGTTGACCTGCAGATCGAGCAGCCCCGCACTGAGCATGCCGTCGGCGAGATCGACGTCGACGACGTCGTCGTCTCGTGCGGGACGCACCGTCCGGATCCGCGCGCCCGCGAGCTCCAGCACGACGGGCCCCACCACCGCCCCGCCGATGAGGGCCCGGGCGGCGCGCAGGCGGGTCACGGCCGTGGGCTCAGGACGCGACCGACAGAGTCTGTCGAGCGATCTCGAGCTCTTCGTTCGTCGGCACCACGAGCACCTCGACGCGCGAGGCGTCCGACGAGATGCGACGGATGCCGCGCCCCCGCGTCTCGTTGCGCTCGGCGTCGAGCTCGACCCCGGCGAAGCCCAGGGTGGCCATGGCCTCGGCGCGCACGCGCGCGGCGTTCTCGCCGACGCCCGCGGTGAAGGAGATGACGTCGACGCCGCCGAGCTGGGCGAGATAGGCCCCGGCGTACGCACGCAGCCGGTGGACGTAGACGTCGAAAGCGAGCTGGGCGTCGGGGTCGCCCGCGTCGCAACGCGCGGTGAGGTCGCGCATGTCGGACACCCCGGCGAGACCCTGGAGCCCGGACCGCTTGTTGAGCAGGGTGTCGAGGTCGGCGATCGAGAGGTCGGCACGGCGGGCGAGCTGGAACAGCACCGCCGGGTCGAGGTCACCGGAGCGCGTGCCCATCACGAGACCTTCGAGCGGGGTGAGGCCCATCGAGGTCTCGACGGACCGGCCGCCCTCGATGGCGGTGACGGACGCGCCGTTGCCGAGGTGGAACACGATCTGACGGAGTTCGGCCAGGGGCCGTCCCACGAACTGCGCGGCGGACTCGCTGACGAACTTGTGGCTCGTGCCGTGGAATCCGTACCGGCGGATGCGGTGCGCCTCGGCGAGTTCGCGATCGATCGCGTACGTGTACGCCGCCGGGGCGAGCGACTGGTGGAATGCGGTGTCGAAGACGGCCACGTGCGGAACCGCGGGGAAGGCCTTCTTCGCCGCGACGATCCCGGCGAGGTTCGCGGGGTTGTGGAGCGGGGCCAGCACCGACAGCTCGTCGATGTTGATCTCGACGAGCGGGGTCACCAGCGTCGGCTCGAAGAAGCGCGCCCCGCCGTGCACGACGCGGTGCCCGACCGCCACCGGCGCGCGCTCTTCGAGCGAGGGGCCGTGCAGAGCGAAGGCCTCGAGCATGACGGCGAACCCCGCGGTGTGGTCGGGGATCTCGCGCTCGATGGTGGACGTGGCATCCGTCACCGTCGGCGCAGGGCCGTCGGAGGGAGCGAGGGATGCCGCGGTGACGGTGTGGGTCGCGACGCCCGTGCCCTCGCCGATGCGCTCGACCAGCCCCGAGGCGAGGACGCGCTCGTGCTCCATGTCGAGCAGCTGGTACTTGAACGACGACGAACCGCTGTTGACGACCAGCACGACGCTCACGCGGGGCTCCCCTGGGCCTGGATCGCGGTGATCGCGATCGTGTTGACGATGTCGCCGACCAGGGCGCCGCGCGACAGGTCGTTGATCGGCTTGTTCAGACCCTGCAGGACCGGGCCGATCGCGACCGCACCGGCCGAGCGCTGCACGGCCTTGTAGGTGTTGTTGCCGGTGTTCAGGTCGGGGAAGACGAAGACGGTCGCACGCCCTGCGACCTCGGAGCCGGGCATCTTGGCCTGCGCCACGGCGGCGTCGGCCGCCGCGTCGTACTGGATGGGCCCCTCGACCAGCAGCTCGGGCGCGCGCTCGCGCACGAGCGCCGTGGCCGCGCGCACCTTCTCGACGTCGGCGCCCGTGCCCGACTCCCCCGTCGAGTACGACAGCATCGCGACGCGCGGTTCGATGCCGAACTGCGTCGCGGTCGCCGCCGACGACACCGCGATGTCGGCGAGCTGCTCGCTCGTGGGGTCGGGGATGACGGCGCAATCGCCGTAGACCAGCACGCGGTCGGCCAACGCCATGAGGAACACGCTCGAGACGACCGACACACCGGGCGCGGTCTTGATGATCTCGAACGCGGGGCGGATCGTGTGGGCCGTGGTGTGCGCGGCACCCGAGACCATCCCGTCGGCCAGGCCCAAGTGCACCATGAGCGTGCCGAAGTACGACACGTCGGTGACGGTGTCGGCCGCCTGCGCGTACGTGACGCCCTTGTGGGCGCGCAGACGCGCGTACTCGGTGGCGAACTTGTCGACGTGCACCGCGTCGAAGGGGCTCAGCACCTCGGCGTCACGGATGTCGATGCCGAGCTCGATCGCGCGGCCGCGCACCTCGATCGGCTCGCCGAGGATCGTCAGGTCGGCGATGCCGCGCGAGAGCACGGTGGCCGCGGCCCGCAGCACGCGGTCGTCGGTGCCCTCGGGCAGCACGATGCGGCGCTTGTCGGAGCGCGCGCGATCGACGAGGCCGTACTCGAACATCAGCGGGGTCACGACGCTCGGGCGGGAGACGCCCAGCTCGCGGGTGAGGAGCTCGGTGTCGACGTGGCGCTCGAACATCGCCAGCGCCGTGTCGTAGCGGCGCTGCGAATCGGCGGCCAGACGTCCGCGCGTGTTCATGATCCGCACCGCGGTGTCGTAGGTGCCCAGATCGGTGGCGATGATCGGCAGCGACGAACCGAGGCCGTCGATGAGGCGCACGATCGCGTCGGGCAGCTCGAACCCGCCGTTGAGCACGACGCCGGCGAGCGAGGGGAACGTCCCCGACGAGTGCGCCAGGAGCGCCGCCAGCAGCACCTCGGTGCGGTCGGCGGGGATGACGATGACCGCGGATTCCATCAGGCGCGGCAGGACGTTGACCATCGACATACCGGCCACCACCACGCCGAGCACCTCGCGGGTGAGCAGCTCGGGGTCGCCCTTGATGAGCTCGCCCTCGACCGAGCGCAGCACTCCGCGCATCGACGGCGCGATGAGGAAGCGGTCCTCGGGGAGTGCCCACACCGGCACCGTCCGGCTGCGCGGTGCGCCGGCCGTGTCGACGACGTGCCGCACCGAGGACACGACTTCGTCGAGCAGGTCGGGATCGGCGCGATTGACGATCGCGGCGAACACCTCGGCACGCTCGTGCAGCAGCTCGGGGAGAGCGAGGGCCGCGATCTGCCCGACCTCCTGCGGGGTGCGGGCGACCGACAGTCCCAGCGTCTCACCCTGTCCATGTTGCGCGCGGCCGCCGAGGACGAGGAGCACCGGTGCCCCGAGGTTGGCCGCGATACGGGCGTTGTAGGCGAGCTCGGCGGGACTGCCGACGTCGGTGTAGTCGCTGCCGATCACCACGACCGCGTCGCACTGGGCCTCGACCGCCTTGTACCGCTCGACGATGCGTCCGAGCGCGGCGTCGGCGTCGTCGCGCACGTCGTCGTACGTGACGCCCACGCACTCGTCGTAAGCGAGGTCGACGCCGTCGTGGTCGAGCAGCATCTCGAGCACGTAGTCGCGCTCGGCGGTCGAGCGCGCGATCGGCCGGAAGACGCCGACGCGCGGGGTGACGCGACTCAGGGCGTCGAGGACACCCAGAGCCACCGTGGATTTGCCCGAGTGACCCTCGGCCGACGTGATGTAGATGCTCTGCGTCACGGGCTCCACCCTATGCGGGGGAGGTGACATCGCGCGGGGGTTGCCTCGCTATCGAGCGATGTCGAGCGGCCCCGGGGCGGGCGGAACGGGCAGCAATCGAGCGCCCGCCCGACGCAGGGCCCCGGCGCGGGGATCGCCGCGGTCGAGATCGGCGATGATCCCGGAGACGCCCGTGAGCGGCAGGATGCCGAAGCGCGAGGCCGCGCCCAGCTTCTCTTCGCTCGCGAGGACGAACGTCTCGGCCGCCCGCTCGGCGAGGGCACGCTTCATCGCCGCTTCTTCGGCATCCCCCGTCGTCAGCCCCGCCTCGCCGTGCACGCCCGTGACGCCCAAGAAGAAGACGTCGGCGCTGACCCGCTGCGCGGCTTCCACCGCGGCGCCACCGCACGCCACCGCCGAGTGCTTGAACACGCGCCCGCCGATGACGATGACCTCCGCGTCGTGGTCCAGGAGCGCGGCGGCGATGGTCGGCGAATGCGTGATGATCGTCCCGGTGAACGCCCGAGGCAGGGCATGGACCATCGCGAGCGTCGTGGTGCCGCCGTCGAGCAGCACCGTGGAACCGGGCTCGATCAGGGCCACGGCGGCGTCCGCCACGCGCGCCTTGCTCTCGCGAGCGACCTCCTGGCGCACCGAGTAGTCGGCGACCGCGGGCGAGGCCGGCAGAGCACCGCCGTAGACACGCACGGCGAGGCCCGCGGCATCCAGTTCCCGCAGGTCGCGGCGAATGCTGTCCTCGGACAGGCCGAGTTCGACCGCAACATCCTTGACCACGAGGCGCCCGTCGCGCCGCAACCTCTCGAGCAGGACGCCCTTGCGCGCAGCAGCCAGCATCATGTCCACATTCTTGCACGTTTCTGCACTATCGTTCCGACTATGAGCCGCCCCCTCCTGATCCTGATCGCCGGACCGTACGCGTCGGGTACCGACGGCGACCCCGCGCGCATGGCCGCGAACCTGCGCCGTCTGGAGGAGGCGGCGTGGCCGATCTTCCGCGCCGGGCACGTCCCGATGATCGGCGAGTGGGTCGCGCTGCCCGTCCTCGCGAGCGCGGGGGCGTCGGGGCCGAACGACCCGCTCGCCTCCGAGGTGCTCTATCCGACCGCGGAGCGCCTGCTGCAGCACTGCGACGCCGTCCTCCGCCTTCCCGGCGCCTCGCGCGGCGCGGACCGCGACGTGGAGATCGCGCTCGAACGCGGCATCCCGGTGTACACCTCGATCGAGGAGATCCCGACCGCATGAACGACGCACGCCCCGGCACCACCGTCCCCGACCACCGAGGCCGCACGGGCCTGCACCTCACCGGCCGCGATCTCGACCGCAACCCGCGCGTCGTGGTCGACGACGTCGAACTCCTCGCCGCCGGATGGCACGTCCTGCGCGCGACGACCTTCCGGTACCGAGGCGACGACGGCGAGTGGTCGACCCAGAAGCGCGAGACTTACGACCGCGGCAACGGCGCGACGATCCTGCTCTACGACCCCGACCGGCGCACGGTGCTGCTCACGCGGCAGTTCCGCTACCCGGTGTACGTCAACGACCACCCCGACGGGATGCTCATCGAGACCGCGGCCGGGCTGCTGGACGACGACGACCCGATCACCGCCATTCGCCGCGAGGCCGAGGAGGAGACGGGGGTCGTCGTCACCGAGGTGCACCCGGTGTTCGAGGTGTACATGAGCCCCGGATCGGTCACGGAGCGGTTGCACTTCTTCGCCGCCGCGTACGACGGGGCGTCGCGCGAGGGCGACCGCGGAGGCCTGGTCGAGGAGGGCGAGGAGATCGAGATCCTCGAGTACGACATCGACGCGGCGCTGCAGATGGTCCGCGACGGAGAGATCCAGGATGCCAAGACGATCATGCTGCTGCAGTGGGCGGTGATCGACGGGCCGTTTGCGCGCCGCTGAGGGCGAGGCATCCGGATCCGCGGGCAAAGAAAAGACTCTCCGCGCACCCGGTAGAGCCTGGTTACCCTTGCTACGTTTCCGTCCTGGGGGAGTTGGCCTGGATGCCGCCGCGCGGAGAGCCGACACGAGTCTACCCGACCGACGGGCCGGCGCACGCCCCGGGCCGACGCACGGGGCTCAGTCCGGGAACGCCACGCGCCGCAGCAGCGTCGTGAGCTGCCGTCGCTCTCCGTCGTCGAGGCCGGTGTGCAGCTCGCGCTCGGCCGCCAGGATCGCGGGGCGGGCCTCGTCCAGCAGCGCGCGGCCCGGCGCGGTGATCACGACGACGTTGGCGCGGCGGTCGCGCGGATCGGGCTCGCGCGTGACGAGACCGCGGCGCTGCAGGTCGTCCACGAGAGCGACGACCTGGCTCGGATCCAGCCGCAGATGATCGGAGACCTCGCGCTGCGAGGGACGCGTCTCTCCCGCGGCGAGCGCGAGCACCGAGTACGACCGCACCCGCAGACCGAGGGGCGCGAGCGCGGCGTTGCCGGCCGCGATGGAGAGGGCGTTCGCGCGCGCCATGAGGAAGCTGAGTTCGTCGTCGAGGCGGACGGGCGCATCGGGGGCGGGCGTCGAGGTCACTCCCCGATGGTAGCGAACTCAATGATTGACATTCTCAATCGTTGAGTTTAGAAATGGTCTCGACGGAAGGATCCCTATGACCAGCGCACCGCTCCTCGACGGCAAAGTCGCCGTCGTCACCGGCTCGGGCCGCGGCCTCGGCCTCGCCTATGCCCGCGAACTCGCCCGCCACGGCGCCGCCGTCGTGATCAACGACGTCGACGCGGCGACCGCAGCGGAGGCCGTCGCCACGATCGAGTCCGACGGGGGCCGCGCGGTCGCGGTCGTCGCACCCGTCGGCCCCACCGCTACGGCCCAACAGCTCGTCCGCACCGCCGTCGACACTTTCGGCGGTCTGGACATCCTCGTCACCAACGCCGGGGTCCTGCGTGACACCGTGCTGTGGAAGATGAGCGACGACGACTTCGACACCGTGATCGGGGTGCACCTGCGCGGTACTTTCACGTGCGTGCGCGAAGCGGCGGGGTGGATGCGCGAGCACGGCGTCGCCGGGCGGATCATCTGCATCGGCTCCCCCACCGGTCAGCGCGGCAACTTCGGCCAGACGAACTACGCCGCCGCCAAGGCCGGCATCGTCGGCATGGTGCGCACCTGGGCCCTCGAGCTGAAGCGCGCCGGGATCACGGCGAACGCGGTGATCCCCGTCGCCGCCACCGCCATGACCGCGACGGTGCCCTACTTCGCCGCCGCCGTCGAGGCCGACGCCGCCGGGGAGCCCATGCCCGCCTTCTTCCGCCACGACCTCGGCTTCGGCACGTCCGACGACGTCGCGGGCCTGATCGCCTACCTCGCCTCGGATGCCGCCGGCGCCGTGACCGGCCAGGCCATCGGTGTCGGCGGCGATCGCCTGCAGCTGTGGACGCACCCCGAGCCGGCCGCCACCGCCTACCGCGACGGCGGCTGGACCGCCGAGGACCTCACCGCGGGCTTCGCCGAGGCCGTCGGCCCCCTGCAGGACGTCGGGGAGAGCTTCCCACCGCTCCCCGACGACCTGCGTCGCGACCCCGCGCGGTGACCGGCGTGACCCGTTACGAGCCCGCCATCGACGTCGCGGCGCTGACCGCGATCGACATGCACGTGCACATCGAGGTCGACGGCCACGCGCACGCCTCGCTGCCCGACGACCTCGCCGAGGCGGCCAGCCGCTACTTCTCGACCGACGGCCCGCGCCCCGACCTCGACAGCATCGCCGCGTACTACCGCGAGCGGCGGATGGCGGCGGTGGTGTTCACCGTCGACGCCGAGACGCAGCTGGGGCACCCGCCGATCTCGAGCGCCGAGGTCGCCGCGGGCGCGGCACGTCACCCCGACGTGCTGATCCCCTTCGGATCCGTCGACCCGCGCCGTCCCGACGCCGTCGAGCGCGCGCGGCGCCTGATCGACGAGAGCGGGGTGCGCGGATTCAAGTTCCACCCCACCGTGCAGGGCTTCGACCCGAGCGACGAGGCGCACTACCCGCTCTACGCCGAGCTCGAGGCCGCGGGGGTGGTGGCCCTCTTCCACACCGGCCAGACCGGGATCGGAGCCGGGATGCCGGGAGGCCGGGGGCTGCGCCTGGCACTGTCGAACCCGATGC